>CAYVWU010000059.1:0-12498 GCA_964455575.1 uncultured Cyanobium sp. | reverse complement strand
TCAAGGACATCCGCCGCACCCTGGGGCGCTGAACCCGGTCTCACATACCCCGAGGCCAGAGCAGCCCGGTCGCGGGTCGCGTCGCTCCGCCTCCCGTTCCCCCACCACCACTTCCTCCTCCCCTTCCTCCTCCCCTTCCTCCTCCCCCGCCGCCGGAGCCGGAGAGCAGTGGCCCCTGCTGCGGGTGCTGGCGGGCGCCCATGGCGCTCATCGCCGGGAAGTGACGGATGAAGTCAGCCGTGCTGGTGATCAGCTGAATGCCCTGGGGCGGCAGGCCCCCAGGGGGCAAGCCGCTGATGAAGTGCAGCTCGTTGCACTCCCGCCAGTGGCTCAGGGCCAGGGCTGAGCAGTCTGATCCGGGCCGGCTTCGCCAGTGAAAAGGACTGGAATGGCCCCCGGATCGGCCCATACCCCCCGCCTCCCTCGTCCTGCCCTCACGCCGCGTAAAGGATCGCGCCAGGCGCTCCCCGGGGGGCGTCCTTGCCATGGCGCTGCGGCCTTTCTGTGCCGCTGCATCAGGCGATGGGCACCTGACCGCTCGGCCACAACAGCCTCGATGCTCCCGCCGCGGCGCAGCCGCAGATCAGCCTGATGCCCCTGCAGCGGGCCCACAAGAAGGTCCTCGCCGCCCTGCGGCAGCAGCCACCAAGGGCTGAATCGTTGTGTTGAGGTGCTCCACGGGGGGAGCCTGGAAGCGAGCTTGCACGGGATGCGGCCAAGGAGATGGCAGCCGATCTGTCCGGGCGTCGCCAGAAAATCATCGGTGCTGATCAGAACGACGACACCCAGCGACTGTCCACTGTCAGGGTGGGGGAGTAAGAATCCCCGGGGAGTGGAGGATGGATGTTGACGGCTGGAGTCTTGTTGGCTGTTTTGTCTTCAGGCGTGAAATCTGTGGCGATGCTGCCGTCTGAACCCAAGGCCCATGCCGGCGTCCGCTGGTGGCCGAGCACTGGGAGCCGGTGGGTCGAAGGTGACCACAAAGTGGTGAGAACACTGAGCTGGGACAGGCTGTGGTCGGGTTGATCAGGTTCAGGTCGTTCGCAAAGTCAATCTCCTCGGACTTGGCCAACATCTCCAGCTTCTCGGAGGAGGGTGTGGAGCTCTCTTCCTTTCATTGACGGGGGCGGATCGTCAACTGGGGAGGAAGAGCCTTTTGCAGTTGTTGCGGGTGGCGGATGATCCATTGCCAACCCCCGCAAGAGGCGGAGCCGTGGGGATCCGCGGCAGGTTTACCCTGCCATGAGATGAAGCCACCCCGCGACCCGCCACCGGCCTGCTTTTCAGACCTTCCCGTCTCGGACACTCCCGTCTCGGGCCCTCCCTCCTCGGACCCTCTCTCCCGTCAATTCGACTTCCCGTGGACAACGCCGATTCCTCACCCGCCCCGACAGCCCATTTCGATCCCAAGGGCAAGCCGCCGTCGGCCCGCACCATCGCCTTTCAGAAGGCTTTGCGCCGCAGCCTGCCCTTCGAAGATCAGCGGGACTACGAGGAAGCGCAGCGCGGATTCCTCGCGGCTCCTGAGTATCAAAGGATCATGGCTGATGCGGGCCATGTGGCTTGGGATATGGGGAGTTATGACTTCCTGCTGAATGGTTTTGACAGCGTTTTTGACAGCATTCACCCTTCTTTGCAGCGGCAGGCTGTATTGAATATGGCCTACGGGCTGTATGAAGTGGTACCCGATCGGATCTACCAGGTGCGAGGGTTTGATCTCGCCAACATGACGATCATCAAAGGCCAGACCGGCTGGATCTTGTTTGATGTTCTCACCTGCAAAGAAACCGCCCGTGCCGCCCTGGATTTCGTCAATCAGCACCTCGGCGAGCGCCCTGTTGTCGCCGTGGTCTATTCCCACAGCCACGTCGATCACTTCGGTGGCGTCCGTGGTGTGATCTCCGAGGAGGATGCTCAGTGCGGCAGGGTTCAGGTCTTGGCCCCTGTGGAGTTCATGAAGCATGCGATTGCGGAAAACGTCTACACCGGCACCGCCATGACCCGGCGAGCCTTTTATCAATACGGCCTGCTGCTTCCCCGCAGTCCCTATGGGCATGTGGATCAGTCGATCGGCAAGAACACGGCGGCGGGAAGAGTGGGGCTGATTGAACCCAATCGCATCATCGAACAAGAGCTGGAAGAGATCAGCATTGATGGCGTTCGCATGGTGTTCCAGAACACTCCCGGCACAGAGGCGCCGGCCGAGATGAACACCTATTTCCCCGACTGGAAGGCCTTCTGGGCGGCGGAGAACATCTGCGGGACGATCCATAACATCTACACCCTCCGTGGGGCCCTCGTCAGGGATGCCTTGGAGTGGTCCAAGAAGATCAGCGAGGCTCTCTATCTCTTCGCTCAGGAGGCCGAGGTCATGTTCGCCTCCCATAGCTGGCCGCGCTGGGGCAATGCCCGGATTCAGGAGGTGATGCGCACCCAGCGCGATGCCTATGCACACCTGCATAACGAGGTGCTGCATCAGGCCAACAAGGGGGTGACGATCAATGAAATTCATAACATCTATCAACAACCCGAGAGCCTGAAGCGGCAGTGGGCGGCGCGGAGCTACCACGGCTCGGAGGAGCACAACAGTCGAGCGGTGATCAATCGCTACCTTGGCTATTGGGATGCCAATCCGGCCACCTTGATTCCCCTTTCGCCGGCTGATTCGGCGCCCTTGTATGTGGACATGATGGGTGGAGCGGAGGCGATCATCGCCAAGTGTCGACAGCTCTACGACGACGGCAACTATCTGCACGCCATCGAACTGCTTAACAAGCTGGTTTACGCTCAGCCCGATCATCAGCCCGCCAAAGATCTCCTAGCTGATGCTTTTGAACAGGTGGGGTATCAGAAGGAGAGTCCCAGCGTGCGCAACAGCTTCCTGGCGGCGGCCTTCGAGTTGCGCCATGGGTTCCCCAGCGGTGTCACCAGCCAGCCGGTGAATCCCGACACGGTCCGCGCGATGTCCACCGATCTCCTTCTGGACTTTCTGGGCATCCGGCTCGACAGCCGCAAAGCGGTGGGACTGGCCTTTGTTGTCAATCTCTCCACCCCGGATAATGGCGAGCAATTCATCATTGAGATGAGCAATGCCACCTTGACCAATTGCAAAGGCTTCCAAAGTCCCAGGGCTGATCTATCCATCGAGATCCGGCGACGGGATCTGGAACAGATCATGTCCGGCCAGAGCACGTTCCATGCGCTCGCTGCCGAAGGGAAAGCGAAGCTGGAGGGCGATGCCGCGATCCTGCAGACCCTGCAGGAGCTCCTGGTGGAATTCACCCCGGATTTCGAGCTTCTGCCCGGCACGCGCTCGGCCCCACCGGTCCAGGCCGGTGAGCGCGAGTTGTTTGAACAGCCGCAACCCGCCAGTTCCGCGGGGGGGTGAGGCCGCTGCCAGCAGCCAGCGCATCAGGAGGGATGTCTCCAACCAAGCAATCGCCCCCCCGCATCATCGCGACCGATGGCAGGCCGGGTCGAGGTCCAGGTCCAGGTCGAGGTCCAGATCGAGGTCGAGGTCCAGCTCCAGATCGAGGTCGAGGAGGCGTTGGGTTGGGAATGGCGAGGCGCGTTTCGCATCTCCGCTCGCTCCTTCTGCGCGAAAAAATACCCCCAGCCGGAGCCGGGGGCAGTGGTTCTCATCGAGGCCTCAGCCGGGGTGATGTCAGCGCATCAGCCCTCCACCTTCACGGTGACGGTGCTCACCGTCTTCGCCTTGGGAGCGGTGACGGTCAGCAGCCCGTCGCGGTAGACCGCCTGCAGCTGCTCGCGATCGATCGGCTGGGGGAAGCGGAAGCTGCGGCTCCAGGTGCCGTAGCGGAACTCGCTCAGCAGCGGTCCGCGGGCCTTTTCCGGCGGGGCGGCGGTTTCGCTGGCGTTGGCGGCCCTGTCGCCCTCGCCGGGCTGGTCGGCCCGTTGGCGCGGGTTGCGCCGCTCGGCGCTGATCAGCAGGGTGCGCTCGGTGGCCTTCACCTCAATGGCGGTCTTGTCAACACCTGGCAGTTCGAGCACCACCGCGTAGGCCTCGGGCGTGTCGTGCACCTCGGCCGCCGGCACGCGCTCGGCTGTGTGCAGTTGCTGGTTGAGCTGTTGCTCCAGACGGTCCAGGAGTTCGAAGGGAGAGGAAGAACGGAGGGTCAACATGGTGTGGCTTGTGCGTTGGTGGCGGGGTCGTCGTTCGCCCCTGTGCGCTCACTGTCGCCCCGATCAAGGATCGCCGGTGAGGGGCGAGCCGAACCGCGCGATTCGGGCCTCACCACCGGGGTTCGGAGCACCGACATCCCTTGGGGGGGAACCGAATCGGTGGAGACAACCGCTCGTCACCAGCGACACGGGACGGGCGCGGATGAGGCTCCCTCAGAGGCCTTCCTCAGATCCGTTTCCGGCTCCCTTCCGTCCCGTGATGAGCAGGGGAAGGCAGGCGCAGGCCATCAGAGGTCCCGGGGGCAGGTTGAGCAGCAGGGCCAGGCCGCAGCTCCCTGTGCTCACCACCAGCCCCACGAGAGCGGCGCGGCGCAAGATGGGCTGAAGGCACGTCGCGCCTTGGGCCAGGGCCGCCAGGCTCGGGGCGCAGATCAGGGCCATCACCAGGGCCAGGCCCACGGCGGCTGTGGCGCTCACCACCACAAGGGCTGTGAGGGCAGCTAGCAGTCGGCGCAGGGGAGCCAGAGACGATTCGCGGGCTTCGGCTCCCTCCGGGTCGAGGGCGAGCCATTCCAGCTGGGTGAAGCGCCAGCGCAGCAGAGCGGCCACCAAGGCCAGCGCCAGCATCAGCCGAAGCAGGTCCGCCGGTCCGGCCACGAGCAGATCGCCGAAGAGCAGGCTGTCGAGATCCACGGGCAGATCCAGAGCCTGCACCAGCAGCACCCCCAAGCCCAGGGAGCCCGCGAGCACCGTGTTCAGCACGGCCTCCCCCTGCCCGCTGCCCTCCGGCCGGTTGGCGCTCAGGCTCTCCACCAGCAGAACCGCCCCCAGGGCGCTGACCAGGCCTCCCAGCAGGGGCGACAGAGCCAGGGCCTGGCTGATCACCACCCCGGGCAGGACGGCGTAGGCCATGAGATTGGTGGTTGGCACCCGCCGCTGCAGCACGAGCACGGTGCCGAGGAGGGGGCAGGTCAGGCCGCAAAGAGCGGACAGCAGCACGGGCACCAACCAGAAGGGTCCAAGGGGAACAGCCATCACGGGCATCAGGTCTCAGAAAAAGAAGGGATACGGTCGCAGGCGCCCCTGATGCAGAAAGAACTGCCGCACCGGACCCAGGCTGATCGGCTGCTCCCCATGCAAGGTGAGCAGGACGGCGGTGCCGGCCGCGGACAGCTGCCGCAGCAGGGTTCCCAGCCGTTGGCGGCTGGGGTTGTCCAAGGCGGCCAAGGGTTCATCGAGGAGAAGCACATCCGCGTTCTGGGCCAGGGCCCGGGCGATCAGGGCGCCCTGCCGTTGACCGCCGGAGAGCTGGCGGATGGCGCGGTGGGCGAGGGCCTCCAGGCCCACCTGTCGCAGGGCGGTCAGACCGCGTTGGCGATCGCCGTCGGCGCCCAGGGCCACCAGGCCCAGGAGATCGATGGGGTAGTGCCAGGCCAAGGGTGTGGACTGAGGCAGGAGGGCCACTCGGCGCCGCTGCCCCCGCAGGGGTCGACCCTCCAGGCGCACCCAGCCCCCATGGGGCGGAAGCGCCCCCTGGAGGAGACGGAGCAGGGTGGATTTACCCGCGCCGTTGTCCCCCAGGAGAACCGTGCGTGAGCCGGCGGGGAGGTCGAGGTCGATGCCGTGGAGAAGGGGACGAGAGCCATGGCGGAAGGAGAGGCCTCGGGCCTGAAGGAGGGGCGGGTCCATGGATCGGGGGGAGAGGAAAGGCGCGGCGAGCAGCCACCAAGCATCATGAATGAGAACCGTTATCATTTGAGGTATTGTTGGTGGCGGTCTCGGCCCTTGGCGTTGACCATCCGATGGGCGTGCTTCCGCGCGAGCTCCCTCGCAAAGCGATTCCTCAGGCCGGCCTTCCAGGCGTGTCTTCCTGTCGCCGCGGGCCTTTTCGCTGTCCTTCCTCCCGGGCATGCGGCGGCGAAGCCCCTGGTCGTGGCCGGCGACGGCATTCTCTGTGACCTCACTCGCATCCTGGCGGCGGATCAAACCACGGTCGTCTGTTTGGTTCCTCCTGGCGCCGATCCCCACCAGGCGGTGTTGAAACCACGCGATCGGCAGGCATTGGCGCAGGCCCGGTTAGTGGTGATGACGGGCTATGGCCTCACACCGGCCCTGGAGCGCCTGACCCGAGGCTCGGCGGCGGTGTTGGTCGCCGAGCGGGCGGTGCCCGAGAACCCTGGCCGTGATCCCCACCCTTGGCACGATCCCGGTCAGGCGTCGGCGATGACCCGCGTCGTGGAGACCAGCCTGCTGAGGATCCTTCCGGCAAGCGCCGCGCCGGTGGTCAGGCGGCGGAGTCAGGAGGCGCGAACCGTGCTGGCGGAGTTGGCCCGCTGGACGGAGGTCCAGGTCGCGACGGTTCCTCCAGCCAGCCGCGTTCTGGTCAGTGAACACCGGGCGTTTGCCAGCTTCGCGCGGCGCTTCGGCGTGCGAGAGCTTCCCCTCGTGGACGCCTACACCACCGCTGGCGTGCTGCGCCCCTCCAGCTTGGCGGCGATGACCAGGGCGATTCGCGCGTCCGGCACACGCCAGTTGTTCGCGGACTCCTTGCCCCCGTCGAAGACGTTGCGGCGGATCAGCCGCGACAGCGGCGTGCCGGTGAACCCCAGCCCCCTGGTCGCCGATGGTCTGGCGCCGGGCCGCTCCGCCGTCCAGACCGCCACCGGCAATGTCTGCACTTTTGTCAACGGCCAGGGCGGTCGCTGCGACGCGGTCGGGGCCGAGCGCCTCGCCCGTCGTTGGGCCTCCATCCCCTGAGGTTCCTCGTCGTGCCCTGTTCCTTCACCGTGTCCCCCATGCATCGTGTCCTTCCTGGTTCGCGAGACCTGGTCGCTGGTCTCTCCGCGACCCTCCTGCCCGCGGCCGCTGGTTTGGCCCTTGTCCTCGCGCTGCCGATGGCGCTGCGTGCCCATGGCGCTGCGGGCGGTGCCGACCTGGCTCCCGGCGCGTTTCAGCTGTCGCCGGTGCTGACGATCGAGGGCCATGGCGGCCTGGAGAACAACCTGGAGGATCAACCGCGTCACTACGCGATCGATGGCTTGGTGGGGGTGGTGCTCGAGTGGGGACTCCCCAACAAGGGCAGTCTCGCCATTGAAGCGATGGTGGGACCGGCGCTCGTGTGGGGCGAGGCGGAACACTTCTACGGCCGGGTGCACGTCGAGGATGATCACGATGAAGCGCATCACGACGACGACCATGTGGAGGGATCCCATGGCCATGGCTCCGGCGCGCCCTGGCGTCGGGCGGATGTTCGCGGGCAACTGCAAGTTCGTTACGACCCCAATGAGCGTCTGTCGCTCACCGCGGAGTGGCAGCCCTATTACGTCACCCGTGACCAGGGAGACGAGAGCGAAGGCTTCAAGCATGAGCTGGGTGTTGGCGTGGTCTGGGCCCTGGGCGATGGCGATGTGAACTTCGCGCTTGGGGATGGGTTGGAAGCCATCGCCGACGGTGTCTTCGTCTCTGTCAACAACCGCACGGGATGGGATTCCGATGGCACCTATGTCGGCAACTACACCGACCCCTGGCTAGGCGTGGGGTTCAACATCGATCGCTTGAATGTGACCCTCTCCGGTGGCCCCCGCTTCTACAGCCCCGGTGGTTATGCCGACCTGCCGAATCGCACCGATTGGGGTGGGGAAGTGGCCCTGGAACTTCCCGTTGGCTCCAACACCGTTCTCTTTGCCCACTGGAGCCCGATCTACAGCAGCCAGGAGGGCGAAGGCTGGGGCCTCGGCTGGCAGCACCATGTGGGCACGGGGGTGACCTTTCGCTTTTGACGGGGTGTGCCAGGGCTCGTCAACCCGGTGCGGAGGGTTGCGTGATCCGATGGCTTTTCTTCCATACTTGATGCCCCGCCAGCCAACCCCTCCTTGATCCGTTCCACCCTGCGCCGCGGTCGCCACAAGGTGTTCATCGGCATGGCTCCCGGGGTGGGCAAGACCTGCCGCATGCTCCAGGAGGGCAAGGAAGCCTTGCGGGAGGGAACGGATGTGGTGATCGGCCTGCTCGAAACCCATGGTCGGCAGGACACGGCCAGGGAGGCGGAGGGTCTGGAGCGCGTCCCCCGTCGACGTCTGCTGCATCAGGGGGTGGAGCTGGAGGAGATGGATGTGGCGGCGATCCTGGCGCGCCACCCGCGCCTGGTGCTCGTCGATGAACTCGCCCACACCAACGTTCCCGGCAGTGAGCGCGACAAGCGCTGGCAGGACGTGGAGATGCTCCTGCTCTCCGGCATGGATGTGTATTCCACCCTCAACATCCAACACCTGGAAAGCCTCAATGACCTCGTGGCGGAACTCACCGGCGTGGTGGTGCGCGAGCGCATCCCCAACCGTGTCCTCGAGCTCGCCGATGAAGTCGTGCTGGTGGATGTGACCCCCGAGACGTTGGAGGAACGGTTGCGGGAAGGAAAGGTCTATGCCCCGGAGAAGGTGGCCCAGGCCCTGGCCCACTTCTTTCAACGGCGCCATCTGGTGGCCCTGCGGGAGCTTTCCCTGCGGGAGGTGGCCGATCGCGTGGAGAACGATGTGCTCTCCTCCGACACGCCCATGCGGGAGCGGGTGATGGTCTGCCTGGCCAACGACCGCACCAGCCAGCGGCTCCTGCGCCGCGCCGCCCGTCTGGCGGCGGCCATGGATGCCCCCTTGTTGGCGCTGACGGTGCAGGATCCAAATCGCTTCCTCAGCCGGGAGCAGACCCTCGCCTTGGAGTCGTGCCGTCAGCTCTGCGAGGACGTGGGCGGCACCTTTCTGCGGGAGGAGAGCGTCGAGATCCTGCCGACGATCGCCCGGGTGGCCCGGGAGCGTCGCATCACCCAGATCGTCATCGGCCAGACCATGCGCTCCCGCCTCCAGGCCCTGTGGCGCCGCCCGTTGTCGGAACGGCTGCAGCTGGCGTTGCGCGGCCGCAGCATCGACCTTCATCTCATCTCCGATGGGCTTCCTCCCGAAAACCTGGAGGGCCAGACGGCTTGAGGGACGCCGCACCGTCGATCAGCCTCAGCTGGGGCACCTGGCTGCTGATCCTCCTCCTGGAGCTGGCGACGCCCGCGGCCGTCGTTCTCGGCACGCTCTACGGCGTTCCCCTGCTCCTTGGCGCGTCCCAGCGGACCCCTGGTCAGGCCTGGCGTTTTCTTCTCCTTTGTTGCGCCTCCACCCTCCTCAACCTCCTGGTCCCCCTGCCGGTTGATCTGAACGCCTCCACGGTGGTCATCGATCGCCTGCTCGTCTGCCTTGGACTTGTCATCACCACGGCGCTGCTGGTCAACAACCAGTCCCTTCAACGGCGACACACCGCTCTTGAGGTGGATCTCGCCCGGGCACAGCTCCGGGGCGATGTGATCGCGACCCTGGCCCATGACATCAAGACGCCCGTGCTGGGGACCATCGCGTCCCTCTCCTTGCTGGAGGCTGGCCCCGCGGTGGACGCCATCCGCGACAGCCAGCGGCGCTGCCTGCGGTTGATCGATGATCTGCTGCAGGTTTTTCGAGCGGAACAGGATGGCCTGCGCTTGCAGCCTCAGCTCTGCCACTGGCCCACCATCCTCCAGGAGACCCTTCAGTCCGTGGGCCCCATCGCGGCGCAACGACACATCCAGCTCCTGATCCGCCAGGAGCCGACCGTTGCGATGAGCGTGGTGGCGGATCCGGTCCTGTTGCGCCGTCTCCTGGAGAATCTGCTGCTCAACGCTGTGAATCACAGCCCGCGCAGCGAGCGGGTGTGGCTGCAGTTGTCCCAAGAGGACAGCGTCTGGCTGGTGGTCGTTCGGGACAACGGCCCGGGCTTCCCCGCTGGTGAGCTGCCCCGGTTGTTTGAGCGCTTCGCGCAGCTCGCGGATGGTTCCATGGGATCGGGCTTGGGCCTCTACCTCTGCCGACTCATCACGGAAGCCCATGGAGGGAGCATCACGGCGAGCAACAGCCCGGGCGGGGGTGCGAAGGTGGTGGTGCGCCTTCCCCGTTCGCGTTCCCAGCCGTGCGTCTGCTCTTGATCGAGGACGACCAGGCCTATCAGTTCGCGATGGCCTGCCACCTGCGTCAGCTGCCAGGCGTGGCGGACGTGCGGGTCGCCAGTGATGGAGAGATGGGGTTGGAGCTGCGGGAGCAGTGCGGCTCGGATCTGGTGCTGCTGGATTTGGTGCTGCCCGGGATCGGGGGGCTGGAGACCTGCCGGCGTCTTTGCGCCTCCGCCGGGATCCCCGTTTTGATTCTCACCAGCCATGACGACCCCTGGCGGGTGCGGCAGATGTGGGAGGCAGGGGCGTCGGGCTATCTCCACAAGGAGCAGGCTTTTGCCCAGGTCCATCTGGCGCTTCCGTCCCTGTTGGCGGGAGCCAGCTGGTGGGATCGGAAGGCGACGCAGGCCCTCCAGTCGCACCCCGCGCCGGCCTCCGGCTCCATGGACACCCCCTCCACCCTCGGGCTTGGCGCCCTCACGCGCCGGGAGCGGGACGTGCTGGCCTGTGTGGCGGAGGGGGACCACAACCGGGCGATCGCCCGCCGCCTGGGCATCGGAGAGGGCACCGTCCGCAGCCACCTCCATGTGGTGCTGCAGAAGCTGGGCGTGAGCAATCGCACGCAGGCCGCCCTGCTGTGGCATCAGGCCTCCGCCACCCTCCGAGGCGACGGCTCCCTCCCCCCCACCTGATCCCGGCGCCGGTCCGCTCGCCCCACGCTCCCCTTGGCCGACCTCTGCCATTTGTCAGTTGTTGCGGATCCTTGGCGCCCGCCACAATCACCGAACCCGATCGCCTGTCGCCTTGCTCCCCTGGCTCCTCTCCGCGGTGACCCTGGCGGCGGTCGTGCTTACGGCCCCCCTCCTGGGCCGTCATCTCCACGCGGTGTTCGCGGACCTGCCGCAGCCCAGCTGGGATCGCTGGCTCTCCCCCCTCGAAGCCACCCTGCTGCGCTGGATGGGGGACACCGGCCGCTCGGCGGAGACCAGCCAGAGCTACCTGCAGGCGCTGTTGTTCACCAACGGCGCGTTCGGTCTGTTGGCCTTCCTGCTGCTGCGCCTCCAACCGGCCTGGCTCAATCCCCTCGGCTTTGGCGGCTTGCCCTGGGACCTGGCCCTGCACACCACCATCTCCTTCCTCACCAACACCGATCAGCAGCATCTGCTCCCGGAAGAGCGGCTGGGCAATCTGGCCCAGCTGGGGGCCTTGCAGTTTCTGATGTTCGTGTCCGCGGCCACGGGGCTGGCGGTGGGCTTCGCCGTCATCCGTGGCTTCAGCGGCCAGACCCTCGGCCATTTCCCCCGCGACCTCCTGCGCGCCCTCACGCGGGTCCTCATTCCCGCCTCCATGCTGCTGGCCTTGGCGCTGCTGGTCTGCGGCGTGCCCATGACCCTGGCGCCGCCCCTGGAGATCCCCACCCTGGAGGGGGGGCGGCAACTCCTCCCCCGGGGCCCCATCGCCCTCTTTGAGGCGATCAAGCAGGTGGGCGAGAACGGAGGAGGTTTTCTCAGCGCCAACTCCGCCCATCCCTACGAAAACCCCACCCTGTTGACCAATCTGGTGTCGACCTGGGCGATGTTCCTCATCCCCGCTGCCACGATCGACGCCTTCGGCCGCTTCATCGGCAACCGCCGGCAGAGCGCCTGGCTGCTGGCTTTGATGATGGCTTTGCTCATCATCGGCGCCGGGGTGGCCATGGTGGCGGAGGCGCGGGGCAATCCCCTCCTCTCCCCCTGGCTGAGCGGCGGCAATCTGCAGGGCAAGGAGATGCGCTTCGGCCCGGTGCTCACCGGTCTCTGGTCCGCCGTGACCACCGGCACCATGACCGGCGCCGTGAACGGCCTGCTGGACGCGGCGATGCCCCTGACGGTGCTTGCCGCCCTGGCCAACCTCGTCCTGCAGGTGGTGTTCGGGGGGCAGGGAACCGGCCTGGCCTACGGGCTGGTCTTTGTTCTGCTGGCGGTGTTCGTCACCGGTCTGATGGTGGGCCGCACCCCGGAATTTCTGGGGCGCAAGGTGGAAAAAGAGCAGGTGATGTTGGCGAGCCTGATCCTCCTGATCCATCCCCTGTTTGTGTTGATCCCGGCGGCGCTCACCCTGGCGGGCGGTCCGGCTCTGGCGGGCAGCAGCGTTCCCGGTTCCCATGGCCTGAGCCAGGTGGTCTACGAATATGCCTCCGCCACCGCCAACAACGGCAGCGGCCTGGAGGGCTTGGCGGATGACAGCCTCTGGTGGAACCTCACCACGAGCCTGAGCCTGCTCGGCGGGCGCTACCTGCCGATCGCGGCCCTGCTGGCGCTGGCGGATGGCTTCCGGCGCAAACCCGTCCTGGAGCCGGGTCCGGGAACCCTGCGCACCGACACGGCGCTCTTCACAGCGGTGACAGCGGTGGTGATCGT
>CAYVWU010000058.1:7139-12558 GCA_964455575.1 uncultured Cyanobium sp. | reverse complement strand
CGCACCCAGGGGAGGTAGTCCTCGGGAAAGCCACCGCGGCGCTGCTGGGCGCGCTCGGGGAAGGAGCGGGCCGTGCCGGTGTACACGATCTGGGGGAAGCCCAGAATGCCCCGGTAGTAGGCGTCGTAGCGAGGGGAGGTGATGTTGAAGGGGGTCTCTCCCACCTCCCGGGAACCCACGACCCGGTTGCGGTGGTAGGGAACGGTGTCGTAGCCGAAAGCGGACAGATATTCCTCGGAGTTGAGGATGTCATCCACCATGCCTTTGACGCCGCGGGTCATCAGAACGGCGGACCAGGCGATCTCCTCGGACTTGCCATGGGTGGGACGACCGAGCAGCTTCTCCACCAGGTGGCGGGCCACCTTGTAGTTGCTGTTGAGGTTGTAGAAGCTGCGGGTGAAGGTGTCGGACAGGCAGAGGGAGCGGATGAAATCGCGCACGGTGATCTGCCCGTCGCGCAGCTGGCTCTCCAGGGTGCGGTCGCGATCCACCTTGAAGGCGTGGAAGAAGATCTGCCGGTAGGCCGACTCAATGACAAAGTTCTGATCCTCCCGGTCCATGGCTTTGTCCATGGAGGCGGCCCTGGGGTCTTCGTCGGAACCGACGCGGAAGGGGCTGACCCTGGAATTTTGAGTGATGGGGGCGTAGTTGAGGAGTGGGAGAGCCACGCGAGGTCAGGCATCCGTCGGAGGGGATCGTAGAAGAAGGCCCCACAGCCTCCCGGCCGCTCTCGCCAGGGCTCACAGTCCGTAACGTTCCACCCGCTCCCTCACCAGCCCAGCAGTGACAGAGTCGCCCCCGGGGCGGGAGCCTCAGCGGCCGGTGCCGGCTCCCCCGCGCCTTCGGACGTGGCGACCCGGGTTTCGATGCAGAAGGATGCCGTGTTGGACAGCCCCTCCACCGTGCTCAGGCGAAGGCGCACGTCCGGTCCGACAAAGCTGAAGCGCTCCACGCTGGTCATGGTTTCGTAGTCCGTGCTCAGGACCAAGGCGTCATCCGCCTCGAGGCGAAAGCGACCGGCCACGGGGGAGGTCTCGGCATAGCCCCGGTCGCGCAGCAGCCAGCCTTCCCGGCCCAGGGCATCGGTGGGAATCAGGCCAAAGACGCTCTCGCCCTCATGGGATTGCCCCTCCTGATCCCAGGCCATGGAACCGCTCCAGCGCACCCGACACCCCCCCACCAGAGCCGCGGGGTCCTGCCCGTGAAGGGCGGCGATGGCCACCAGGCGGGGATCCGCGGCCTCCAGTTCCACCACCTCGATCCAGGACCCGCCCGGCTCCGCACGGCGGTGCAGCAAGTGATGGCTGCTGCGGCGCGACCGCCAGCGGCCGCAGCTGCGCTGGAAAAAGGCCAGCGCGGTGTCCATCGTGTTCTCCATGGCCAGCGACATCAAGGGATGGTCTCTGCAGCGATGATCGCAAGGCCAGGAGCGCGGCGGGACGGCCAACACGTGACAGGACTGCTCACGCCAGCCACCCCCGCTCCCTCCACCAGCGTGGTGGCGGCCCTGCTGGCGGCGCTTTGCTGGACGGTGGCCACCCTGCTCTGGCGCCGCCTGCCCTCCACCTGGACGGCCCAGCAACTCAATCTCTGCAAAACCCTGCTGGCGTTCCTCCTGCAGCTCCCCTTGCTCGCCCTGGTGCGCTGGCCGCCGGCGTTCCAGGGTGGAGCGCTGGGACTCCTGGCCCTCAGCGGCGTGGTGGGGATCGCCTGGGGCGACAGCCTCTTTTTCAGCGCGTTGCGGCGCCTGGGCACCCGTCGCAGCCTCACCCTCACCGCCGGCGGCCCGGCGCTGACCGCCCTGGTGGGCCTGGTGACCCTGGGGGAGCGCCCCCGCGCGGCCCAGTGGCTGGGGATCGGCCTGATCAGCCTCGCGGTCGTGGTCGTGGCCCGTCAACGCCCCCCCGACGGGCCCGCCGCCGAGCGGGCCGCGCCGGCGACCGTGCCCTGGGCGGGCCTGGGCCTGGCGCTGGCGGCGATGGCCTGCGGCAGCGCCGGCGCCCTTCTGGCCCGGACGGCCCTGCGCTCCGGTGAGGTGCCCGCTCTGGTGGCGGCCACGGTGCGGCTTGGGGGAGCCAGCCTGCTGCTCCTTCCTGTCGGGGTGAGGCTCAGCCCGTGGCTCGCGCTGCGGCGGTTTTCGCCGTTTCCCAAGCCCTCGCCATCCCCCAAGCTCTGGCCCTTTCCCCCGCCCACGTCCCTTCCCACGCCCTTTCCTGTTCACCCGTCCACGCGCGTCCTGGCGCCCGCGCCCTCACTCGGAGTCGCCCCATCGCTCTCGCCCCTGAAGCGGTGGCCCACCCTCCTCGTCGCCACCCTGCTGGGAACAAGCCTGGGGATCATGTTGCAGCAACTGGCCCTCAAGGGGCTATCCAGCGGGCTCGCCGTGGCGCTCCTCTCCACCTCGCCGGTTCTGGCCCTGCCCTTCGCGCGGCTGGAGGGCGACCGGCCCGGGCTCCCCGGATTGCTCGCGGCTCTCGCCGCCTGCGCGGGGGTCAGCCTGGTGGCGGGGTTGTCGCTCCCTCCGGCGGGCTGGCCACCGGGCGGCTGAGGCGAGCGTCCACCTGCTCCTGAACCCAGGCCAGGAGCGCCTCGCCTCCCAGGTCGAGCGGCGACACGCCGTGGCGGGCCGCGAGGGTCCGCAGGGGATCCCGCAGATGGCACAGCTGGTCCACAAACGCCTCCTGGAACCCCGGATCACCCTCCAGCGGCGGTTGCTCCGCCACCCAGGCCACCAGCGACGCGCGATCGGGCAGGTCCCGCGGCGCCTCGGCGCGGGCGGCGATGGCCTGGAAGGTGCGCAGGCCGTGGAGGAGCAGGCTCAGGAAATGGCGGTCGAGAGCCGGCAACACGCTGGTGCGCAGCAGGACCTCATCGTCAGGGGTGAGCATGGCGGCGGCGGGCGCGGTTCAGCCGGCCTCGGTGGAGGGATCCCGCGGCTGGGGTTGCAGGCGGAAGCCGCAGGAGTGCCCCTCCTGCAGACGCCAATGCACGCGCTCGACCTGGCAGTCGGGGAAGGTGAGACGGAGCAGCAGAAGCTCCTGGTCGCAGACCTGGGGGAACTCCTCGGCGATCCGCATGACCGAACAGTGATGTTCGCGAATCAACCAGGCCCTGTGGTCGGGACCGGCGCTGGGATCCGGCCCCAGATCGGCGACGTAGCCTTCCGAGCGACGCAGCTCGGTGAGGCGCTCCAGGCGGTCTTCCAGGGGGCCGGAGCCGATGTGGGTGCGATAGATCCGGGCTTTCTCCTCCGCCTGCTGCTCCATCAGGTTGGACACCGTGTCCGCGGGGAGGGTGGCCGCCATGGAGTGGAGGAGGCCGAGGGCGAAGGTTTCACTGCCATCGCCGAACCGTTCCTGGCCGCGGTTGGTGAGGCGCCAGTGGTTGGTGGGACGGCCGGGGCCGGCGGAGGTGGTGCTGGACTCCACCAGAGCGTCCTCCTCCAGGCTGCGGAGGTGACGGCGCATGGCTTGGACGGAGATGCCCAGGCTGGCCGCAAGGTCGGCGGCGGTGGCGTCGCCCCGGCGCAGGAGAAGGGCGAGCACCGCGTCGCGGGTGGCCAGGGGGGGGTCGATCGCTGAAGCCTCGACGCTGGAGACAGCGTGGGGGGCCAGGGGCGACCGGTTGCGGTGATGGGGAAGGTGGCGGACGCTCATGGGGCAAACCAGGCGGCTTTTCGCACACAACCGCGACCCCCACGATGCCACGGGCGAGGTGGAAATGGGGCGACCTGGGATCGATCGCGCCGGGGACAAGACACAATGATCGGACCGAAGGCCGCCCTGGATGCCTTAAGGTGTGGGGGTTACGAAACGTTCTCGTTTCGCAATTCGCCTCTCCGCCCCGCCTCCAGAGATCCGTTCCTTCCGCCTGTCCCCTCCAGAGCAGCCGTGACCTCATCCGATGCCCTCTCCTCTCCAGCCAGTGCGGCCGCCGCTGACGCCTCCGCCGCCACCCCGGCAAGCGGCAGCCTGGAGGTGATCCGCAAGTTCGCGGAAACCTATGCCCAGCGCACAGATACGTATTTCTGCGCCGATCTCGGCGTGACCGCCGTGGTGCTGGAAGGCCTGGCGCGCCACAAGGATGAGCTGGGCGCCGCCCTCTGCCCGTGCCGTCATTACGAGGACAAGGAAGCGGAAGTGTCCCAGGCCTTCTGGAACTGTCCCTGCGTACCGATGCGGGAACGGAAGGAGTGTCACTGCATGCTCTTCCTCACCGAAGACAATCCCTTCAAAGGAGAGCGGCAAACCATCAGCCTCGAAGAAATCAAAACCCACGCCACGGGCTGATACGCCCAGCCTTCCATGAGCACAACAAGCCTCGAGAGCCTTGTCGCCACGCCGTACAAGTAC
Source organism: uncultured Cyanobium sp. (assembly GCA_964455575.1). GTDB lineage: Bacteria > Cyanobacteriota > Cyanobacteriia > PCC-6307 > Cyanobiaceae > Cyanobium. Next base: position 8,206 of record CAYVWU010000058.1, on the reverse strand, counting down.
GGCTTCGTGACCGACATTGAAACCGAAAAATTCAGCAAGGGCCTCGATGAGGATGTGATCCGACGGATCTCAGCCATCAAGGAGGAACCTCCATTTCTCCTTGATTTTCGTTTGCGGGCCTACCGACACTGGCTCACCATGGCCGAGCCCGATTGGGCTGCGCTCACCCACCCGCCGACCAACTTTCAGGACATCATCTACGACGCCGCTCCCAAGCAAAGCGCCAAGAAGGCCAGCTTGGATGAGGTGGATCCGAAGCTCCTGGACACGTTTGAAAAACTCGGCATTCCCCTGAGCGAACAGAAACGCCTCTCGAATGTCGCGGTGGATGCCGTCTTCGACAGCGTCTCCATCGCCACCACCTTCAAGGAGAAACTCTCCGAACACGGTGTGATTTTCTGCTCCATCAGCGAGGCCGTGCGGGAGCACCCGCACCTGATCGAGCAATATCTTGGCAGCGTCGTTCCGGCGAACGATAACTTTTTTGCCACACTCAATTCCGCTGTTTTCAGCGATGGCTCCTTCGTCTTCATTCCCCAAGGGCGTGGAATGTCCCATGGATCTCTCCCCCTATTCCCGCATCAATTCTGGCGACACCGGTCAATTCGGGCGCACGTTGATCGTCGCGGAAGAGGGGTCCTCGGTGAGTTACCTGGAGGGCTGCACGGCCCCGATGTTCGACACCAACCAACTGCATGCCGCCGTTGTTGAACTCGTGGCTCTCGATGAAGCCTCCATCAAATATTCCACCGTGCAGAACTGGTACGCGGGCGATGCCGAGGGCGTCGGCGGCATCTACAACTTCGTCACCAAGCGCGGCCATTGTCGCGGACGGCGCAGCCGCATCAGCTGGACCCAGGTGGAAACCGGTTCCGCCATCACCTGGAAGTATCCCAGTTGCGTCCTTCAGGGAGCCGATTCCGTCGGCGAGTTCTACTCCGTCGCCCTGACCAACAACCGTCAGCAGGCCGACACGGGCACCAAGATGATTCACATCGGGAAAAACACCCGCAGCACCATCATCTCCAAGGGCATCTCGGCCGGGCGCGGCCAGAACGCCTACCGGG
>CAYVWU010000058.1:0-7129 GCA_964455575.1 uncultured Cyanobium sp. | reverse complement strand
CACCAAGATGATCCACGTCGGCCCCCGCACACGTTCCACCATCGTGAGCAAGGGAATCAGCGCCGGCACCTCCAGCAACACCTACCGGGGACTGGTGCAAATCGGCCCGAAAGCGGTGGGAGCCAGGAATTTCAGCCAATGCGATTCCATGCTGATCGGTGATCAGGCCGGGGCCAACACCCATCCCTACATTCGCTCCCAGCAGCCGGACGCGGATGTGGAGCATGAGGCCAGCACCTGCCGCATCTCCGAAGATCAGCTCTTCTACCTGCAAAGCCGAGGCATTGGCGTCGAGGAAGCGGTGTCGATGATGGTGAGTGGCTTCTGTCGTGATGTGTTCAACCAACTGCCGATGGAATTCGCCGCGGAAGCCGATAAGTTGCTGGCCCTCAAGCTGGAAGGGTCCGTCGGCTGATCGCCCCCGTCACCCGCCTCAAGTCCTTCTCCCGCTCCCGTTCCACGCCCTGCCCGATTCCCTGAACCTTCCGTGATCCGACCCGACGCCCCGATCCTGCTGGAGATCACCGACCTCCACGCCAAGATTGACGACCAACCCATCCTCCATGGCGTGAATCTCACCATCCGCGCCGGAGAAATTCATGCCCTGATGGGACGCAACGGCAGCGGCAAAAGCACGCTCTCCAAGGTGTTGGCGGGCCATCCGACGTACACCGTGACAGCGGGCAGCATTCGCTTTGAAGGCGAGGATCTGCTGGCCCTCTCCCCGGAGGAGCGGGCTCGCCGGGGGGTGTTTCTGGGATTCCAGTATCCGGTGGAGATCCCTGGCGTCAGCAACCTGGAATTCCTGCGGGTGGCCACGAATGCCAGGCGGCTGCAGCAGGGCCAAGAGGAGCTCGACACCTTCAGCTTCGAGGATCTGGTGCGGGAGCGTCTGGGCGTGGTGCAGATGGACCCCGCGTTTCTCGATCGCAGCGTGAACGAAGGATTTTCCGGAGGCGAAAAAAAGCGCAACGAAATCCTGCAGATGGCCCTGCTCAACCCGACGGTGGCCATTTTGGACGAGACGGATTCCGGCCTCGACATCGACGCCCTGCGCATCGTTGCCGGTGGGGTCTGCCAACTGGCCGGACCCAACAACGCCACCCTGCTGATCACCCACTACCAGCGCCTTCTGGAGGCGATCACTCCGGATTTCGTTCATGTGATGGCCGCCGGACGCCTCCTGCGGACGGGCGGCAAGGAGCTGGCCCTTGAGCTGGAGGAGCGGGGTTACGACTGGGTGGATCAGGAGCTGGCCGCCACCCTGCCGGCCAGTCCGGTGGAGGCGCGCTGATGCCCACCCTCTCCCCCCTGCCGCCGACGGCCCGGGTGCCACGCGGCCACGACTGGTTGACCGCCCTGCTCGACGCCACCGCGCTGTCGCCCAAGGGAGCAGGCCCCAGCGCCGATCCCCTGGAGTCCGCCCGCCAGGGCGCCCGTCTGACCCTGGCCAATGCCGGCCTGCCCGGCCGGCAGCACGAAGCCTGGCGCTTCACCGATCTTCTTCCCCTCACCACCCTGGCGCCCCATCTCCTGGCGTCACCCTCCGCCGCCCCGGAGTCCTCCTCGGCCTCAGCCCTCCATCCGCCAACACCCCTCCCTCCGGCGACGGGTTCGACGCTCCGGATCCGCCTGGACGCGCCGGATACCCACGCCCGCCTGGCCTGGCCCGAAGGTATCGAGCGGCTGGAGGGTGACGCCCTGAGCGCCGTTCTCGGTCCGGTCCTCACCGACACGGGAGTCGACCGGGACTGGGCTGTGGCCCTCAACACCGCCATCGTCCCGAGTGTTTTCGCCCTGCGTGTGCGCGGAACGGTGGCCCCCTGCCTCGAACTGGTGAGCCAGGCGGGCCCACGGGCGGGGGTGCTTCCCCTGCGGGTGCTGCTGCTGCTGGAGGACGGAGCCTCCCTCACCCTGCTGCAGGTGCATGAGGCGGAAGGCCCCAGCCTCACCAGCGTGGTGATGGAGATCGCCCTCGGGCGTGACGCCCGCCTTCAGCACGGACTTGTGGCCCGCGGCACCGACGAGGCGGCCCTGCTGGCCGTGACGGCCGTCCGGCAAGCGGCCGGGAGCCAGTGGTCCCAGGCCAGCCTCTGCTCCGGATGGGGGCTGGCTCGGCAGGAGCCGGTGGTGCTTCAGAGCGAGGGCCAGGCCGACACCCGCCTGCGCGGCCTGCACTGGCTGAACGGTGCTCAGCTGGCGGACACCCACAGCCGGGTGCGCTTCGCCGGCCCGGAGGGAACCCTCGATCAGCTCCACAAAGTGGTGGCGGACGGGGACAGCCGCAGCGTGTTCAATGGCTGCGTGCAGGTGCCGCGCGACGCCCAGCGAACCCGTGCTTCCCAGCTCAGCCGTGGCCTTCTCCTCTCTGATCGTGCCAGGATCGACACCAAACCTGAGCTGGAAATCGTGGCGGACGATGTGCGCTGCACCCACGGCGCGACCATCAGCCGCCCACGGCAGGAGCAACTGTTCTATCTGCGCAGCCGCGGCATCGACGCCGAACAGGCGTCTCGCCTGTTGTTGCGTGGTTTTGGCGAAGAGGTGAGCGCCGAGCTGCCCGCGGCGGCCGAGGCCTGGAACCCGTTGTCTTTCCTGAACGCCGCATCGCCTCGCCCATGACCCTCGCCCCCAATCCGCCGCTCACGTCCGAGCCGCCCCTGTCATCCGCCAGCGCGGCACCGTCGCCTGTGGAGAACCTCGCCCAACGCACCCGGGCCGATTTCCCCCTGCTGGCGCAGACCGCCTGCCTTGGGCAGCCCCTGATCTACATGGATCACGCGGCCACCAGTCAGAAACCCCGCCAGGTGTTGGAGGCGCTCCTGCATTACTACACCCATGACAACGCCAATGTCCATCGGGGCGCCCACCAGCTGAGCGCCCGGGCCACAGAGGGGTTTGAGGGAGCCCGAGAAAAGGTGGCCCGCTTCGTCGGCGCCCGCCGCGCCGCGGAGATCGTTTACACCCGCAACGCCACGGAAGCCATCAATCTGGTGGCGCGCAGCTGGGGGGAGAGCACGCTCCGACCGGGCGATGAGGTTCTGGTCTCCCTGATGGAGCACCACAGCAACCTCGTGCCCTGGCAGCAACTCTCCCAACGCACAGGCTGCGTCTTGCGCCACGTGGGGCTCACCTCTGATGGCGAGCTGGATCTGGAGGATTTTCACGCCAAGCTCAACGAGCGCACGCGGTTGGTGAGCCTCGTGCACGTCAGCAATGCGCTCGGCTCCTGCAACCCCATCGCTGAGCTGGCTCCCGCCATCCACGCCGCTGGCGCCCTGCTGCTGGTCGACGCCTGCCAGAGCCTGCCCCACCAACGGGTGGCGGTGAGCGAGCTGGGCTGCGACTTTCTTGTGGGCTCGTCCCACAAGTTCTGCGGCCCGACGGGCATCGGCTTCCTCTGGGCCCGCGAGGCGCTTCTGGAGGCCATGCCCCCCTTCCTCGGCGGGGGAGAAATGATCCACGAGGTGTTCCTCGACCACAGCACCTGGGCCGAACTGCCCCACAAGTTCGAGGCCGGCACCCCGGCGATCGGCGAGGCCATCGCCATGGGCGCCGCCATCGATTATTTGCAAACCCTCGGGTTGACCCGCATCCACGCCTGGGAGCAGGAGCTGACCCGGCACTTGTTCGCCCGGCTGGAAGCCATCGAGGGGGTGCGCATTCTCGGGCCCTCCCCTGAACGCCAACCCCATCGCGGAGCCCTGGCCGCCTTCCATGTCGAGGGGCTCCATGCCCACGACATCTCCGCGTTGCTCGATTCCGCGGGCATCTGCATCCGCAGCGGCCACCACTGCACCCAGCCCCTCCATCGCCACTACGGTTTGGCCGCCACAGCGCGGGCCAGCCTGGGGTTCACCTCCACTCCCGAGGAGATCGACCGCTTCGCGGAGGAATTGCAGAGCGCGATTCAGTTTCTCAGGGATCACAGTTGACAGGCAAGGCGTAGGCGGTGACAAAGGTTTGTTTCATCAGCAATGAGGCCGCTCGCACCGGTGCGCCGGCCATCCTTTTGGGCCTCAGCCAATGGCTGCGGGCTCATCACAGGATCGAGACGGTGCATGTTTTGATGCGCGATGGGGCGCTGCGGCCCGACTTTGAGCACCTGGGCAAAACCCATGCCTGGATTCCCACCGATCTGAACCAGCCGGATCGCTTTCATAAACGTCTCGGCAAACTTCTCCGCCAACGCGGCCAAGCGGATCCTGGCATCTGGCTGACCAGGATTCTGGAGAACGAACAACCAGACGTCATTTATCTGAGCACCCTTGTGCTGGGCAAATATCTGCGGCAATTCAAGAAAAACTCCCGGCAACGCATTGTCAGCCATGTCCACGAACTTCTTCCCAGCCTGCGCCAGCTCTCCAACGATCAGCAGGTGAAGATTCAGCTGGATCTCTCCGATGCCGTCATCGCCTGCGCGCCCTGTGTGGCGGACATGCTGCACACCACCTATGCGGTGCCCGCCAGCCGTTGCACGATCATTCCTGAATACATCGTTCCTGACGCTTCCGGCCCCGCTCCCGCGCGATCCGCCGCGATGCCTGACTCCGTGACCCGTGAACTGGGAACGATGCCGAGGTTGCTGGACGCCTTGCGCGACGGCATCCCCCTCATCGGCACCGGTGGCACTCCGATCCACCGCAAAGGTTTCGATCTGTTCCCGCAGTTGGTGCGCGAATGCAAACGGCAATTCGGGGAGGTTCCCTTCCATGCGGTGTGGATGGGCTGCGGCGAGGGCTCGGCGGCCCATGTGGAGATGGAGTGGGATCTGAAACGCCTGGGCGTGCGGGACGCTGTCACTCTGGTGCCGTCCGTCTCTCTGCCCACCTTCCGCTGGCTTCTCTCCCGCCTGGAGGTGCTGACGCTGCTGTCGCGGGAGGACCCCTTTCCTCTGGTGGTGTTGGAAGCGGCGATGGTGGGGGTGCCGACGGTCTGTTTCGAAGGGTCGGGAGCCATTCCTGATCTGGCGGCCGAGGGATGTTGCGTGAGCGTCCCCTATCTGGATCTGCCGGCCTTCGCCACCGCAGTGTGCCGGCTGTGGCGCTCACGGGAGGAGGCCCGGGAACTCGCCGCCCGCTGCCACCGCAAGGTGTGCGACGAGCTGACCCTCGACGTCGTGGCTCCGCGGGTGGCGGAGGTGCTCCTGGGGGGACGCGCGCCCCGGGAACCCGGCGACCGCGACGGGTTGAAGTAATCCTGGAGGTTTTCAGGCGGCGGGCTGAAAAGACAGGGAGGCGGAGTTGACGCAGTAGCGCAGGCCCGTGGGCCGCGGTCCATCGTTGAACACATGACCCAGGTGGGCCTCGCAGTTGGCGCAGCGGATTTCCGTGCGAATCATCCCGTGGGACCGGTCCACCAAGGTGGTGATGGCCTCGGGATTCACCCCCTGCCAGAAGCTTGGCCAGCCGGTGCCGGAATCAAATTTGGCATCGGAGCGGAACAGCTCCGCTCCGCAGCAGACGCACCGGTAGAGGCCCGTATCCTTGTGGTTCCAGTAGGCCCCGGTGAACGCCCGCTCCGTTCCCCCCTGCCGGGTGACGCGGAACTGTTCCGGGGTGAGGCGTTCGCGCCAGGCGGCCTCGTCGGTGTCGCGGGAGAGACCACTGGGCAGGCCGCAGGCCGACTCGGGAGCCGTGGAGGAGTCCTGCGTCACGAAAGGAAAGGAAAGCGTCTGGAGCAGCTTAGGCAGCCAGATCGGCCGGCAGCAGGTCGCGCACCATCTCCGCCAGGCTGGCCAGGGCCCCGGGCTGCCCCCGCAGCCCGCGCAGCTCCTCCCGAATCGCCGCCAGGGTCTGCGGATGGTCGAGCCAGTCGGCCGCCTCCGCGGCGATCTGATCGGGAGTGATGGGGCCCACCCGTTCGGGCACCACCAGCCGACCGGCGGACAGATTGGGCCAGGCCAGAAATCCCCGGTGGCGCATGCGCCAGGCTGTCAGCGCCACCCCGAGCAGGCGGTCCATCCCCGGCAGGCGGGCCAACACCCCCAATCCACCGTCCCAGGCCCGCATCAAATGCAGATGCTGGGTGGGCACGAGCACGATCATCGGCACAGCCAACGCCCCCAGCTCCGCCGTATTGGCCCCCACGGTGGTGAGGGCCAGGGCGCACTGGCTCAGAGGGCCATGGGCGGGGTGCTGGATCTCCAGGTGGATGGGGGTGCCGCGAGCGGTGCGCAACAGGGGCTGGCCATCGGGTCCCTCCTCCAGCCGGGGCTCGCCGCTGAGGTAGTGGCGGGCAAGGGGATTGGTGCCGCTGCCAAAGGCTTGGAGCGCGTGGATCGTGGTGGTGGGGGCGACGGGCAGCAGGAAGCGGCAGGTGGGCTGGAGCTGGCGCAGCCGATCGGCCGCGGCCAGCAGGAAGGGGATGCCCACCAGCAGCTTGGCGCGCTTCGATCCCGGCAGGAGGGCCACCCAGGGCCCCCCCGACGCGAGGGGTTGGGCCTGTCGGGCCACCTCGGGAAGATCCGCCATCAGATCCCCCACCACCCGCGCCCGACCCCGCCAGCGGGAGGGCAGGCGGGCGGCGGCGCTGGCCCCCATCAGGGCGAGCTGGTCATTCCAGCGGGGCCAGCGGGCCACCCATTCCGCGTAGGTGAGGTGGCGGTAGCGAAGGCGGGCGGAGAGGAGCACGGTCCAGAACTGATCGCCCCCCAGAAACACCACCACCCCCTGGCGCGGCCAGACCCCCTGTCGCCGGGGCCAGAGGAGCAGCCACCAGAACCGCCGGGCCGGCACCACCCGGTCAAAAAGACCCCAGGACCGGGCCACCGCATGCTCGTGGCCGGTGCCGTTGGGACAGGGCACCAACACGAGATGGAGGGCGCAAGGCGCGTCGGGCCGCCGAGGGCGGAGGGGGAGCATCTGATGCAGACGTTCCGCGAGGGGACGCACCCAAGTGGAAATCTCTCCGGGACCGTTGCTGACGAGCACGATGGCAGCGGCCGGCGAACCCGATCCCTGGCTTGGCCCGAAGTGGCCCCCAGGCCTTGCCGTGGGTGCGCCTTCCGGCGGAGGGGAGACCACGAGGGGCAGAGAAAAAACAGTGCGGATGGCGAGACTTGAACTCGCAAGGCCGAAGCCACACGCCCCTCAAACGTGCGTGTCTACCAATTCCACCACATCCGCAA
>CAYVWU010000057.1:0-12573 GCA_964455575.1 uncultured Cyanobium sp. | reverse complement strand
CGCCAGGCCGCCCGATCCAGCACCGTCTGACCCGGCAGCACCGTGGCGCCCTGCTCGCGGTCCAGCCGCAAGAGCCTGCAGTGCCGGGACGCGCTGAGCTCCTCGATCAGCGCTCCGGCGTGGGCCACCACCCACACCTGGGTGCGCTCCGCCACGGCGCTGATCAGCCGCGCCAAGGGGGGCAGCAGATCCGGGTGCAAGCTGTTCTCCGGCTCGTTGAGCACCAGCAGGGGCGGCAGTCGCGGGCTGAAGAGCGCCGCCGCCAAAAGCAGATAGCGCAGGGTGCCATCGGAGAGCTCGGACGCGTCAAGGGGTCGCAGCAGGCCGGGCTGATGCAGCCGCAGGCGGAACAGGGGGGCCTGGGTGTCCACCTCCAGGCGGCACCCGGGAAAGGCGTCGGCGATGGCGGCCTGGAGGCCTTCGCCATCGCCGATCTCCAGGATGGTCTGCACGGCCGCCGCCAGGTCACCGCCATCGGCGGAGAGCGCGGACGTGCGGGTGGCGAGGCGACCCAGGCGGGCGGGGGCCCCCCGGTCTGTGCGGAAGCCGTCGTAAAACCGCCAACTGAGAATTGTGCGTCTCAACTCAAGCACCTCCGGGGCGTCCTGGGGGGCGGAGGCCGCTGTGAAGAGGCTTTCGTGGGGCGCCACCTCAAAGGCCAGGGGCGTCGTGCGTCCCCCCTCGCAGCGCTCCACCACCCCACCAGCGCGTTGCACGAGCAGGGCCCGGGGATGGAAGGGCCCGCCCGCCCAGATCCACTCCCGCTTGATCTCCGGATCCAGCACAAAAGCGCTCCTCTGGTCGTCGGCCCGGTAGCCGAGCTCGATGGCGTAGGAGAGCGTGTCGCCAGCGAAGCCGAGCCGCAGGCGGGCCGCTTCCCGCCGCGCGTTGCCCTCCACCCGCCGCTCCCCACCGCGGGAGGCGTCCGGGGCCCGTTCCGGTCCCGCCCAGAACACCGCCGGCAGTCCCCCCTCCACCGCCAGCGCCCCCACCAGATCCCCCCGGGCGGCGGCGGTGATCAGCCCCAGCGCGCGGTAGAGATTGCTCTTGCCACAGCCGTTGGCGCCGCACACCAGGGTCAGGGGGCCCAGGGGAAGGGTGAGCTGCCGCAAGGAGCGATAGCCGGTGACGGCGAGCTGGTTCACGACGTGGTGTCCCTCCGGAAGGCCCCGGGGCATGGTGCCGCCGCCGGGCCATCGCCGCGGCGATTGCTGTTGATGCGGGCGAGCCAATGGCAATTCCGGACTTGGATGTAGGAGGGAACATGTTGGACATCAAAAAGACATCCCATTGGGCGTTTGAGGGTTCGATCCGCTCCGAATTGCTGTCTGAGCCAACGCTGACTGTCGCCAAGATGGTTGACGCAGGGCAAACGGGGTGCGCCCCTTGGATGGGGGCTGACTTTGTTTCTCCTGAGGGTCCATTTGGAAAGGCCCAAATGGCCGAGCACGCGTTCTGCGGGGTCTGTCGGGCGGTGACGCCAGCCCCGGGGTCCCGGTCAGCAGCGCATCGCCGATCGCGCGTTGATCGCGATCCCTGTCAGGGGAAGGCTGACCGTTGGTGGCTTTGCCTGACCGGGTTCAACCACGTCTGTTTCCGTAATGGCTGTAGCCCTCCCTTTGGATTCGCTCGCCCTCGCCGTCCGGGCGGGCCCACCGCAGCTCACCCGCCGGCCCCGCCACCAGCGCGCCGATCACACCGCTGCCCGGCAGGGCCGCCACCAGCGCCCGTGCCCAGGCCGGCTCCAGGGCCAGCACCAGCTCGAAATCTTCCCCACCGGCCAGGCACCAGCCCTCCGCCTCCGCAAGAGTCGCCATGCCTGCATCGAGGGGCAGGGAAGCCCGTTCGAGCCTGGCGCCGCAGCCGCTCGTGGCCGCGATGGCCCCCACCGCCGCCACGAGGCCATCACTGCTGTCGCACCCCCCCACTCGCCATGGCGTGCGCGCCGGGCGGCTGGCGATCAGGGCCCGCACCGCATCGAAACGCGCCCGCGGGCGCTGGTGGGCCTGGATCGCCCGTGTTCTCAAGGTCGGCGCAAGGCTGGCGACCAGGGAGCCCTTCGGCTCCTGCAGCAGGGCCAGCCCCAGCCGGCTGAGGCCGTGGATCCCGCTGCTCACCAGCCAGTCGCCGGGGCGGCCATCGCCTCGGCGGATCGGTCCTGGCGCCCCACCGGCCCCCTCCCCCGGCCCGGGCGCCAACCGCCCGAGCGCCGTGATCGCGAGGAGGCGGTCCTGGCCGCTGCTGCAATCGCCCCCCAGGATCACCCCGCCGCAGGTGGCCAGGGCCTCCGCCAGCCCGCCGTAGACCCCCTCCACCCAGGGCCAGGGCGTGGAGGGTGGCGCCACCAGGCCCACCGTGATCCCCACCACCTCCGCGCAGCCCATGGCAGCCAGATCGGACAGGTTGGCCATCGCCGCCCGCCACCCCACATCCGCCGGTCCGGTGGTGGCCGCGCTGAAATGCACCCCCTCCACCAGCACATCGGTGTTGATGACCAGCGCGTCTGTGCTCCCGGCACCACAGGCGCCAGGCATGACCCCGCCCCCCGCCACGGGGATCAGGGCCGCGTCATCGTTGAACTGCCCCGGTGGGGCGAAGGCCCCCAGCCGCCGGATCAGCTCCCACTCCCCCAGCTCGGCCAGGGTGGGGCCCTCACCCATGGGCTTGGAGGTTGTCGGCCCCTTCAATCACTTTCGCGCTCACGATCGTGTCGTCGGCGGTGAGTTCATCCAGCACCTCCAGCCCCTCCACGACATAGCCGAAGGCGGCATAGCGCCCATCGATCAGGTTGAGCCCCGCCGGGGTGAGCTCCGGCTCGGACAGGAACAGGAAGAACTGGGAACTGCCGTCATCCAGGGCGCCATCGGAGTGGGCCCAGCCCAGGGTTCCTTTGGCGTTGAAGGGCAGCACGGGCTCCGCCTTGAACAGACCCAGATCTTCAAAGGTCTGGTTGTAGAAGGGGACGGGTTCGGAGGGGATGCGGATCTCCAGGGGCACGCGCCGCTCCCGCTTGCTCACCGGATCGATGAAGCCCTCCGCCGGACCCTCAGGATCACCCGTCTGCAGCACGTAGAAATCCTCTGCCCGGTTGAAGGGCAGTCCGTCATAGAAGCCACGCTTCACCAGATCCACAAAGGCCCCGGCCGTGAGGGGCGCGTTGAAACCGTCCGCCACGGCCACCAGGGTGCCCTTGTTGGTGCGCAGCTCCACGGTGGCGCGACCCAGCAGCCGCGGCAGATTGTCGTAGTCGCTCGGGATGACGAAGGGGAAATCCCCCACCAGGAGCCCCTCCGCGGCGCCGATGTCGCTCAGGGCTTTGCGGCGGGAGGCCAGAAAGGCGTCCCGGTTCAGGTTGTCGGCGGCGGTGGCCAGCTCTTGCAGATGGCCGCCCAGGCTGGTCAGCCTGGCCTCCGCTTCGTCCCGCTGTTCGGGCGGAAAGGCCTTGAGGATGGTCTCGCGATCGCCGGTGAGCAGCGATTGGCAACGTCGCACCGTGGCGGCGAGGGCATTCCAGCGCTTGGCCCGCAGATCGTCGCTGGTGTCCTCCAGCCGGTGTTGCAAATCTTGGAGATTGCCCTGCTGGATCGGCAGGGCGTTGCGCAGCAGGGCCTCGGGATCCGTGACGGCATTGCCCTTCGGCAAATAGGCCCAGGCGGCGGGGGCGTTGGGCGGCAACAGGGTGAGCGCCACCACCAGCAGGCCCTGGAGCAGGACCCTCACAGCCCGGGCCAGGAACCGGGAGGACGGGCGGCGGGATGGCCAGCGGAGAGATCCAGACGCCATGCCGATCTTGTGTCTAAGCGGACTTTGGCACAGCTCGACCGGGGCCTGGCGGCGGCTGGCGGCCTGGCGGCCTGGCGGAGGAGCGGGGCGGGGCGGGAGGCGGCCAGTAGCCAGACGTACAATCCGCCGATCCGTGGCGCCGCCATGATTTCAAGCAATGACTTTCGCACGGGCTCCACGATCGAGCTCGACGGGCAGGTTTGGCGGGTCATTGAGTTCCTTCACGTGAAGCCGGGCAAGGGGTCGGCGTTCGTCCGCACCAAGCTGAAGGCGGTGCAGTCCGGCAACGTCGTGGAGCGCACCTTCCGCGCGGGCGAAACCGTTCCTCAGGCCCTCCTGGAGAAGTCCACCCTTCAGCACACCTACATGGAGGGCGATGACTATGTGTTCATGGACATGGCCAGCTACGAGGAAACCCGCCTCACCGCGGATGACATCGGCAGCCAGCGCAAATATCTCAAAGAGGGCATGGAGGTGACCGTGGTGATGCATAACGACAAGCCCCTGGAAGTTGAACTTCCCAACTCCGTGGTGTTGCAGGTCACCCAGACCGACCCTGGCGTCAAGGGGGATACCGCCACCGGCGGCACCAAGCCCGCCATCCTGGAAACCGGAGCCCAGGTGATGGTTCCTCTCTTCATCTCGATCGGTGACAAGGTGAAAGTGGATACGCGTTCGGATTCCTATCTCGGCAGGGAGTCGTGAGCGCCATGCAATTCGATCATCAGCAACTGCGCGAGCTTCTCGAGCAACTCAGCCAGAGCGACATCCAGGAATTTCGCCTCGAAGCGGAAGATTTCCGCCTGGAGGTCCGTCGCAACCTGCCAGCCGTGGTGTCCGCCGCGGCGCCGGTGGCCGCCCCGGTGGCCCCGGCACCACTCCCCGTCCCCGCCGTCAGCCCGGCCGCTCCGCCGCCCCCCGCGACGGTGGCCAGCCGCAGCGACCTGCAGCCCATCACCGCGCCCATGGTGGGCACCTTCTATCGCTCCCCCGCCCCCGGGGAGCCTCCGTTCGTGGATCTGGGCACCCGCATCCGCGCCGGTCAGACCGTCTGCATCCTGGAGGCGATGAAGCTGATGAACGAGCTGGAGGCGGAGGCGGGCGGCGAGGTTGTGGAAATCCTTGTGGAAAACGGCACGCCGGTGGAGTTTGGCCAGGTGTTGATGCGCATTCGCCCAAGCTGAGGACCGCCTGCCTGGACAACGTCTGGGATCAGCCCAGTTCCCAGGCGGTGTCCAGGGCCGCCGCCATGCTCTCCTCCCGCGCCACGCCCTGTCCGGCGATGTTGAACGCGGTGCCGTGGTCGGGTGAGGTGCGCAGGAAGGGCAGCCCCAGTGTGGTGTTCACCGCCCGATCAAAGGCGAGCAGCTTCACCGGAATCAGCCCCTGGTCGTGATATAGGGCCAGATGGCCATCGGGCGCGATTCCCTCCCCCTGCCAGGCCCGGGCCGCCTCCAGCCAGCAGGTGTCGGGGGGAAGCGGCCCCGCCACGTTGACCTCGGGATGCCTTTGCCGCCAGCTGTTCAGGCAGTCCTCCAACCAGAGGCCCTCCTCCCGCCCCAGAGCGCCCCCCTCGCCGGCGTGGGGATTGAGTCCGGCCACGGCCAGGCGCGGCTGGGGCTGGAACCGTTGGCAGAACGCCAGCAGGCGGTCGAGCTGCAGGCTCACCAGATCGGCGTCGAGCCGCGGGGCCACTTCAGACAAGGGGATGTGGGTGGTGGCCAGGAGGGTGTTGAAGCGCCATGCGCCTCGCGCGGGCCGGGCGGTGAAGAGCATGGAGGCCTTGGCCACCCCGCAGAGCTCCGCCAACCGTTCCGTTTGGCCCGGATGGTGGTGACCGGCGGCATGCCAGGCCGCCTTGGCGATCGGCGCCGTCACCAGGCTCCGCGCCCCACCCTCCTGGAGCAGGGCCACCGCCTGGCTCAACCAGGCGAAGCTGGCCTCCCCTGAGCCGGCCGTTCCCATGCCGGGCGTCACGGGGTCCACCAGCGGGGAATCCAGGATGTCCAGCGTGGCGGGATCCGCCAGCGGGGCCGCGCTGCGCCCGCGCAGAGAGCTGTAGGTGTGCTCCAACCAGCGCCGGCAGCCGACGATGCGCACCGGCCGCCCCCGGGTCTCTGGCCGGGCCAGGGCTTTCAGCACCACCTCCGGGCCGATGCCGGCCGGATCTCCCAGGGCGATGACAAGGGGGCCGGTGTTGGGGTTGGATCGAGGGGTGCTCTCGGCGCTGGTTGTCATGGTTCGTCTTTTCCTCCTCGGGTTGTTGCTGATGGGCCTGGGGTTGGGATTGCAGAAGGGCTGGCTGCGGATCGACTGGGAGCGGATCCGTCAGGACCTCCAGCTCTCCACGCCGGGTCAGCTCGGGTAAGCCCGGGCGTTGATCCAGTCCGCTCGGCAGCCCTCGCGATAGCCCTCGCGGTAGGTGGGGTAGCGCAGCGGGTAGCCCAGTTCGTCGCGCAGCCGCCGGCTGTCGGTGCGGCGATTTTCCAGCCAGAAGCTCCGGGCCATGGGACCCAGGCGTTCGGCCACGTCGGCGAAGCGCTCCACGGGGGGCAGTTTGCGCCCCAGCAGGTGGGCCGCATAGCCCAGGGTTTCACTGGAAGGGCACGGTTCCGCGTCCGCCAGGTTGAGCAGGGGCGGTCGCTCCCCGGCCGGGAGGGACAGGTTGTGCAGGATCGCGCCGACGATGTCGTCCACGTGGATGCGGGAAAAGACCTGGCCGGGCTTGTGGATCAGGCGCGCCCGACCCTCCAGGAGGGCGGCGAAGGGGCTTCGCCCCGGCCCATAGATCGCCGGCAGACGAAAGATCTGCAGCGGCAGCCCGCTGTCCCGCCAGGCCTCTTCGCAGCGGAGGCGGGCCTGGCTTCGCCCCGCGAGCGGTTGCGGGGGGCTGGCCTCGTTCACCCAGCGTCCGCCCTGGTCCCCGTAGACACCCGTGGTGGAGAGCACCCCCACCCACGCGGGCGCCGCCTGGCGAACCAGCGGCAGAAGGGCGCTCAGCACCGGGTCGCGCCCCTGGTCGTCCGGGGGGATCGTCACCAGGGCGTGGGTCATGCCGGCCAGGTCGGCCGCGCCCGGGAGGAGGCCGCTGGCGCTGTCGAACCGCAGCCAGTGGTCGGCAGGGAGCTCGGGTGGAGGCGTGGGCTGGCGGTGGGTGAGGGTCACCGGCACGCCGAAGGCGGCGAGAGCCTGTGCGAGGCGTGTGCCCGTGTAGCCCCCGCCAAAGACCACGAGGCGCCCGATGGACCGCAGGGCCCCCGGCTTGACGGTGGGCCAGGGATTCAGTACGTTTGTACTGTCACGCGGCGCCTGGGTGGTCTCCGCCTCTCTGTCTCCGGGGGTCCTCCCCTCCGGATCCCGTCCTTCCGGGGTCCTCCCCTCGGGATCGCGTCCACCTCGGCTTCTCTCCTCTGGGGTCCACGTTTCCTTCACCGTTTCCGCTCCATGGCCATCGTGCGTCCTTCCCTCCTGTTTACCCCCTCGGCCCTGGCCCCGCGCCCGCTCGGGGTGGGGGTGTGCGCCTTCGTCGCCCCCTCGGGGGCAACGGGTCCGGCCGCGGCGCCTCCCCGGGCACGGCGGAAGCGGCGGCGTCCCGCGGACCGCGAAGGGGCGGCGCCGGGAGCTTCCCTCTGGATCGCCCTGCTGCTGTTGGTCCTTGCCGTGGTGGTCGCTCCCGAGGATCCCAAGGATCAGGAGGCCATCTGCCACCGCCACAGCGGGGAGGTCGCCTGCCGGGTCTGGTGAGCTCCGCCTGGCTCGGGCACCCGTCGATCGGGCTCCCCTTCCCCGGGGGTGGTCCACACCAGAAGACGCTGGGCCAGGCGCAGATCGCCGTCCATCCAGGCCTTGAGGGCCATGGCGCGGCGCGGGTCGTAGAAGCTCTGCCGTCGATACCAGAGCAACACTTCACTGTCCCCTTTCTTGCCGTTGCAGCTCAAGCAGGCCGGCACACAGTTCTCTGTCACGCTCTGCCCTCCGCGGCTGAGGGGCCTCACATGGTCAATGGATTGGGAGGGATTGCCGCAATAGAGACAACGACGTCCCGTCAGGAGGTGGAGGGAACGTCGCCAGCGTCGATCGTGCGATTTGGGGCAGAGGTCTTCCAGGAAAACACCATCCCTGGCCAACATGCCGTTTCCTCAACTGGCGTTGATTTTGCAGGGAGTGTTTCCTCTGTCAATGTGTCGCTGACTGCACTTTCTCCGTTTGCTCCACCAGCGGCGCGACCTCCTGCAGATGCGCCTGGGAGCGTCCGGGCTGATCGAGGTGGTCCTGCCCTTTGATCCCGTCACGGCCGCCCAGCTCCGCGCCATCCGTCCCGCAGGGCGTTGGCTCCCCCGTGAGCGTTGTTGGCAGTTCCCCCTGGAGGCCGCGGCGGCCCTGCGGCACGCGCTCCAGGGACGCATCCCCCTCTCGCCCGAGCTGCGGCAGTGGTGCGCGTGGCTGGAGCAACCGCTGCCCCCCCTTCCCCCCCATCGCCAGCTGGTGGCGGCCGCCACCTTGGATGAGCCGCTCGTGGATGGTCGTCGCCTGTTGGCCCACCAACGGGCTGGAGCGCGCTGGCTCCTCGCCCGCCGCGGGGCCGTGCTCGCCGATGCCATGGGGCTGGGCAAGACGCTCACCGCCCTGGCCGCGGCGCGATCCATGGTGCGCCTGGCGGATTGCCGGGTTGTCGTGGTGGCCCCCAGCGGACTGCATCACCATTGGCGTCAGGAGGCCTGCGCCCTGGGCCTCACCGTGGACCTCCACAGCTGGGCCCGCTTGCCCGCGGAGCTGCCTCCGGCCGGGTGCGTGCTGCTGGCGGATGAGGCCCATTACGCCCAGAACCTCGCCTCTCAGCGCACGCGGGCGTTGCTGCGGCTGACGCGCCATCCGCGCCTGCGGGCGGCCTGGCTGCTCACCGGCACGCCGATGAAAAATGGACGCCCCGTTCAACTCTTCCCCCTCCTGGCCGCCATCGGCCATCCGCTGGCGGCCGATCAGCGGCATTTCGAGGAGCGGTACTGCCAGGGCCACTGGCGGGAGCAGCGCGGCGTGCGCCAGTGGGAGGCCAGGGGCGCCTCCCAGCTGGAGGAGCTCCATCGCCTGGTGCGGCCCCTGGTGCTCCTGCGCCGCAAGGAGCAGTGTCTCGATCTCCCCCCCAAGCAGCGCCGCCTTCGGCCCGTGGCGCTTCCCTCGGCGGAGGCGGAAGAGGTGTCGCGGCAGCTGGAGGACACCATCGCCGCCTATCGCCGCCGGGCGGCGCGGGGGGAGGTGCGCCGCGACGCGGAGACCCTGGCCGTCTTCACCGCGCTGCGACAGATCAGCTCCCGGGCCAAGGTGGCCCCTGTGGTGGCGCTCCTCCGCGAGCTTCTCGACCGGGGAGAACCTGTGGTGGTCTTCACGGCCTTTGTCGCCACCGCCCGGGCGCTTGGAGATGCCCTGACGGCCGCCGGCCAGCGCCCGGTCGTGCTCACCGGCGCGGTGCCGCCCCCCCAGCGCCAGTCCCTGGTCGATGATTTCCAGCAGGGGCGCAGCGAGGGGTTGATCGCCACCTACGGCACCGGCGGGCTGGGCTTCACCCTGCACCGGGCCCGCCATGTGGTGCTGGTGGAGCGGCCCTGGACGCCGGGGGAGACCGAACAGGCCGAGGATCGCTGCCACCGCATCGGCATGGGGGCCATCCTCACCAGCCACTGGATCCAGCTCGGCGGAGCGGATCAGCTGGTGGATGCGCTGGTGGCCAGCAAGGCGGATCGCATTGCCGATGTCTTCAGCCCGGCCCGGGCCCGGGCCCAACGGCAGCTGCCGCAACAGATCCGTCAGTGGCTGGCCGAGGGTTGAGGCGCCGTGGAGCGGGGCAGGCAACTTGCCAGCCGCAACTTCAGGTCCTGGCGCAGCAACGCATCCGTGGCGGGCGCCCTGGGCGCAGCGGCCAGGGCATTGGCCCGCACGATGTCGCGGCAGGCGGCCTTGGGGTCCTGGTTGAAGGTGTGGAGAAGAAAGCGCTCGTTCAGCGGGAAGGGATCCTTGGGAAAGGCCGCCACGACGGCGTCACAGCGGGCGATGGCGGCCTTGAGCTCTTTCATGTCCAGCTCCCGCAGGCAATCCTCCCGGCTGATCCGGGGCTTGGGGAGAGGCTCTTCCGCACAGCCGAAGAGGGTCCCGCAGGTCAGCAGCGCCAGGGACCAGCCCAGGAAACGCGAGGGGGTCCGCTGGTCGCGGGGCTCAATTGCCGTAGCGCTCACTGCGTCTCATGCCACCTTGACCAGCTTGGCCGCTGATGGGCGTGGTGGCCGTCGCGGGTTCGACCGGGGGGGTGTCAGCGCTGGTGGCGGGGATTCGGGCGCTGTAGAGGTCGCCGAGATAGCGGCCGCAGTTGGGGAAGGTGTTCGGGTTCTGCACCACCGCCTCGGTGATCATCACGGCCGCATGGGTGGGAGAGGTTTTGAACAGGCTGGCGCTCTGCCGCTTGATCAAGGCATAGGCCGCGGCCCAGCTGACCGCGTGGCTGTTGCCGCTGGCGCGCATGTAGCAATAGATCTGGGCTCCCTTGGCGCCCGGCGATTCGTTCTGCGCCCAGGCGGCGGGTCCGCCCGCCCCCCCCGACAGTGCGCCACCGACAAGCATGGCCAGAAGGGAAAGGCCAAGCCGGTGGGGCGGCAGCAACCAGGGACGCATGGCTGGGAGAAAAAAGGGGCCTAAACCTATCGACCCCGCGGGATCTGTCCAGGGTGCGGGGTCAACCGCCGGGGGGGAGCCCCTGGCCGGCGCCCCGCGCCACGAGCTTCACCACCAACGGAAGCACCAGCAGCACCGTGATCAGCCGCAGGGCATGGAGCGCCGCCACCGCCGCCCCCACCCCGAATTCAGCGCCCACCAGGCTCATGCCGCTGATTCCCCCTGGCGCCGCGCCCAGCAGCGCCACCACCGGATCGATGCCCAGCAGCCGACCACACCAGAGGCCCACCACAATCCCGGTGAGCACCAGGGTCAGGGTGATCAGCAGGGCCGGACGCCAGAGATGGCGGAGCTCGGCCACGGTGCCACTGGTGAGGGAGGTGCCGATCACGGTGCCGATGGCGATCTCCAGGGCGGTGCGGGTTCCCGCGGGCCACTGGGCCGGCTCCACCCGGCCGCTCATGCTCAACAGCCCCGCTCCCAGAAGGGCTCCGGCCAGGGGCGCCGCCGGAATCCCCGATCGCAGGGCCAGTAGGCCGGCGGCAAGGCCCGCCAGGGCATACAACAGCAGGGGCCAGAAAGCGGTCATGGGCAGCGGGGCCGGAAGCCTCCAAGTCTGGATTGTGTGGACAGGGCCGGCTTGAGGAATGACGACGGTTGTGTTGTCATTCGCCCATGGCTGCCATCCCTTCATGCCCTCTTCATCGGTGTCCTTCCGCATCACCCGCCACACGGAAGATCTGGCCCAGACCATTCACGCCCTTTCCCAGCGGGTCGTCTCCTTGGAGCAGCGCCTGTCGCGGCTGGAGGACCAACTGACATCCACGGTGGAGGAGGAGCTTCCCGAAGAGCAGGTGATCAGCCTGGCCAATGTCGATCAGTTGTTGCGCGATTGTCGCGAGCTGTTGGCGGCCGATCCGTCGCGGGCCAACGCCACGTCGTCTGCCGCCGGGTCCTCCCGCGGGTTTGGTCCGAAACAAACGGACGACGCGCTGGAGGGTCTGGACGACTTCGAAGACGCGGCGTGAGGGTGAGCGGGGTGCCCGAACCAGCGGGCTCTCCAATGTCTGGACTGTAGTGACACAATGGAAAGAAAGTGACCATGTCCTTTCCGTCTTCCCATCACGCGCCCGGTGGATTGACTGCCAATGGCGTCACGCCCGCCGGGCCACCGTCCACCCCCGGGACAGTCACCTCCGCGCCTTCCCGCCCCGCGGGTGTCCGACCAGCGCCCACCGGCCTTCCCCGCTCCAGCACCTGTCGTCCCCTCCCGGCGGAAGGGGATCATCAGCTGGAAAAGCTGGAATTCGCCCTGGCCATCGCGCTCACCCGCGGCGATGCCCAGCGTTCTCGCCAGTTGCGTGAGGAGATCGACCGTTTGGGTGGCAATCGCGAGGAGCCTGGAACATGAGGTGCGGTGAGGGCCACCGCCTCGCGACAACCGAGAACCATCACTGAATCCAGACCGATCTATCCGGGGGTAGGTTTTTTGCGGCGATTTGCGGACCTGCCCCTACGATAGTTAGGCCTTTCAATCGGGTTGGCGGAAACAAAACCGCTCACCGCTCTCTTTTTGGGTCGTTGGAGCCAATCTCCGCGACCATTTCCTTATATGGCTGCACTGAGTTCCCCTACAGCATCTCCCCCCTCCCCGCGACCCACGCGCCCCCCCATCGCGGCGATGGAGTCCACGGATCGCCATGATTTGCTGCACCGGGCCGAGGATTTCGACCGGCAAGCGCGGCAAGCCGCGGAGGTGGGAGATCTGGCCACCGCGGCCCGACTGATCTTGCAATCCCTGGATTGCGAGCGCCGCGCCGGTGGCCTCGGTCCTCAGGTGTTGCAACTGATCAAGCCGCGCTGAGCGCCTTTGCGCCGCGGGAGGGCAAGATCAGAGGGCGGTCATCCCCCTGTTGATGTCTCTGCTCCACAGGCACTTTGAACGCCATGCCACCCACCGTGTGGGCTGGTTGCGCGCGGTGGTGCTGGGGGCCAATGACGGCGCCATTTCCGTCGCCAGCCTGGTGGTGGGCATTGCCGCCTCGGGCGCGGCGCGCCCCGCCATTCTCCTGTCCGGCCTGGCCGCCACCGTGGCCGGGGCCGCGTCCATGGCGGCGGGGGAGTTTGTGT
>CAYVWU010000056.1:0-13167 GCA_964455575.1 uncultured Cyanobium sp. | reverse complement strand
GCAACCTGATGAAACGCCGCGATCGCTTTGATCATCTGGTGATCGAAACCACCGGTTTGGCCGATCCAGCCCCCGTGATTCAAACCTTTTTTGTCGATGAGGATCTGCGCGACGACTTGCGGCTGGATGCGGTGGTCACCCTGGTGGATCTGAAACATGTCGACCAGCACTGGGACAGCGAGGAAGTGCAGGAACAGCTGGCCTTTGCCGACGTGTTGGTGCTCAACAAGGCCGACCTGGTGAGCGAGGCGGAGCGCGCCGCCATCGAGCGGCGGGTGCGGGCCCTCAACCCGATGGCGCGCCTGTTCACCAGTCGCAACGCCGATGTGCCGCTGTCGGAGCTGTTGGGTGTGGAGGCGTTCGAGCTGGAGCGGGTGTTGAGCCTTGATCCGGGCTTTCTGGTGGAGGAGCACGACCACGCCCATGACGACGCCGTGGGCTCTCTGGCCCTGGTGGAGGAGCGGCCGATGGACCTCGAGAAGCTGGGCGGCTGGCTGGCGGATCTGGTGGCCGAGCGCGGTCCGGACCTGTTCCGCATGAAGGGCATCATCCAGCTCCAGGGGGAGGAGCGCCGCTATGTGTTTCAGTCCGTCCACATGCTGCTGGATGG
This sequence comes from uncultured Cyanobium sp., assembly GCA_964455575.1. GTDB lineage: Bacteria > Cyanobacteriota > Cyanobacteriia > PCC-6307 > Cyanobiaceae > Cyanobium. Next base: position 12,557 of record CAYVWU010000056.1, on the reverse strand, counting down.
TGATTTCGACCGGGCCTGGACGCCGTCCGATCGCCGTCGCACCGAGTTTGTGATCATCGGCCGTGATCTCGATCAGGAGGCCCTGCGGGCGGGCTTCCTGGCCTGTGTCGCCTGAGACGGCCATGGCGGAGACGGTGCTGGTGCGGGAGCGGTTGAGCGGCGATCTGCGGCAGCCGATCACCGCGCTGGCCTGGTCGCCCGATGGGGAGCTGTTGGCGATCGCCAGCGCCGGCGGTGAGCTGTTGCTGCTGGATTTCCGCGCCGGCTGCGAGGAGCTGTTGCGCGGCGAACGCGACAGCAGCCTCGACGTGGTTGGTTTCAGCGGCGATGGTCGGTTGTTGATGGCCGCCGGTCAGAGCGGCGAGCTGCTGCTGTGGGAGCTGGGCGGCTCGGGCGTGCGCCCCCTGGCCTTCGCGCCCATGGCGCTGGGGCGCGGCTGGATTGATGCGGCGGCCTGGCAGCCGGGCGGCGCGCTGCTGGCGGTGGCGGTCGGGCGGACGGCGCGGCTTTGGGATGGAGCCAGCCGCGCGTGGCGCGAGCCGCCGCTGGAGCTGCCTGGCACGGTGCAGGCCCTGGCCTGGAGCGCCGATGGGCGGCGGCTGGCGGCCACCTGCCACGGCGAGGTGGCGCTGTGGCAGCCGGGCGCGACCTCCCCCGACGAACCGCCCCAGCGCACCCCCATCGCCTCGGCCGGCCTGGCCCTGGCGTTCTCGGGGCCCGGCCGCCAGCTCGCCTGCGGGATGCTGGATCGCTCCCTGCTGCTGTGGCCGGAAGATTGCCAGGGTCAGCCCTGGCAGTTCAGCGGCTTTCCCGCCAAGGTGCGCCACCTGGCCTGGAGTGAGGTGCCCGGACGCCTGGCGCCGCTCTTCGCGAGCGCCGCGGCGGAGGCGGTGATTCTGTGGACCCAGATGAACCGGGGCTCCAAGGCCTGGTCGCCGGAGCCCTTGATCTGGCACGAGCGCCGCGTCAATGCCCTGGCCTTTGCCCCCGGCGGCACCCTGCTCGCCAGCGCCTCCAGTGACGCCACCGTGGCGCTCTGGGATGGTCGAGGCCGACTGCTCCAGCCCCTGGAGGGCCAGGGCGAGGCCTTCAACACGCTGGCCTGGCGGCCGGATGGGCAGCATCTGGCGGCTGGCGACGCCAACGGCCGCTGGTGGCTGTGGCCGGTGGCGGTGCCGGCGCGCGAACGGCAGGGGCAGCGTCCAGGCAAGGGGTTTCGACGGCAACCCTGAGGGGTGGGCCCTGGTCAGGCCCCAGTGCTGGGGGTGGTTGAGAGTGCTTGGGGCGGGCGAGGTTACTGGGGGCAGTGGTTTGGCGAGGGAGTCGGGTGGTCTGGAGGGCGGCTGGGGTGAGGGGTCGCGTGAAGGGAGGCGAAGGGGCTCTCTTTCGGTGGTGAGGGCTCGTTGCCCTGCGCCACCCGTTGAGGCACCAGCCGCGCCGGCATTCCTTGGTCGTGCGCTGGGTGTATGAGCCCTGACAGCGCGAGACGCTGGTCCATTGTGTGGCGAGTAGGTTATTCCCTGCCAATTAAGACGTTTTCCCCGACCGGCCATGGGAGCTCAGCTGCATCTGATTTCAGCAACCTCCGAGGGCCTTGTTTCCGCGGAGCGAGAGCTGGATGTGGTGTTCGTGCATGGTTTGGGCGGCCATCCCTTCAGCACCTGGCGCCATGGGGTAGACGAGAGCAGCTCCTGGCCACACTGGCTGGCGGCGGAGTATGGAGAGCGGATCGCGGTGTGGTCGTTTGGATATCCAGCCAGCAAGAGCATGATACCGCGCTGGAAAGAATTTATAAAAAAGTCCATTGGTCGCCCCTACGATGAAGATGCTGGTTATTCCCTACCGCTCCCTGATCGGGCCCGTAATGCCCTCAATGTGATGGTCAAGCGAGGCATCGGGCAGCGACCTTGTGTGTTCATTGTCCACAGCCTGGGTGGCCTGCTGGTGAAATATCTGCTGAATCTTGCCCATGAAGAAGATAAAGTCAGCAAGGAGCATGCTTTGATTGGCAACTGTAAAGCTGTGATGTTTCTGGCCACACCCCACTATGGCAGCGATTTGGCCACCTTGCTGTCAAAGTTCAAGCCCTATTTCAAAACCATCACCATTGACGAACTCAAAGACAACGACAGTCATCTGAGAGATCTTTACCAGCGCTATCAACAGAGGGCCAATGAATATCGAATCGATACCCGCAGCTTTTTTGAAACTCGTGCCACCTCCGGGGCTGTTGTGGTGGTCAAGCCAGATTCGGCCAATCCCGGCGTTGGCAAAAAGCCACTCCCCCACGATGCCGATCATGTGTCCATTGCGCGCCCGAACCGAGAGGATGACGAGGTTGTTCTGGAAGCCAAGGAGCTGATCGAAGCTCAGCTGCGCTCCAACCCCACAGCCCTGAAAGCCACTGTCTCTGAGGGGCCCATCCCGGATCTGTTTGATGATTCAGACTTTCATCTGAAAGTAAGTGTGGAAGAAACGGCGGCGAACCGGTTGCAGCTCCTGGGGCAGCGGTCTGGAGAGGCAGCATCACTCTCTTGCCGTCTGCGCTTCAGCCTTTATCAAGGACAGAACCTTTTGCCTACGGCGGGGAGTCTTGAGGCTGGATTCTTGCAAGATCCACTGTGTTTTCATGGCGATGACCCAAGCCCGTTGATCGATGTGATCAAGCAATTGCGCAGATATGCACTGGACGATTGTCAAGGACATCTCAATGACAACTCGGCCCCTCTTCGTCTGCATCTGCATCTCCTGCTTCCAGTCACCTGGCTGTGTGGGCCGCTTCCTGAGGCGATCCGACAGGGCTTGGGGCGACAGGTATTTTATGGCTGCTCAAATCGAGAGGAGTTGCCCGAATCCGCCGTCACACAGCTCCGTGCCCAAGCCATGCGGGTCAACCAACGACTTCACTCCGGCGGCGCTCTCTCCAGCCTGCTTTGGGCAACGGTCTGTCATGGAGACGTCCAACCCATTCCATTGGCTCAATTGTTTCCTACCACAGCTCAGGTGATGCACCTGAACCCTTGCGACCTCGACAGCGAGGAAGACCACAGCGAGCTGGCGGGTCGTGACGCCCTGCTGGCCGCGGAGCACACGCTTCTGTTCGGTGAGCGATTCAGCGGCGCTGGCGAAGGTTCCGCGGAAGGGACCGCGGGCCAACGCTGGGTGCGTCTGGTCGAGATCGGCTTGCCTCTGGTGGTCTGGTGGCGTGGCGATGGCACGGGTCCGCTGGGCACAAGCCTCGATCGGTTCGCGGATGTCCTGCGGGGAAGCTGGAGCGAGTTCTGCGACGCTCTGCAACTTCTGACGCGGGTGTTGAATCCCCGGGAACAGGAGAATCGGGCGATGAAGGCCCTGCTGGCCAACCTGGGCATCTTCTACGAAGAGCCCCTCCGCCGCACCCGGCCGGCTTCCTACCGCCATCCCCGCCACACTTCTCTCTAACCCCCACCGCCATGGCCTCCTGGCACCGCTTCACGCTCAACCCCGACCACAGCATTCCGCTGACGCCGGCTGATCCCGACGATCCCGATTGCCCCGGCACCCTGCCCCCGGCTCCCCCTTGGCGCCGCTTTCTCTCCGACGATGACTTCACCCCCTACCGCGACGACGCCCAGAGCCGCTGGGAGGCCTTGCTGGAGTTCGAACGCAAAGACCCCCGCGCGGCCCGAGCCCGGGACCGGGCGAGCAGCTTTTTCATGGCGGACACCCCCCGCTTCCTTGCCGTGGTGGATGCGGTGAACGCGGCGTTGGTGTTGCGCCGCCCGCTGCTGCTCACCGGCAACCCCGGCTCCGGCAAAACCTCCCTGGCCTATGCGGTGGCCCATCGGCTGGGCTTGGGGCCGATCCTGCGCTGGCCGATCAGCCCCCGCAGCACTCTCCGTGGGGCGCTCTCCTCCTACGACGCCGTGGCCCGCCTGCAGGCGGTGCAAGGGGAGGAGGGCCAGCGGGTGGGGGTGGCGCCCTTCGTGAAGCTGGGCCCCCTGGGCACGGCCTTTTTGCCCTGGGAACGCCCGCGGGTGGTGCTGATCGATGAGATCGACAAGTGCGACATGAGCCTGCCGAATGAATTGCTGGAGCTGTTCGAGGAAGGCGAGTTCAACATCCCGGAGCTGGCCCGCGAGGCCAAGCAGCTCAAAGACGCCGGCGAGGAGACCCCAGAGCAGCGGGTCGCCACCGCCGATCCCGGCGGCGAGGCGCTGGTGCGCGAGGGCCGGGTGATCTGCCGGGAATTTCCGCTGATCCTGCTCACCAGCAATGGCGAACGGGAGTTCCCGGCCGCCTTCAACCGTCGCTGTTTGCGGCTGCGCATGCCCGAGCCGAGTGGGGATGTGGAGGTGTTGAAGCAGATTGTGCGCAACCATCTCTGCCGCGGCGCCAAAGCCGACACGCAGGAGGAGCTGCTGGAGGCCGCCAAGGCCGATATCCAAGCCTTTGCGGGACGCTTTGCGGAGGCGGGTGGCCGCCAAGCCGCCCTGGCCGCTGATTTGTCGGTGGACCAGCTGCTCAATCTGGTCTACATGCTGCACGGTGGTACCGGCGGCCAGGGGGATCCGGGAGACGTGGACAGCGAAACGGCCGATCGGCTGCGAGAGCTGTTGCTGCAGGCCCTCGGCAGCAGCGTCTGATGGCCGAATCGATCCTGCCAGCGCCGCTCGGAGCCCTGGCGGAGGTGTTGGAGGGGGAAGGGCTGGACGGTGTGGAGATCGCCGAGCTGGTGTGGCTCGCGGGCCGGCTCCGGCGCGAGGGAGGGTCTCCAGCGGTGTCACGCCGGTCGAAACCTGGGCTTGAGGAGGCGGCGGGCGGTGATGAAGAAGACGCCGCGACGCCCGAACCCCGGCTGGATCGAGCCCCCATCGATGACAGCGACCAGGCGAGCGCTGCCCAACCAAGCCCGCCACACCAACCGGACCCTTACGCCGAACTGCAACCCAGTCCCCCCGGTGGTGGACCCCGTGCGGAGCGCGAGGCGGACGCCCTGCCGATTCGGGTGGAGGATCCCCCCCTGATCAGTCAGCCCATGCGCCTGGCCCGTGCGCTCTCGCCTCTGAACAGGCTGGTGGACGCGGCAGGGGAGCTGGAGCTGGATGAGGAGGCCACGGTCGAGGCGATCGCCCGCGCTGCGGTGGAGCGTCTGCCCTGGCAACCGGTGCTGCGGCCGCGTCAGGAACCCTGGCTGGAGATCTCCCTGGTGTTCGACCGCAGCCCGTCGATGGCGATCTGGGCCCGTCTGGAGAAAGACCTGCGGCGCTTGTTCAGCCGCTACCTGCGCCTGCGGGATGTGCGGCAGTTCCACCTCCGCCATGGTCCGCGGGGTCTCACGCTCACCACCCCCGGCGGACGCGCCCTGCCGCCGGAGGCGCTGCCGCGGGCGGATCGGCGCCAGCTGGTGGTGTTGGTGAGCGATGCCTGCGCTCCAGCCTGGTTCGATGGCTCCCTCGTGGGGCGGTTCCTAGGCGTCTGGGGCCAAACCTTGCCCACGGTGCTGTTGCAGGTGTTTCCGGAGTGGATGTGGGAGCGCACGGCGCTGGGAGGCCAACAGGCCCTGGCCGCCACGGCCGCCCCAGCCTCCGCGATGCTGCCCGCCAGCGAGGAGCTGGAGCTGCGTCGCCTGCCGCTGCGGCGGAGCGGCCCGGCGCTGCCCAGCGCTTCGGGCACCACGGTGCCGGTGATGGAACTCGATGCCGATCTGCTCCGCGCCTGGGCCCGCTTGCAGGTGGGCGCGCCCGGAGGCATCGCCCTGGCCTACCGCTTCCTGGCCGGAGCCCCAGCCCTCGCCTTGCCCGGGCCTGGCGCCGCAGCTGAGCCAGCCGACGAGTCCAAGCCAGCTGCTGAGGTGGATCTTGAACACCGCCTCGCCATCTTCCTGGCCCACGCCTCCCCCGCCGCCCAGCGGCTTCTTGGCCTGCTGAGCTGCGCACCGCTGATCACCCTGCCGATCGCCCGGCTGGTGCAACGCGAGATGCATCAGGGCGGCCAGCGGGGTGAGCGGCGAGAAACGCCGCCTGCCGCCGCTTCCGCCCAGCTGGCGGAGGTGCTTCTCAGCGGCCTGCTGGTGCTGGTGGACCAGCCCGATGGGGCAGAGAAGAGCGACGACGGGGACGACCTGGCCTTCAGCGCCGCCGACACCCTGGTGTATGGCTTCGCCACCCCGGAGCTGCGCGAGCGCTTGCTGGCCCTGGTGACTCTGGGCCAGGCGCGCCAGGTGTATGACCGGGTGGAGAGCGCGGTCGCCGCCAGCCTGGGGCGCAGTGTGAAGGCTTTCCGGGCCATGCTCTGTGCCCCGGCCGACGCGCGCTTGTTCCCCCGTGCTGCTCTGCTGGAGACCTACGCCCGCGTCTCCACCCCTGTGCTGCGGCGCCTGGGCGGAGAGTGGGCAAACTTTGCGGAGCTGGTGGAAACAGCCTGGGCGGAGCGCCGCAGCCGCCAGGTTGAGGCAGAGCCCCTGCCGGAACCGGATGAACAAAGGTTTCTTCCCTGCACCGAGGAGGAGTTCCACTTTTCGGTGGCGCGGCTGCAATGGGTCGAGGCGCTGCCCCCCCTGCCAGGCCAGCGGAAGAACAGCCCGCAGGTGCGGGGTTTCCTGGAGCCCCTGTCCCCCTCCCTGGATCTGCAACTGGTGGAGATACCGGCCGGCCGCTTTCTGATGGGCTCGCCTCCAAGCGAAGAAGGGCACAGTGAGGGCGAAGGTCCTCAGCACGAAGTGACGCTGGAGAGCTTTTTCCTGGGCCGCACCCCGATCACCCAGGCGCAGTGGCGAGAGGTGGCCGGCTGGGTGGAAGGACCCGGCGAGCGCTGGGGGTTGGATTTGAGCGGCAAGTTGGAGCGCTCCCGCTTTCGGGGTGACACCAGGCCCGTGGAGAATGTGAACTGGTTTGAGGCGATGGAGTTCTGCTCTCGGCTGAGCCAGCGCGGCGGGAAGACTTACACCCTGCCTAGCGAAGCGCAATGGGAATACGCCTGCCGGTCGGGCACCACCACCCCGTTCCATTGTGGCGAGACGCTCAGTGAGGAGCTGGCCAATTACAACGCCAATTTCACCTATGGTCGCGGCCGCAAGGGTCAATCACCGGGAGCAACCACCGAGGTGGGCCGCTTCCCCGGCAATGCTTGGGGATTGCACGACATGCATGGCAATGTGTGGGAATGGTGCGAAGATCACTGGCATGGCAGTTACGACCTTGGCCAGCGGCAAGCGCCGGGTGATGGCAGCCCCTGGCTGGAGGCGGCTGAACCGGGATTGGAAGGGGAGAAGGGGCAGAGAAGAGATGAGCGACTGCGTGTGCTGCGTGGCGGTTCCTGGGGCCTCACCCCGGTGCACTGCCGCTCGGCCTGCCGCTACGTCGTCCACCCCGCCCTTGCCAACGGCTACCTCGGCTTCCGTGTGTGTTGCCTGCCCCGAGGACGTTTTTCTTCCGCCCTTGAGCCCTCGGGCCCTTAGCCCTGGTGTTGTTTCTTCCCTTGGCTGTTGGCGCCGCAGGCGCCCCGATTTTTTTCCCCAGAAGCCATGTCCGAACCCAGCCGAGCCGAACTCCCGATCATCGAGGCCACCCTGGATCTGATTCGCTGGTTTATTCCTCTTTTCAACCGTTTGCCCCGCAGCCCATCGCCAACAACCACCCCGCCAATGCCAACAACAACATCGGCTTCCGTGTGTGTTGCCTGCCCCGAGCACCCTTCATCGCCAGATCCCCGGGAAGGGATTCCCGCGGTTGAGCCGGAGGGGTCCAGATCCGCTCCCGTGATTCAGGCTTGCCTGAATCCGCACATCGCCGGGGGTCCTGCCGCGTTGGCCGCGCCGCGTCGCTGGAGTCCCTTCTCTCTTGTTGAATGGCGGCCATGACCACTGGCAGCTTCGTTGTGCTGAAAGGGCGCGGCCGGGCCTCCGGCCTTCGCCAGCGGCTCACGCGCCCTTCCGCGGCTGACGCCTCCACCCCCTCCTCCCTGGATCTGGAGTTGGTGGAGATTCCAGCGGGCCATTTCCTGATGGGCTCGCCTCCGAGCGAAGAAGGGCACAGTGAGGACGAAGGCCCTCAGCACGAAGTGACGCTGGAGAGCTTTTTTCTGGGCCGCACCCCGATCACCCGGGCGCAGTGGCGGGAGGTGGCCGGCTGGGTGGAGGGTCCGGGCGAGCGCTGGGGGCTGGATCTGAGCGGGAAGTTGGAGCCCTCCCTCTTTCAGGGTGACAACCAGCCCGTGGAAAACGTGAACTGGTTCGAGGCGAAAGAGTTTTGCTACCGGCTGAGCAAGCGCAGCGGCAAGACCTATACCTTGCCGAGCGAAGCGCAATGGGAATACGCCTGTCGGGCGGACACCACCACTCCGTTCCATTTTGGCGAGACGCTCAGCGACAAGTTGGCCAATTACAACGCCGCAGTCACCTATGGTCGCGGCCGCAAGGGTCAATCACGGGGAGCAACCACCGAGGTGGGCCGCTTCCCCGGCAATGCTTGGGGATTGCACGACATGCATGGCAATGTGTGGGAATGGTGCGAAGATCACTGGCATGGCAGTTACGACCTTGGCCAGCGGCAAGCGCCGAGCGACGGTAGCCCCTGGCTGGATGCCGCTGAACAGGGATCGGGAGAGGAGAAGGGACGGCGAAGAGATGAGCGATGGCGTGTGCTGCGTGGCGGTTCCTGGGACGGCCACCCGGTGCACTGCCGCTCGGCCTACCGCCTCAACAACCACCCCGCCAATGCCAACTACATCTTCGGCTTCCGTGTGTGTTGCCTGCCCCGAGGACGTTTTTCTCCCGCCCTTGAGCCCTCGGGCCCTTAGCCCTGGTGTTGTTTCTTCCCTTGGCTGTTGGCGCCGCAGGCGCCCCGATTTTTTTCCCCAGAAGCCCCGCGTCAAGTCTTTTGTTGTGGCTCAGATGTTCGTGATCTTTGTCGCTAACGAGCAGCAGGGATCGTGACTTTTGGGGGTGGACCCATGCTCCACCAGCCGCGACATCACCAAAACCTTCGTCGCCACCGCCTGCGGAGAACAGGCGGCGGAGCTGCCATGCGGCAGGGCGCAGCCGAGGTTGATGGAGCCAAATCGCAGCGCAGGCAACGTCCCAGAGGCGGGTTTGGTTCACCCTTGATGGCCCCCCGACCAAGTAGGGGGCGGAGCGGAGCCCGTTCAGAAGCTGGAGGCCGCATCGCTGCCGCGCTGCTCATGCCTCATGGGACTATGAGCCGAGAGGGGGCGCCGACTGGTCGCAGGCTGCTGGCCAAGCTGCTGGATCTGCAGGCCGCCATCCCCGCAGCTCATGGTCTCAGCCAGGAGCAGATCGACAGTGCACTGGAGCACGAACGGGCTGGCTGGCGGTGAGGCATGCGGCTCAGGTCAGGCATTTCAGGAAAGAGCGCTGAAGGAGGAGATCGGCCCCTTCTCCTCCCTCTCCGTCTCCTTGAATCGCGGTGAGGAGCACGGCAGGCGCGGCGATGGGGCTGGTGTTCCAGGGCTCAGCCAGCCGCAGCTTGATGATCGCTGGCCTGAGATGCTCATGCGAGAGGCCTCCTGGTCCAGCTCCTTCATCCTCCAGAGACGGTTGTCGACGTTGATGCGCATCCGTTCCAGGTGCTGCGGCGGACCTGGCTCCGATGGAGAGCGTCGCGAATCGTGTCGCCGTTGACGACGCTTTAGCGGGAGCAGAGGAGAACTCTTTGGGAACAAGACGGATGCCGTTTTGGTGCATTGGGTTGGCGAGGCCGACCGCCCCGAGAGTCGCGGCGGTCGGCCTCATCCCCGAGCGGCCTTGGCTTGGAGACCTGAAGCTCGTTGCCATCAACTGCACTGACGCCAGGCGTTGGGAAATCACAAACTGTGCTGTCGAGCAGAGGGATATCGCCATAGAACGGCGTTGACCCGGGTGATCCCGCCAAGACAAAGAATGCCGGTCGGCGCTTGAGAGCCCCCCCCACCCCTCCCACTCCCGCACAAAGAAATGGCAGGGCAAGCTCTTGATGTCATCAACATTCGTTTGGATTAAGAGCGGATCTATACTCGGATTGACCTGAGCAATCGATTCTGTGGGGATGTGATCGAGCAGGACGGTCGACTATTGATCCAAGGAGACTGGCCTCAGTGCTAACATGGCTCATATGAATCAACCCAGCGTTGCTGGCCTTCAAAATGACATGATTATTCATTAGCTTTCTTCTCCGCAACATCGAACAAGCCGAAACGTCGGGTCGACAGGCCATTTCGATCAATCCATGATAAGAGCCATGGGCAAGCATGCGCAACAAGCAAGGCGTGAAACCCGGCGCAAGCTGCGGCATTCACTTCTCACCGAGCTGGAAAAGGAGTTTCTGAAGAGCCGGGCTGCCTATGAAGGGAGTCCACATCATAAGAAAAGTCCCGGTGACTTTCGTCTCACGCCGCCCAGTGCCCCTAGATTAGACAAAACTCTCTGTGATGAAGCTGGTGTCTTTAATCTTGCCAAGGCTATGGAGCTTTTTTCTGCGGCAATTGATTGCGGAGTGACCAGTGAAGCCGAGATTGGTGGCTTTCCTAAGCAAATGTGGGCTGTTGCCGATGGGCAAGTCTTTGAGGCCATGCTTGGCGGCTCAGTCGAGGGTCGCTATCATGGTTATCCCATCAGAAAAAAACGATCCACTTCACGACTTAATCACTAAAGCATGGGAGGATCAAGGCAATGTCTCAACTTGAGTTCAAAATTGAATCATGGCTTGCTCCGAATGATGGGGATGAAACCACAAGAGCAACACTTGCCTCTTTCAGTATTCATGCTGGACCAACAGGCGAGGTCTTGACACGGGTCGACGATAGCATTGCTGACACGACTCGGGACCATATCAACGTCTCAGTGGCCCCTATCGCTGTATGGCTGCTAACGAACTGGTGGCGTCTGAGATGGGAGGGTGACACCAGAGCAAACCTGCACTCTTGGAAGCAAGCGCACTCTATGGCTGCAATTGGAGGTGGATTTGCCTGGCCAGACCTGGACTTTGTCAGTGATGGTGAATTCATCCAGCTCCGTCTCAGTCATGACCCCATGCGAGATGTGAGTGCGATCCGTTATCTGCGCGACGCACTTCTCGAAATCCCAGTGCTTGACTTCGAATCGGCAGTCGATTCTTTTGTCCGCAAAGTTGATGAGAGGATTGCCTGCTTCGGATCCCATGATCGACGTATCGCCGATCTTCGTGCGGAGCTGGATGAAGAACGAGCCGATCCCTCTTTGGCCAAACAGTGCAAGTGGCAAGCCTTGGCAGGTATTGATCCTGGTGATGCATCAGATCCTTGGCTGGAATCAGTTGCGTCATTTGCATCGACGGCTGGTACGGTCGCGATGGAGGAGGTGATTGCGGTCGCCAAGCCAGAACGCGAACTCTCTGACGCAATAGAGGCAATGGATGCCATTATGAGGTCGCCCCTCACGGTTGATCTCGAATGGGCCCAACGCAAGAAAACCTCTGGTCCAGAACATGAACTTCCCTGGGAACGTGGTAACAGACTTGCTCGCGATGTCCGCACTGAAATGGGCCTAGGAGATTCGCCCATTTCTGATGAATGGTTAAGTGATCGATTAAATATGAAGCTGCCAGTTGCATCTTCTGAAAAGCAGTTATATGTAGGTGGATATGTCAATCCCAGTGGTCTCTCCAAAACTTCAGTTTCCGTCGGGAGTTCACGTTTGGTTAGTCAGCGCTTTAGATTAGCACGTCTGATTGGTCATGTTCAGTCGGATGCAGCTGAGCATTTGCTGCCTGTGACCACAGGAAAGACTGCCCTTCAAAAAGTACAACGAGCCTTTGCTCAGGAGTTTCTCTGCCCCTTCGCTGCGCTTGATCAATTTACCGATGAGAACGGTTTGGATATGGAAGGAATTGCTGATGCTGCCGACTATTTTGGAGTGTCTCCACTGCTTGTGGTTTCTACCCTGGTCAATAACAAAAAACTCCCAAGAGATAGGTTGCAGTACGGATTTGCTTAAGCAAATTCACCCAAAAGCTGCCCCTGGGTGCACATCAAGCTACAGATGCTGCAACTCTCTGGCAAAGTCAATCCAATGAGAACCTGTCGAACAGGCGGACTGGTTTGCAGCAAAGTCCGCAAGCCTCAGGAGGCCATCGTCTCTGGCGTCTTCAACGATTGGGGATTGGCCTCATCGACCAACCCAGCCTTCAATTGATCGGCTTCGTTTCCTTCCGTTCCCCCACCAAACGCTCCACAAAAGTCTTCAGCAGCAGCGACACCAGCCCCACGCCGCCGAGCACCAGGGCGGCGCCGTAGGCCAGCTCGGTGTTGTATTGCTTGTAGCTGTCTTCCACGAACAGGGGCAGGGTTTGGGTTTGGCCGGCGATGTTGCCGCTCACCACCGCCACCGCGCCGAATTCCCCCAGCGCCCGCGCTGTGGTCAACACCAACCCGTAGAGCACGGCCCAGCGCACCGAGGGCAGCGTCACCTTCCAGAACACCTGCCAGCTGCTCGCCCCCAGCGTGCGCGCCGCCTCCTCCTGATCCCAACCCTCCTCTTCCAGCAGGGGAATCACCTCCCGCGCCATGAAGGGGAAGGTGACGATGATCGTCGCCAGGGCCATCCC
>CAYVWU010000055.1:0-13194 GCA_964455575.1 uncultured Cyanobium sp. | reverse complement strand
GGTGCCGCCAGATCTTGAAGCCATCCGGCGGGTCATCGCCGCGGCCGATCCCGCCCTGGCCATGCCGGCCCTGGTCAGCCTGCGGGACTGCGCCGTTGAGGAGGCCACGCCGCTCTTCCTTCTGGGGCTGGAGCAGACGCCCTTTGTGATTCGCTCGTTGAGTTGCGCCGGCCTCGGAGTCAAGCGCAGTCCCCAGGGGCGGGAGGCGCTGGAGCGGGTGCTTCTGGAGGATGGGGATGCCAACGTGCGGGCGGAAGCGGCCAATGCCTTGGCCAGCTATGGCGTGGAGGACGCCTGGCCGGTGCTCAGTGAGGTGTTTGCCGCCGATGGCCAGTGGCTGGTGCGTTGCAGCATCTTGGCGGCTCTGGCCGAGCTCCCGGAGATGACCCCTCCCCGGTTGTTGCAGCTGGCCCGGCTCGCCGTGGAGGATGCCGATGGCACGGTGCGGGTGGGAGGGGCGGAGCTGCTCGGTCGCATCCTTCATGAAGCCACGGATCCGGAGGACCCCGTCACCCGAGCGGCTCGCGAGGCCATGACGGGTCTGCAGCGGGATGAGGACCATCGGGTTGTGGCGGTGGCGCTCAATTCCATGGCGGGGATGGCACCGGGTTGAGGGGGGCGTGTTGAGGGGGGGCCTTGATCGCCGCGATTCAGGGGGCTGGCTGAGCGGGGCCTGCGCTCCGTCGACGTCGGAACGGGCGCAGGATCATGGCGCGGCCTTTGCTGCTGACAAGCCGTAAAAGATAGGTTGGCGTGTAGATCTGGAACGGGATCTGAGCGATGAAGGCGATGCGTTGCAGGGCCTTTGGCAGGGGAAGGGAGAGAAGAAGGTGGGAGGAAAATCCCGCTGCAGCGCCAAGCCACTCGGCCAAGGTGATCTCGCCCGATTTCACTTGCTCATGAACGGCGGAAAGAAAAGCCCACCGGCATTGCGGCCAAAGCAGATCGCTGACCCGCGCCCGAATCGCCCTGGATTGCAGGGAGGGATGGGTGAAGATGGCAGTGATTCTCTGGAGATAATCCAGCCGGGACCAGCGCACAACATATTCATAGTCAATCAGTGGCTGCTTGAAGATGAGCAGTTTGGCTGTGCCTTCCGCTTGCGAGGCGAGCAGGATCAAGGCCTGGGAGGCGCGGGAGTAGGCATAATCCACAAAGGTCACCAGATTGGCTTGAAAGAAGGATCGGCGCCAGAGAAAGCCTGTTATGAATAGAATGTCGGAGAAACCCGTTGATTGCAGTAGGGTTTCCAGCTCCTGGCAGACCACTGGACTGGTGGCCATGGTGGTGTGCCATTGGTTGAACAAAACCCCCATGGCCTGCTTCTCTTCCGCAAGCCGGAGCCCCGATTCAATATGGCTGCCTGCTTCCGCGGTTACCTTGTCGTCGTCGCCAAGGATCCAAAGCCATTCTGTTTGGATGTCAGCGATGCCATAGATGATATTGGCAACCATGCCAACGTTATGATTGTTCTGGCGAACTTGGATGTCCCCGCGGTAGAGGCGGGCGTCAATGTCGCTGCTTGTAAACCTCCCGGGATTCACCTGAACAACCACCTTGGCCTTCCCCTGCCAGATCGCATCAAGTTCTTTTAGCCTGAGGTTGACTTGATCAGGGCGGTCCCAGGTGGGGATCAGAATGGTTAAATCAGAAGCCATCATGTTCGGGCGTTAGGCGGAGGGGCTTTGGCTGTTGAGGATCAAAACAACGTCTTTATGTTGAACGCTGCAGAGAGATGTGGGCAGGAGAGACTTATGCGTTCATCAAAAGACAACGCTGGTTTTCTCCTGGTCCCTGCCGCCCGAACCCCGATGGGCAAGCGCAGTTTCCTGGATGGCTTTTGCTAAGGGTATGGTGACCTTCAAGCCATGTAACTGCCGGGCTTTATCGATATTGGGGATGTAGCGACTACGGCCTGCTTGGGGATTGTGATGCCCGAGAATGTGAACAGGTTTCTCAGGGGAAATCAGATCCCGCACGAGGTGAGCCAGCTGCCCAATGCTCACCACTTCGTCAGAGCCCACGTTGTAGGTTTCAGCATCCTTCCCCTCCAGCAGCAGGGTCCAGAGCCAGTGGGCCAGGTCCCTCTGGTCAAGGTAAGTGCGCAATGGCGTGCCATCACCGGCCACGCGAATCGCCGGAGCGCTCAGCGCGTCTCGGATGAAGTTGCCAATGGCGAAGTGCACATCCAGAGGCAGATCGGGCCCCACAAAGGCGAAGCAGCGAGCGATGACGGTTTGCAGGCCATGGGAATCGCGATAGAGGGCGCAGAGATGTTCGGCGGCGCGCTTGGCCTGGCTGTAGGCCGTGGCCGGCTCAGCGAGCGGCGGGCTGCCGGTCCACTCTTCCGGGATCGCTTCCAGATCTGCCGGTTGCGGGCCATAGATGCCCCCTGAGCTGGTCAAAAGAAAACGCTTGGCTCCTGTGGCAACGGCCAGGTCAAGGATGTGGGTGGTTCCCTCAACGATTTGCTGAAAACGGCTGAGGGGGGAAAGTTGTGGTCCCAAGGTGGAATCCGTCGCCGCGTGAAGAACATGGCTGAAGGTCTCGTGCCAAGGGAGGGTTGCCGGCTCCTGGATATCCCCCTTTAGAAAGACAAGATTTGTCCTGTTGGCATGGCTGGGATGCTGGTTGAGAAACCGCTCTGGATTGCGGGAAAGCACATAGATGGCGGCGTCCTTGACCGGGGAGTTGACGAGTCCCTGGAGAAGCGCCCGCCCAAAGAACCCCGTACCTCCCGTGAGAAAGATGCGCATCTCAGCCATGGCCGATCTCCTGATCACACCCCTTGAGAAAGACAGGGTTCACAATCTGTTCGCCCTTCAGTTGCTGCCAAGAACTTGCCAACGGCTTTCGAGCATTTCGATTCGCGCCTGATCCTCTTTGTGCATGATGCCGTAATACTCCCGCTTATTTAACAGCCAGAGCAGTTCAAAATGCACGGCATTGAGCAGAGCTTGGGAAAGATTTGGCAGGTCCAGGGCGGCACCGGAAAAGACCACCTTGCGGGTTTCAAACCTGTCGAGATGGATCGCTTGAAAACGCCGCAGATTGGGCAGGGCATCAATGGAGACCGCACCTCCGACAACAAATTGCAAGTTGCGATCCAGGCAAGCTTTCGACGCTGTTTCTACAGCGGAAGAAACTTCTTCGACCTCAATGCCATCTCGACCTAATCCCAAGGAACCGCTGAAATCAACCCTGCCAAAGACGACGCCATCACATCCGGGATCTCCCGCGGCCAGGTCTACCATCTCGTTCAAATTGTTAAAGGCTGTGATGGTTTCCATGTTAAAAAGAAAGGCAACATCTTCTTGTTCTTCGCTGGAATAAACTTTATTCTTGGCGGCAATGAATTTTGAAAGTGCGTAAGGGGTTTCGACCATGGGAGCGATGATATATTCAACTCCAAATTGCTTGGCTTCAAGCATATCGCGGATGGCCTCGCAGCCCCCAACTTTCAGGGCGAGGCCGATGTCCGCCTTGTGAGCAAGTTCCAAAAGCCGCAACAGTTCGTCCGTGCGCGTCCCCTCCGCTTCGAATTCAGCCTTGGTGGCTAATACCCCAAATTCATCCTTGCCTTGGCGCAGGATGTCAAGCATTGTTTTTTCGTATTTATTCATGATAAGCGAAGTGGTCGAGCCGCGTTCGTTGGTTTAAAATTATATCCCGGATTCGTCTTTTGTCAAGAAACGCATGACGCGATCTCGGGTTTCTTGGGGCAGGTCGGGGGACATGAGATGGAGAGGATTGGACTCCATCCCGCCGCTGGCGCTGATGCGACTGGAAATCTTGGGGAAGTAGGTCTGCTCTGGATGAAGCGGCACCAGGAAGAGAGCCGGGCCTTTGTGCTGCCATAGCTGTAGAAACTCTCCATTGCTCACCCAGTTGTCCATGAGCTGCAACACGGGGATCGCGTAGGCCTCGGCCAACTTGTGCCAATCGGGGAAACCCAGGCCAGATTTGACATCACAGCCGAGATAAGCGCCTTGGAAGTAGTTCTTTTGTGTCATGCGGATGGAGGCATAGCCTTCATTGCAAAACAGAAAGATCTTCAGGTTCAACGCGTTGACAACCACCGTCGCCAGCTCCTGAAGATTTTGCGTAAAGCCTCCATCCCCTTCCACAAGGACCGTCCGTTGCGTTGGATCCGCGATGGCCACACCAATGGCTCCAGAGAGTCCATATCCCATGCTGGCCAAGCCCTTGTCCGTGAGCATGGTCTGGTCCTGACGCAGTTCAAAGGCCTGCATCATCACGGTGAAAGCCCCGCCGCTGCTGCAGGGAACGATGTGATCGTTGGCCTCGCAGATGCCCGAAAGCTCGATCACCATGTCATAAGGATTGAGATAGCCCTCTGGAGTTTGGTTGCAGGATTCAGAGAGGGGCAAAAGAGATCTGATTTCTTGGCTATAGGCCAACCATTCCTCGTGATCTCCGAGGGAATGCAGCAATAGCGCTGTGAGGAAGGCATCCGCATCGGCCTCGATTCCCAGCGCGATTTCGGGGTTGGGCTTGGCGAGTTCAGCTGGATCGAGATCCACCTGCACCACGTCACCCTGAGGCACAAACTGCCTCCAGTTGAATCCGGTTTGCTGCAAGCCGAGGCGGCTGCCGATGGCGATCAGGAGATCGGCTTGCTGCAGAATCAGGTTGCTGGAGCGTTGCCCCCAGGTGTTGGGTCGCCCCCCATAGTTGGCCTGTTCAGCGGGATAGCGATCGGCTCCGTTCCAAGTGGTCAGAATCGGCAGCTGCAGTTCCGCCAGCTGGCTTCTCAACTGGCGGGCCGTTCTTCGGGAACATCCACCGCCCAGCAGGAGCACAGGTCGCTCGGCGGCCGCGATCCGTGCCGCCACAGCCGCCACAATCTGGGGATCCAGGGGGGGCTGGGACACGGCGAGGGCCACCTCCGCCACGCCGCTGGGATCGATCCAGGTGTCGGGCACCTGCATGGCCTGCACATCCAGGGGGAATTCCAGGAACACCGGCCCTGGCCGACCCTGCCAGCCGGTTGCCACCTCCTTGAGGAACGCTTGTGGATCCAGGGGCTCCCGCAAGCACAAACTGCGTTTGCAGACCGGTGCCGCCATGGCCACGCCGTCCACCTCCTGAATGCCCAGTTGGCGCAGGCCTGGCGGGGCGAGATCCTCCACCTTCACCTGGCCTCCCAGCACCAGCAACTCGCGGCTTTCCAGCCAGGCCCCCGCCAGGCCCGTCAAGGTGTTGGTCAGTCCCGGCCCCGCCGTGACCAGCGCCAGGGCCTTGCCCATGCCGGGGGCGGCGGCACCGGCTTGAACTGTGGCGTTGTGGTACTCAGTGGCGATGGCGGCCGCCACCTCGTGCACCACCGGAATGCAGGTGAGGGTCTGGCGGGCCGAATTGAGCAGGTGCATGATGTTGCCCCCCGCCACGAAATAGCAATGGCTGTACCCACAATCCTTGAGCCAGTGCATCAGAGCGTCGGAATACTTCATGGCAAGGTTCAGGGGGCCGCGGGTTGAGGGAGTGGGGCGGACGCGATCGCTTGCGCCAAGGCATGCAGCGCTTCCTCCATGGCGGTTTGCACGGCTTGAAGCGTCGCGGCCTCGGCAGGCAGCACCACTTCCTCCACGCCAAGGGCGGTCGGCGAAGCGGTAGCCGGAACAATCAGATGCACGTTCCCCGGGGAGTGCTTCTTGTCCGCACGGAAGGCGGTTTGGAAGCGGTCGGGATCAAAGACCTGACACTGTTCAGCGCTCAGGACGGGGCAGAGCAGCTGGAGACAGTGATGCCAGAGCCGGTCATCCGCGGGGCGCTTCCCTGTGAAGCAGATGGCGGCCATCATGCCGACCGCCACGGCCAGGCCATGGGGAATGGCGAACGCCGTGGCCGACTCGAGGGCATGGCCCCAGGTGTGGCCGAAGTTGAGCAAACGACGTTCGGCGCGGTCAAACTCATCGATCTCGATGAACCATTTCTTGACCGACAACGTGGCGTGCAACAGGGCGGCCAACTCCGGCTCGCTCCAGTGTTGTTTCAGGACAGGCTCGGCCAGGGCTTCGTAGGCGGCAAAGGCCCCAGGCCCACGGCAGAAGGAGATCTTGGCCGCTTCCGCCGCCCCACAGGCCATCTCCACGGCGGGCAGGGTGCGCGCAAAAACGGGGAGCAGATCGATGCGCCGAGGGGGATGGAAATTGCCGATGAGATTTTTATAGGGGCCCACATTGATGGAACTCTTGCCACCCAGGCAGGAATCTGTCATGCCGAGGAAGGTGGTGGGCACATAGCTCCAGGGAATGCCCCGCATGTAGAGCGAGGCCACAAAGGTGGCGATGTCCTGCACAACGCCGCCGCCGATGGCCGCCAGTTGGGAACTCCGATCGATGCCCGCTTGTTTGAGGGCCGTGAACACCTCCATCGTGGCGGGCAAGGATTTGGCCTCTTCATTGGCCTCAATCCAGATCACAGGCCGATCGTCCGGCAGGCAGAGGCGGCCGCGGAAGAACCCGTCCACCAGCAGAACATCGGCGTCGGGTTGCCAGGTGGTCAGCGCGCTGAGATCGGAAAAGGCCACGGTGTAATTGGCCAGGGAGCTGCGGATCTCAAGGTCGGGGAGAAGGGCTGCCATGGAGGGGTTCAGGCGTGCTTGAGACCTATGAAACCACCATCCACGGTGAGGAACTGCCCCGTGATGGAGCGGTTGGTGGGGGCGACCAGATCGCCGACGGCCGCGGCGATGTCAACCGGCTCAGGCAAGCGGCTCAGGGCCGTCTGGGCGGTGATGGCATCGATCTGTTCCGGGGAGAGATGGGCCCGCGTCATTGGCGTGTCCACCACGCCAGGCAGCACGGCGTTGATCAGAATGCCGCGCGTGCCAAGGTCGAGAGCGCAGGATTTGACCAACCCCTGCAGGGCTGCCTTGGAAAGGCTGTACGACAACTTGCCAGGTCGACTTTCCACCTGCCAGATGGAGCTCACCACGACCAGTCGGCTTCCCGCTGTCAGCTTGCCTGCGGCGAGCAGCGCTTGGAGCGTGGTGGCAATGAAGAGCACATTGCCTTGAAAAAGGCGTAAACAATCCGCTGGATCAAAGGTGTCGATGCTGTCACTGCAATTCACGCCTTGAGCCCAGATCACCGCCGCCAACGGCGGCAGCGCGGCAAAGCGGGCGGCAGGACAAGGTTGGTCGTAGGCCAGTGGCAGGTGGTTCGCGCTGGCCACCGTCGGCGTTGAACCGGCGGTGATCACCGAAAAACCCCGTTCCTGCAGATGGTTCCGGATGGCCGATCCCAGGGCTCCTCCCGCTCCAAACAACAGGGCCTGTTCGCTCATGACGACGACGAAGCCGCGGTGCGCTGCGAAGCCTGGTGGTGCTGAACAAACGAGGCGATCACCGCTACCTCCCGGTCCAGCATCGGCTGCGTCAAGCCTGGATAGGTGCCGAGAAAGAGCGTGCTGTTCATGATCTCGTCGGAGCCCTCCATGGCTCCAACCTGTCGCAGCGCGTCCGGTCGGTCGTCGCGCAGTTGAACGAAAGCCGGTTGACGCAGCAGGTTGCCGCCGAACAGCATGCGGTTGCCGATCTGTTGCTGATCGAGCTCGCGAGCCAGGTCCGTGCGGCTGAAGGGGGCGTCAGGTTTGACCGCGATCTTGAAGCCAAACCAGGAGCATGTGGTGCGGCAACCCGTGTCGTCCCACTGGAAGCCCTGCTCAGGATCCCAGGCCGTGGCGTGGGTGGGGAGGGCGAACTCCAGTACGTCCTCGTGGCGGGCCAGGCCTCGCCGCAGGGTCTCCCAGTTGCGCTTGCGAGCTTCGATGAACTCGGGCAGGCGCCGAAGTTGCACGCGACCGATGGCTGCCTGCGGGTCCAGGGGCTTGAGGTTGAAGCCGAGATGGCTGTAGGTGTATTTGTGGTCATAACCGGCGGGAAGTTCGCCGAGTTGCCAGCCAAAACGTTTGTTGCAGGTGTTGTCGATGCCGCTGGGACACCAGCAGTCGCGCCCCCAGTCGCGGAAACTTTCAGCGATCACCTTCAGCTTCTGATCGCGCACGATGTTCACCGCTCCTCCCTCGCCCATGGTCAGGTGGTGAGGGGGATAGAAGCTCTGGGTGCTGATGTCACCCCAGGTGCCGGTCCAGCGCACCACCCGATCCGGCCCTTCATCCAGCCCGGGGCTGTTGTCCTGGAAGCCGAAGCTTTCGGCCAGGGAGCGCGGCATGGAATAGCTGCAGCCCAGGGCATCGCAGTTGTCCTCCACCAGCCAGAGATCGTGGCGCCGGCAGAACGCCAGGGTGGTGGCCAGGTCGAAGGGGTTGCCCAGGGCGTGGGCCATCATCACGGCCTTCGTCCGACCCGGGTTGAAGGCCGCCTCCAGCTGGTCGCAGCGGGCGTTGCCCGTGATCGGATCGGCATCGATGAACACCGGCACGGCACCCACCTGCACGATCGGCGCCACCGTGGTCGGGAAGCCCGCCGCCACTGTGATCACCTCATCCCCGGTCTTCAACCGGCGGCTCTCCGGCAGCTTGGCGGAGGTGAGCGCGGAGATGGCCACCAGGTTGGCGGAGGAGCCGGAATTCACCAAAAGGCTGTGGCGCACCCCGAGAAAGGCGGCCAACTCCCGCTCCATGGCGGCCCCTTCGCTGCCCAAGGTGAGCCAGAAATCCAGAGTGGCAGACACGGCCGCCTCCACTTCGTCTTCCGTGAAAACCCTGCCGGCATAAGGGATCGTGCTGCCCTCTTGCCAAGGAGATCGGCCGGGATCGTCGGCGGGACGGAACGCGCCGTGCACCTGCTTGGCGTAGTCGCGGGTGAGGGCGAGGATCTGCTGCTTGAGTTCGGCGGCTGAAGTCACGGGGAGGGGCTCAAGTAGGCCGCCAGATCGGTTTGGCAGCATTCCACAGCAGTGGTGCCAGGGGTCAGGAGGTGCCGGTACCAGTTCACCGTCCGCTCCACAGTGGTGGTGAAATCCCAGCGGGGCGCCCAGCCCAGGGCATGGTGGGCCTTGTCGATCACCAGGTGGAGCAGGCTGGCTTCATGGGGAGCCAAAGCATCGCTTTGATCCTCCCAACGGCCAGGCCAATGGCGCAACGCCTGCTCGACCAGCTCGCGCACGCTGCGATTGGCCTCCAGCTGGGGGCCGAAGTTGAAGGCGGTGGCCAGGGAGCCATCTCCGCTCAGCCGCTCCGCCAGCAGCAGGTAGCCGCCGAGGGGTTCCAGCACGTGTTGCCAGGGGCGCGTGGCGGCGGGGTTGCGCACGCCGATCGGTTCCCCCTGGGCCAGGGCGCGCATCGCATCGGGCACAATCCGGTCCGCCGCCCAGTCGCCACCGCCGATCACATTGCCAGCCCGTGCGCTGGCGATCCGCAGATGGGGCGTTTGATGCGGCTGGTCGCCACAGAAGCTCGAGCGCCAGCTGGCGATGGCGATCTCCGCCGCCGCTTTGCTGCTGCTGTAGGGATCATGGCCGCCCAGGGGATCGATTTCGCGATAGCCGTAGAGCCACTCGTTGTTGCGATAGACCTTGTCTGTGGTGATCAGCACCGCTGCGCACGGTTCCTCCAGAGAGCGCAAGGCCTCCAGCACGTGGAGGGTCCCCATGACGTTGGTCTCCCAGGTGGCGAGCGGCTCGGCGTAGCTGCGCCGCACCAGCGGCTGCGCCGCGAGATGGAGCACCACGTCCGGTCGCCGTTCCGTCACCAGCTGTCGCACCAGGGACCCGTCGCGGATGTCGCCGATGCGGTGGTCCAGGTGGTCCGTCAGGCCGAGTTGTTCAAAGAGGTTGGGGCCGGGCTCCGGCGGCAGGGCCAAGCCTGTGAGCTCGGCTCCCAACTCCAGCAACCAGAGCGCCAGCCAACTGCCTTTGAAGCCGGTGTGACCGGTGAGCAACACCTTCTTGCCTCGCCAGAAGCTGGCTGAGGGGTTGGAACGCGGGGGGGTGAGGGGCGCCGATGCCATTGTTCAGGCCCAGACTTTCCAGGGAGCCAGGCCTTTTTGCCAAAGGTCCTCCAGCAGCATCTTGTCCCGCAGAGTGTCCATGGGTTGCCAGAAGCCGTTGTGATGGAAGGCGGAGAGCTGGCCGGTCTCGGCAAGGGTCTGCAGGG
Organism: uncultured Cyanobium sp.; assembly: GCA_964455575.1. GTDB lineage: Bacteria > Cyanobacteriota > Cyanobacteriia > PCC-6307 > Cyanobiaceae > Cyanobium. Next base: position 3,111 of record CAYVWU010000055.1, on the reverse strand, counting down.
GCCGCTGCTCCCAGCTGCACTGATCTCCATCGACCAAAGTGATCACCCCTGGATCCAGCACGAAGAAGCCGCCATTGATCCAGCTGCCATCGCCTTGGGGCTTTTCTTCGAAGGCCAGCACGCGGCCGCGCTCAAAGGCCAGAGAGCCAAAGCGGCCTGGTGGTTGCACCGCCGTGAGGGTGGCCTGGCGCCCTTCGGCGCGATGGAAGGCGATCAGTTCGCCGATGTTCACATCCGCCACGCCGTCGCCATAGGTGAAGCAGAAGGGCTGATCGTCGAGATAGGGGCGCACGCGGGCCAGGCGGCCTCCGGTGAGCGTGGTCTCGCCGGTGTCAACAAGGGTGACTTTCCAGGGCTCGGCTTTGCGGGAGTGCACGAGCATGGAGTTGTCTCTCATGTCAAAAGTGACGTCACTTGTGTGTAAGAAGTAGTTGGCGAAGTATTCCTTTATGACATAGCCCTTGTAACCGCAGCAAATGATGAAGTCTGCAATGCCGTAATGGCTGTAGATCTTCATGATGTGCCAAAGAATGGGTTTGCCGCCCACTTCCACCATGGGCTTCGGACGGCTGCCGGTTTCCTCGGAAATGCGCGTGCCGAGACCCCCGGCAAGAATGACGGCTTTCATCTCCTCTGCAAAATGGCCGGGGTGATCGACTTTAGGTGGTGGAGAGAGGTCAGCCTTGGCCGGCGGCATGGTGCGCCACCGTGTGGCTCGGTCGGGGATGGAAGGCATCGTCGGCTGTCCTTGTCCAAAGCCGGCCCGGCCTTCCCGACACCCGGGGGGCGAGACCCCTCATCAGGAGCCTTGCTAGGGTTGAACGGACACTAGGGGTGCCCGAAGCGGGCTGAGATCACACCCTCGGAACCTGATCCGGGTCATGCCGGCGCAGGGAAGTGCGGCCAACCTCCTCGCACGGCATCCCCCTACCTCTCCCCGCCGTCATGCGCAGCTCCTGGATCGAGAAACGCCGTGGTGCGGCCAACGTGACCCAATTGCATTACGCCCGAGCCGGGACGGTCACCGAAGAGATGGCCCATGTGGCCCGCCGGGAAAACCTGCCCGAGTCTTTGGTGATGGAGGAGGTGGCCCGCGGTCGCTTGATCATCCCGGCCAACATCAATCATCCCAACCTCGAGCCGATGGCGATCGGCATCGCCAGCCGTTGCAAGGTGAATGCCAACATCGGCGCCTCACCCAATGCCAGTGATGTGGCCGAAGAGCTGAAAAAGCTGGAGTTGGCTGTCAAATATGGAGCCGATACGGTGATGGATCTCTCCACGGGAGGGGTCAATCTTGATGAGGTGCGTACAGCCATCATCCAGGCCTCGCCGGTGCCCATAGGCACTGTGCCTGTGTATCAGGCCCTGGAGAGCGTGCACGGTCGCATCGAGAACCTGACCGAGGACGATTTTCTACATATCATTGAGAAACATTGTCAGCAAGGTGTTGACTATCAAACCATCCATGCCGGCCTGTTGATCGAGCACCTTCCCAAGGTGAGGGGGCGTCTCACCGGCATCGTCAGCCGTGGTGGTGGCATCCTGGCCCAGTGGATGTTGTATCACCACCGTCAAAATCCTCTCTATACGCGTTTTGACGATATTTGTGAGATTTTCAAGCGCTACGATTGCAGTTTCTCCTTGGGAGATTCTCTGCGCCCGGGCTGCTTGCATGATGCTTCGGACGATGCACAGCTGGCGGAACTCAAGACCCTGGGCGAACTCACCCGACGGGCCTGGGCCCATGACGTGCAGGTGATGGTGGAGGGTCCCGGCCATGTGCCCATGGACCAGATCGAGTTCAATGTGCGCAAGCAGATGGAGGAATGCTCAGAAGCACCCTTCTATGTCTTGGGTCCGTTGGTCACCGATATCGCCCCGGGTTACGACCACATCACCAGCGCCATCGGAGCCGCCTTGGCCGGCTGGCATGGCACAGCAATGCTCTGCTATGTCACTCCGAAGGAGCATTTGGGTTTGCCCAACCCGGAAGATGTGCGCAATGGCCTGATTGCTTACAAGATTGCAGCCCATGCGGCAGATATCGCCCGTCATCGCCCTGGAGCACGGGATCGCGATGATGAACTCAGTCGGGCTCGCTATGCCTTCGATTGGAACAAGCAATTTGCTCTCAGCCTCGATCCAGATCGGGCCCGCGAATACCACGACGAGACCTTGCCGGCAGATATTTACAAACAGGCGGAATTTTGCTCGATGTGCGGTCCAAAGCACTGCCCAATGCAAACCAAAATCACGGATCAGGATCTGGAGCAATTGCAGCAGGTTTTGGCGACGCAAGCCACCCAAGAAGCCCAAGCAACTCCAGCCTCTCAAGCTTCTTTGGCCTGATTTGGCAGGCTCACTATCCTGAGCTCCGTTTCGTTGTTTCCCTGGCTCCGTCGTTGTTCGCCAAAGCGAAATGACGGGGCTTTCCCAGTTGTGGTGCCGAAGGTGTCTCGATTGGAACGGAAGCAGTCAAAAGCCTTGGAACTGAGACAAGAAAAAGCCTTGGAACTTCTGTTCCAAGGCTTTTGTTGAATGAAAATCTGTTGAGCGAGGAGGACCGGAGGTGGATCGGCCTCCCCACAGGGACTGTCAAGCACCCTGGGGAGGCTCGAACCGGGCTCAGCCCAGAGACTTGGCCGTCGCCACCACGTTGTCCACGGTGAAGCCGAACTTCTCCAAGCACACGGGGCCAGGAGCGGAAGCACCGAAGCGGTCGATGGAAATGGAGGCTCCATCAAAGCCGGTGTACTTGTGCCAGCCGAAGGAGCTGGAGGCTTCCACCACGACGCGCTTGCGGCAGGAGGGGGGCAGCACGTTGTCGCGATAGGAGGCGTCCTGCTCCTCAAACAGCTCCACACAGGGCATGGACACCACGCGGACGTTGCGTCCCTCGGCCCGCAGCTGGGCGGCAGCCTGCACACAGAGGTCAAGCTCGGTTCCCGTACCGATCAGGATCAGATCCGGCGCGCCATTGCTGTCCTCAAGGATGTATCCGCCCTTGGCCACGGCGGCCGCGCTGGAATTCGGCTGATTCGGCATGGCCTGACGGCTCAGGGCCAGGGCTGTGGGGCGCTTCCGGTTGGTGACGGCCACCTGGTAGGC
>CAYVWU010000054.1:0-13240 GCA_964455575.1 uncultured Cyanobium sp. | reverse complement strand
CCACCAGATTGCCCTCCAGCTCCTGGAACATCTTCATGTTGCAGTGGAAGGCCTGATTGGCCTCCTCGACGATTCGATCCGCTGTGGCCTGATCGATGGGCAGCTGATCGAGAACCTCGCGGTAGTTGGCCTTGAAGGCTTTTTCGTCGTCGATGGCGTCGAATTCATAGAAGCGCAGCCCATCGTGCTCGCCCAGATTCATCGCCTTGCGGGCGATGGTTTTCAACACCTGCCCCCCGGAGAGATCGCCGATGTAACGGGTGTAGTGATGACCCACCAACAGTTCCGGCGCTTCGCGGGCCACCTCCTGGATCCGGGCGACGTAGGCCTGGGCGCCCGGGGTGGCCTTGGCCTGCTGGCGCCAGTCGGGTCCGTAATAGAAGGACAGGTCCTGCTCCAGGGACTCCCGGCGGTTGAGCTGGGGGAAGGCGATGGGGCCCACGATGGGATGGTCGCCCAGGCGGGCGATCTCCGCTTCCATGGCGCTGTAGACATGCCAGAGATCGGCCACCAGGGTGCGGTAGCTGGCCTTGTCCACCACACCCTTGAGGAAGCAGCTCACAAAACCGGTGTTCTCGGCCATGGTGTGCGCTTTTTTCGTCCCCTCACGCAGTTGGGAGGCCAGGGCGACAGGCATCGGTTCAGCAGGTCAAAAAGGCGTCCGCCAACCGTAATTCTCTTGTCGGCATCCTCTCGGGAAGGTTGCGAAGGATTACGGACTCAAGCCGCCCGCTGTCCTTCCGCGTCCTGATCGCGGGCCTCAAATAGGGTGAAGAGTTCGCGGCAGAGGCGCTGAAGGTCGGCGACGACCGCCGCCGAGGGCAGGTGCGAGCCGGAGGGAAGCCAATCTCCCACCGTCGCCAGACGCCAGCGCTCCGACTCGTAGGTGAGCCCCCGCAGCAACACCCCCAACAGGCGGGGCCGCCCCCCCTGGGCCCCCCGCGGCGGATGCTCCAGCCGCAGCTGCACCAGCAGGGAGCGACACTCAAGGCGGGGGCTCCACCCGGGAAAGTGGAAGGAGAGATCCAGGCTCTCCCGCTCGTCGAACTGCCGGGTGAGGGGGTCATCCCGCCAGGGGGTGAGGTTGGCGCGGGCATCGGGAAAGATGCCGCGGAACAGAAGCACCACGGAAGCGATGGCCTGAGCCAGCTCCACACTCCGCGCCTGTTCGGATGCATTCATGGTGTCCATCCTGCAGAACCCGCTCCCGTTTTGCTCGCCAGGTGTGTGCACGCCCACGAAGCCAAAGCACACCTGCGGCGCCTGGCGCTGATCCGAGCAAACCTTTCCCCGTCCCACCGCGGGCCTAGCCTCCTCCAAATGCCCTTCCGCCGCTCCCACCGCTGCCATGGCCACCTACGAGAAGCTCACCCCTCCCAGCAGCGGCACGGCCATCCGATTTGAGGGCGGCCAGCCGATCGTGCCGGCGGATCCCATCATTCCCTTCATTCGTGGCGATGGCACGGGCGTCGACATCTGGCCGGCCACCCAGCGGGTGCTGGACGCGGCCATCGCCAAGGCCTACGGCGGGCAGCGCCGCGTGGCCTGGTTCAAGGTCTACGCCGGCGATGAGGCCTGCGAGCTGTACGGCACCTATCAATATCTGCCGGAGGACACCCTCACGGCGATCCGCACCTACGGCGTGGCGATCAAGGGACCGCTCACCACACCCATCGGCGGCGGCATTCGCTCCCTGAACGTCGCCCTGCGACAGATCTTCGATCTGTACTGCTGTGTGAGACCCTGCCGCTACTACGCCGGCACCCCCAGCCCCCACAAGCGTCCGCAAGACCTCGATGTGATCGTCTATCGGGAAAACACGGAAGATATTTATATGGGCATTGAATGGGCGGCGGATGACCCGGTCTGTCTTGAGTTGATTGATCACCTGAACAACGTCGTGATTCCCGCCAATGGGAAACTGGGCAAACGGCGCATACCCGAGGGGTCGGGAATCGGCATCAAACCGGTCAGCAAGTTCGGCAGCCAGCGTCACATTCGCAAAGCCCTCCAGCACGCCCTGCGCCTGGAGGGCGACAAGCGCCACGTCACCCTTGTCCACAAGGGCAACATCATGAAATTCACCGAGGGCGCCTTCCGGGATTGGGGGTATGAGCTGGCCACCAGCGAATTTCGCGACGTCTGCGTCACCGAGCGCGAGAGCTGGATCCTCGACAATGTGGCCCGCCAGCCCGACATCAGCCTGGAGGACAACGCCCGTCTGATCGATCCGGGCTACGACGCCCTCACCCTGGAAAAGCAGGCCGCGATCTGCAATGAGGTGAAGGGGGTGCTCGACGCCATCGGCGACAGCCATGGGGAGGGGCGCTGGAAGCAGATGGTGATGGTGGATGACCGCATCGCCGACAGCATCTTTCAACAGATTCAGACGCGTCCGCAGGAATATTCCGTGCTCGCCACTCTCAATCTCAATGGCGATTACGTCAGCGATGCCGCCGCGGCCGTGGTCGGCGGACTCGGCATGGCGCCCGGCGCCAACATCGGCGACACGGCGGCCATCTTTGAGGCCACCCATGGCACCGCCCCGAAACATGCCGGACTGGACCGCATCAATCCCGGCTCGGTGATTCTTTCCGGGGTGATGATGCTCGAATACCTGGGCTGGCAGGAAGCGGCAGACCTGATCACCGCGGGGCTGAGCGCGGCGATCGCCAACAAGGAGGTCACCTACGACCTGGCCCGCCTGCTGGATCCCCCCGTGGAACCGGTGAGCTGCTCCGGCTTCGCCGAGGCGGTCGTGCGTCACTTCGGCGGCTGAGGGCCGCCATGGCTCCCGTCAGGTCATGAGCGGACCAGGGGAGTCCCCCCGGGGGAACGGGGCGGAGGCAGCGCCGCCGTCGGGGCAGCCATCGTCCCAGCCGTCGGGGCAGCTGCTGAACATCCTCGGTGTGTCCTTCGGGCTGGCCGGCGCCATCGGCGCCACCATCGGGGCGGGAATCCTGCGCACACCGGGACTGGTGGCCGCCCAGCTCCCCAGCCCGCCCTGGTTGCTGGGGGCCTGGATCCTGGGCGGCCTGCTGGCCTTGCTGGGGGCCTGCTGCGTGGCGGAGCTGTCCGCGAGCCTTCCCCGGGCGGGGGGCTGGTGCGTCTTTGCCGGGGAGGCCTTCGGGCCGCGCGTCGGCGGACTGGTGGGCTGGTCGGACTGGCTGGCCCATTGCATCGGACTGGCCTGGGAGGCCACCACGGTGGGGGAGATCGCCGCTGAGCTCCTGCCCGATCCGTTCGGCCTGCCCCACCTCACCCCGCGGCTCCTGGCCCTGGCCAGCCTGGCGGCGTTCCTCGCCCTTCAGCTCGTCGGGCTGCGGGTGGCCAGCGCCAGCCAGGACCTGCTCAGCCTGGTGAAGGCGGTGGTGTTCCTGGCGCTGGTGGCCGCCTGCTTCCTGCTGCCCCTGCCCGCCCCGACCGGGATCGGCGCCGCCGCCCCAAGCCCCTGGACCGACCCCTGGCCCGGCGCGGCGGTCCCCTGGCGCGACCTGCTCGGGTCCTGCGCCCTGGCCCTGCAGGCGGTGATCACCACCTACGACGGCTGGGTGAGCCCGGTCTACTTCGCGGAGGAGTTCAGTGATCCGGCCCGGGATCTGCCGCGCTCCCTGATCGGTGGCGTGCTGCTCGTGCTGGCGCTCTACCTGCTCATCAATGCCGCCCTGCTCCATGTGCTGCCCCTGGAGGATCTGGCGCGCTCCCCGCTCCCGGCCGCGGAGGCGGCCCTGCGGTTGCTGGGTCCTCCGGGGGGGCGGCTGATCACCGCCGTGGCCCTGGTGGCCCTGCTGGGGCTGATCAACAGCGTGCTGATGGCCGCGGCGCGGATCCTCTACGGCCTCAGCCGCGAAGGCCATCTGCCGCCCTGGGTGGCCACGGTGAACAGCGGCGGCACCCCCTCCGCCGCCGTGCTGCTCACCGCCGGCATGGCCGCCCTGCTCGTGGTGACCGGCTCGTTTGAGCGCCTGCTCAGCCTCGGCGCGCTCCTCTATGTCTGCCTCCCCCTGACGGGTGTCGCCGCCCTGGTGCGCCTGCGGCGGCGACACCCGGAGGCGCCCCGGCCCTTCCGGGTCTGGGCCTATCCGCTGCCGCCGCTGCTGGTGGCCGTGGTTTCCCTGGCCTTTCTGGCGGGGGAGCTGCTGACCCACCCTTGGGACGGCCTGCTGGCCGGGGCCCTGGTGGGGGTCGGGGTGCCGATCCTCTGGGGCGCGTCGCGCCCCTCCCCCACTCCGCCCTGACACCGCGACAGCGGCAGGTTCGGCCCCGCCCCTCTACAATCGCGGCCTTTGAACAGCCTCCAGTGACCAACCTGCGGGTGCTCGTGGTTGGCGCTGGCTTTGCCGGGGCCGTCATCGCCAGGGAATGCGCCGAAGCCGGCCACGCGGTCCATGTGATCGATCGGCGTCCCCACATCGGTGGCAACGCCCACGACACGGTGAACAGCCACGGCGAGCGGATTCACATCTACGGCCCGCACCTGCTCCACGGAGAGAGGGACTCGGTGGCAATCCGCTGGCTGAGCCGCTTCACCGACTGGGTGCCCTACGAGCATCGGGTGCGGGCCCTGCTGGCCGATGGACGGACGACGCCGCTGCCCGTGAACCGCACCACCCTGGAGGATGTCTTCGGCGTGGCGCTGGACAGCGAAGAGGAGGCCAAAGCGCTTCTGGCCTCCCAGGCGACCCCTCTGGAGCCGACCAACACCGATGAGGTGTTCCTGTCGAATGTGGGGCCGCGACTGGCGGATCTCTTCTTCCGTCCCTACACGCGCAAGATGTGGGGGGTGTGTCCCACGGAGCTGGAAGCGGCGGTGGGGGCCAGGCTGCCGGTGCGGAGCAATCGGGACGATCGCTATTTCACCGACAGCTTTCAGGCGATGCCCAAAGACGGCTTCACGGCCATGTTCGCCCGCATCTTCGACCACCCCGCCATCGAGGTCACCCTCGGCGAGGCATACGGCGAAGAGCACGACCGTCACTACGACCACGTGTTTCTGAGCCTGCCGATCGATGAGTATTTCCAGTTCCGCTACGGCCGCCTGCCCTACCGCTCGATCCGCTTCGAATCCGATCAGGCGTCCGCCGATCAAGCCGCCACCGTGATCAACTACACCGACACGGGTGTCTACACGCGCTGCACGCAATGGGACCTGATTCCCAACTCCGGCCGCCGCACGGATGGGCAGCACACGATCACGCGCGAGATCCCCTGCGATGCCAGCGACAACAACAACGAGTGCTATTACCCCGTGCGCAATCGCCAGAGCCTGGCCCTTTATGACCGCTATCGGGCCCTGGCCGCGGAGGAGCCCAACAAGACCTTCATCGGTCGCTGCGGCCTCTTCCGCTACATCGACATGGTTCCCTGCGTCACGATCCACCTGCAGCTGGCCGCCCGCTTCCTGGCCGGAGAGCCCCTGCCCCAGGCCGCCTGAGACCCCCGTCGCCCCTGAATCCCCCCTCTGGCTGGCCATGAGCATTCCATCGACGACCGATCCCTGCGTGCACTGCGGCTTTTGCCTGCCCACCTGCGCCAGCTACCGCGTGCTCGGCACGGAGATGGATTCGCCGCGAGGGCGCATTCACACCCTCAAGGCCCTGGCGGCCGGAGAGTTGGAGCTGGACGCCACCGTCGCCTCCCATTTCGACACCTGCCTGGGCTGCTTCGCCTGCGTCAGCGCCTGCCCATCGGGCGTGCGCTACGACACGCTGATCGAGGCCACCCGACCGCAGCTGAACGCTCCCGAGCTGCGCACGCCCGCGCAGCGGGCCTTCCGCGGCCTGTTGTTCCAGCTGCTTCCCTATCCAGGCCGGCTCCGGGCCCTGTTGCGCCCCCTGCGGGCCTACACCGGCACGCCCCTCCAGTCCCTGGCCCGCCGCATCGGCCTTCCCCGCCTCCTGGGCCCCCAACTGGCCGCCATGGAGCAGCTCCTTCCGCCCCTCCGTCCGGAGGCCTTCCGCGATGACCTGCCCGTGGTCCTGCCGGCGGAGGGGGAGCGGCGCCTGCGGGTGGGCCTGCTGCTGGGCTGCGTGCAGCGCCTCTTCGACCCGGAGGTGACCCTGGCGGCGATCGCGGTGTTGCGCGCCAATGGCATCGAGGTGGTGATCCCCCCCGATCAGGGCTGCTGTGGTGCCGTGACCCACCACCAGGGAGAGGAGGAGCAGACCCGCGCGCTGGCCCGCTCCCTGATGGCCAGCTTTCAATCGGTGGTGGGGCCCGGAGCCGCCGCCGGAGCGGCCCCCCTGGACGCCGTGCTCGTCACGGCATCCGGCTGCGGACACACCCTGAAGGCCTACGACCGCCTGCTGGCGGACGACCCCGGGGAAGGGGCCGGCGAAGCCGCCGCTTTTGCCTCCAGCGTGGCCGACATTCAGGAGTTTCTGGAGCGGGTGGGGTTGAGCGAGGCCTTCCAGCGCCAACTGCGGCCCCTGACCCACGCGGATGGCACGGCCGCCACGGCCGAACGGCCCGTGAAGCTGGCTTACCACGATGCTTGCCACATGCTCCATGGCCAGGGGTTGGGCGAGCAGCCCCGGGCCCTGCTGCGACGCATCCCCCATGTGCGCGTGCTGGAGGCCAGCGAGGCGGGGGTGTGCTGCGGCAGCGCGGGCATCTACAACCTGGTGCAACCGGAGGAAGCCGCGGCTCTCGGTCGGCTGAAGACCGAGGATCTCAGCGCCACGGGAGCGGACCTGGCGGTGAGCGCCAACATCGGCTGCACGCTCCAGTTGCGCCGCCACTTCGAGGAGGGCAGCCGTCCCTTGCCGGTGGCCCACCCCATGGAACTGCTGGCCCGTTCCGCCGGACTGGTCTGAGTCAGCCCCCGTCCATCAAGCGCCAGGCGGCCTCCAGGGTGCCGGCATCGCCGAGGTTTCCCGGGAAGGTCACCACCGGCAGGCCCGCCACCCCGGGGTCGGCCCCTTCCGGCGCCAGCACCAGGGACAGTCCCGGCAGCAACTGACCCTGCAACGCCACCCAGTCCAAAGCCAGTCCTTGCGCCAGCAGCGCCTGGGTGGTGGTGCCCCCTTTGCTGATGACATACCCCAGCTGGGGCGCCAGCGCGGCGACAACACGGGCCATGGAGGCGGCCATGGCCGGGCCGAAGGTGCGCTCCACAGCGCCTCTCGGCTCCATCAGCTCGCCGCGGCTGGTGTGCAGCACGGGGGTGCGCCCCCGGGCCAGCACGGCGCGGACCCGCTCCGTCCACTCCGCCTCCAGGGAGGCGAGGAGGCGATCGGGCAGGGGGCCCTCCAACACACGCCACACCCGCGCCACCGGCACCTCCACCCCTTCGCAGCCCTCCTGGGCCAGGAGACGCTCCAGTTGGGCATCGGCCAGGGGCACGTGGGAGCCCACCACCACCAGCCCGCCGCCGGGGACGCCGCCCGCGCGGCGGCGGAGAGCCGCCAGGGCCCGCGGCGCGAGGGGCTGGGGGGGAAGGGGGGCCAGGCCATTGAGCAGGCTGGCGGCGGAGTGGAAGAGAAAGCGCCGCGGCCGCTCCCCGGGGCCGGGGGGGAGGGAAAGCGTCAGCTCGCGCACCAGCGCCCCGAACAGGGCCAGGTGCTCCGGTCGCTCCGCGTCCACCACCACCAGGGCATTGTTCCGCAGATCGGCCAGCCACCGCGCCAGGTCCTGCCGCGCGGGCCCGGAGCGCGCCGCGGCCTCCAGCTCCCGCCAACCCAGCTCCCGCACCTCCGCGGCGGGACGGCGTCCGCCACTCTTCTCCTCCACCCAGTCGCGCAGAACGCTGGTGCGATAGGCGAAGAGACGATCACGGGCAAACGGCGTCTCATGGACGGGCTGGCCATGGAGGCGATGCACGCCATCGACCGTCGTCCGTCCGCCCTCCAGGAAGGCGGGCACCAGGAAGGTGGCATCCACAGGCCCCAGCTCCCCGGCCAGGATGTCCACCTCCAGGGGGAAATGGCCCCGCAGGGTCGAATCCCCGCGGCTCACCACCAAGGCGCCCGCCAGGCACCCCTCCGCCCGGGCGACCTCCAGGGCGGGTGCCAGGGCGCGGCAGATCTCCCGCACCCGCTCCGCCGCTTCGGCGGGGGCCCGGGCCCGGGCGTTGGCCAGCAGAAAGAGAACGGGATAGGGTTGTCGCAGGCCGCAGGCCCGCGCGGCGGGATCCCAGCGCAACAGCAGGGGGCAGCCATGGAGGGTCTGGGATCCAGTGGGATCGTCGTCCAGCACGACGATCTTCAGGCGGGGCTCTGCCATGGCACCATCGTGCCGTGAAGCAACCCTCCCGCGACGAGCTGCCCGACCTGGTGCGCGACCTGCACCGGGCGGGCACCCCCTGGCTGCCCGCCGGGCTGGCCAGCCGCCTCGACTGGGGCCCGCCACCGCGCCAGCCCTGCGAGCCCCTGAGCGTGGCCCGCCTGAACCGCATCGTGGAGCACAATCCCGGCGATTTCACGATCACCGTGGAGGCGGGTCTCCCCTTCGCGGAGGTGCAGCGGGTGCTCGAAGCCCACGGCCAATGGCTGGCGGTGGATCCCCCATGGGGTTGGCATCCTCTGGCCGACCCGGCCGGCCCCCGAGGGGGCGGCAGCATCGGCGGCCTGGTGGCCCGGGGCATGGCGGGGGGCTTTCGCCAGCGCTATCTCGGCCTGCGGGACCAGTTGATCGGCGTGGCCCTGCTCCGCGCCGACGGCACGGCGGCTCGGGCCGGGGGGCGGGTGGTGAAAAATGTGGCCGGCTACGACCTGATGCGCCTGCTGGCGGGCAGCTGGGGATCCCTGGCCCTGATCACGGAGGTCTCCCTGCGCACCATGCCCCTGCCTCCGCACCGGGCGGGGCTGCTGCTGCAGGGCGATCTGGAGGCCTTGAGCGCGGTCCGCCGCGCCCTGCTGCGCTCCACCCTCGCTCCGGAGCGCATCGACTGGTGGAGCGCCGCCTTGGCGGGGGCGGCGGGGCTGGGCGCGGCGCCGACCCTGCTGATCACCCTGGCCAGCGTGGAGGCGCACAGCCTTCAGGACCAGCTGGACGCGGTGGCGGCCATGGGCCCGGTGTCCAGCCAACGGCGGTCCGCCATGGAGGTGGAGGCCTTGCTGCAGGAGGGCCGCGGCGGAGACCTCCAGCAGCCCGCGCCAGCCTGGCTGCTGCGCCTCGGCGTGAATCCGGCCTCCACCCCCCGGCTTCTGGAGGCCGGCACCACCGACGCGCTCAAGCTGGAACTCGGCGCCGGCAGCGGCCTCGGGCTGGCCTGGTGCGACGAGCCGCTCCCAGCCAGCCGGGTGGAGGCCTTGCGGGCCCGCTGCCAGGAGCTGGGAGGCTTTCTCACCGTGCTGCGCCAGCCGCCGGAGTCGGACCTGGCCCCCTGGCGGGATGCCCCCGCCAAGGCGCTGATCGAGGCGGTCAAGAGGGAATTCGACCCGAAAGGCCAGCTGGCGCCGGGGCGCCTGCCAGGGGTGGCCGCTCCGGCTCAGTCCGTCGTCACCCGGTAACGGCAGACGAGCTCGCGGCTCTCACCGGGCGCGAGGGTGAGGCGGCCATCGCCGCTGATCAAGGCGCCACGGGGACCGCTCCAGGGCTCCAGGCAGACCATGGGGCGCGGCGGATCGGTCCAGACCACGACCCGATCGAGCGGCGCGGTGAGCTCCAGTTCGAGGGTGGTGCCCGCCACCGGATCGCGAAGGGCCACGACTGAACCCCGCGGCCGGGCCAGCAGATCCACCCCCGCTCCCAGGCGCTCCCACTGGCTGGCCGTGGTCACCTCCGTCTGGCTGAGGTGGTCAAAGCAGCGCTCCGGAAACCCCTCCAACGTCACCGCGGCGGGATCGTCCACGCGGAAATAGGGGTGAAACCCGAGGGAGAAGGGCATCGGCGGCGCCTCCGGCGGGCCGTTGTGGCTGACGCGGGCAGCCAGAATGAGGGTGCCGGGGCTGAGACGCAGCTCCAGCCGCATTTGAAAGGCGAAGGGATAGGCGGCGCGGGTGGTTGCGTCATCCGCCAGGGTGAGGGCCACGCCCCCGCCATCGGCCAGGGGCTCCAGGCTCCAGGGGAGATCACGGGCAAAGCCGTGTTGGCGCAAGGTGGCATCGCCCTGGGGAAGGGGCAGGCGATCCCCGGGAAGATTGCCGCAGATGGGAAACAGCACCGGGATGCCACCGCGCACGGAGAGGGCGGGATCGGCGAAGCGGGCCTCGTCGAGATAGAGCCACTCCCGGCCGCCGCTGGTCCAGCCCGTCACCAGCCCCCCCCGTTCGGGCACCAGACGCAGGGCGTCGCCGCAGGTGGGATGGGTGAAGCGCCAGTGGGGGTAAGGGGAGGCCTCCCGGGTCAGGGTCATGGCGGGCAGGGGGTGGCGGGGGGAAGGGTCTGCAGCCAGTCCAACAGGGCGGCGTTCACCTGATCGGGAACCTCGTCGTGGGGGCAATGGCCGGCCTCCAGGATCACCTCGCTGGTGTGGGGCGGCGCGTGACGGGCGAAGCTCAGGCGACGACCCTCGGCGTTCATCCAGGGATCCCGCAGCCCCCACAACAGCAGGAGCGGAGCCCTGAGCTCGGAGAACAGGGCATCCAGAGGCTCCCCGCGAGGGATGTCAAACACCGTGCGGAACACGCCGAAGGCGCCAGGATCCCGGGAGGGCCGCAGGATGGATTCCACCAGGGCCTCATCCACGTTGGTGCGGTCCACGTAGACCCGCTCCAGGGTGCGCCGCACCGTGGCGGGCCGGCGCAGGTTTTCAAACAGCAGGCGCTGCACGGGGAGGCTGGACAGGATCGCCCCGCCGATGGTGCGTCGCGCGATGGCGCCCCAGCCGCGGGGCTCCACCTGGTCCTCGCTGAAGGGCCCGGCGGCATTGAGGAGCACCACCCCGGCCGCCAGGGAGGGCTCCTCGCCGGTCGCGGCTGCCGCGCTCAGGGCCGCCCCGGCCGCCAGGGCGGCGTAGCCCCCGAGGGAGTTGCCCACCAGCACGGTGGGACGGCCGATCCGTTCCCGCACGTAGGCCACCAGTTGATCGCGCCAGAGGTCGCCGCCGTAAGGCAGGCCCTGGGGTTTGGCGCTGCGCCCGAAGCCGAGGAGATCGAGGGCGTGCACCTCGTGACGCCTCGCCAGGGCGGGCACATTGTGACGCCAGTGGTCGGTGGACGCCCCGAACCCATGGACGAGAAGGAGGGCAGGTCCCTCCGGCGACGCGGGGGCTCGCCGCAGGGTGTGCACGGGGTGGCCCGCGAACCGCCAAGCGGCGTCACCGGAGGAATCCAAAGGAACCAGGCTCGGCACGAAACAGCGGCTGGATGCTAGGGAGAGGCCATCGGTTCGGGGGAAGCCGGTGTCAAGCCCGCAATCCCTCGGGACGAAAGGAGCGGCTGCCGCTACGGTCGAATGGTAACGCCTCGGACACATCGTCAGAAGACGCCGAACATGACGATCCAACAGCCCCGCAACCTGCGTCTTCCCACCCCCGGCTGCTACGCCGACGCCGATCGCAGCGGACTCCTCGCCGAAGATGTGTTCGACGGCATGACCGAGCACCTCTTCTACACGCTCGGCAAGCTGGCGCCCACGGCAAGTCGCCACGACCTCTACATGGCTCTCAGCTATGCGGTGCGCGATCGGCTGATGACGCGTTATCTGGCGGGCAACGAGGCCATTTCCGCCACGCCCACGCGGGTGGTGGCCTACCTTTCCGCCGAATTTCTGATCGGCCCGCAGCTGAGCAACAACCTGCTCATGCTGGGCATCCAGCGCGAGGCGGAGGAGGCCCTGCGGCGGTTTGGCATCAACAACATCGATGAAATTCTTGAGGTCGAAGAGGAGCCGGGGCTGGGCAATGGCGGCCTGGGTCGACTGGCCGCTTGCTTCCTGGAATCCTTGGCGACCCTGGAGATTCCTGCGACAGGCTATGGAATCCGTTACGAGTTCGGCATTTTCGACCAGCTGATTCGCGACGGCTGGCAGGTGGAGATCACCGACAAATGGCTCAAGGCGGGCTGGCCTTGGGAGATTCCCCATGCCGACCAGGCCTGCTTCGTGGGCTTCGGTGGTCGCACGCAGCCGTATCAGGATGACCACGGCACCTACAGGGTGCGCTGGATTCCCGCGGAGCACGCGATTGGCGTTCCCCATGACGTGCCGGTGCTCGGCTATCGCGTCAACACCTGCGACAGGCTGCGATTGTGGCGGGCAGACGCCACGGAATCATTTGATTTCTATGCCTTCAACATTGGCGACTACTACGGCGCTGTCGAGGAAAAAGTCGCCAGCGAAACCTTGTCCAAGGTGCTGTATCCCAATGACGGCACCGATGAGGGCCGGCGCCTGCGGCTCAAGCAACAGCATTTCTTTGTCAGCTGCTCCCTGCAGGACATGATCCGCAGCCTCGACATGCGGGGTCTGCCGATCCAGGAGTTTCCTGACCACTGGGCCATCCAGCTGAACGACACCCATCCGGCAATCGCGGTGGCTGAATTGATGCGCCTGCTGCTCGATGACAAGCATCTGGATTGGGAGACCTCCTGGGACATCACCCGGCGCAGCATTTCATACACCAATCACACCCTGCTTCCAGAGGCTCTGGAGAAATGGGGGTTGGATCTGTTCGGCAGCCTCCTGCCTCGGCACCTGGAATTGATCTATGAGATCAACCGACGCTTTTTGCAGCAGGTGCGCCTGAAATATCCAGGCAACGAACAGATTCTGCGGCGGGTCTCCATCATCGACGAGGACGGCGGCAAGGCGGTGCGCATGGCCCATCTGGCCACGGTGGCCTCCCACCACGTCAATGGGGTGGCGGCCTTGCACAGCCAATTGGTCAAAAGTGATCTTTTCCCGGATTTTGCGGCCATCTGGCCCGAGAAATTCATCAATGTCACCAATGGCGTGACACCACGGCGCTGGGTGGCCCTTGCCAACCCGCAATTGGCGTCCCTGCTCACCGAGGCCGTGGGTGAGGGCTGGGTGACCGATCTTGAGCAGCTGCGGAAACTGGAACCGTTGGCGGAGGATGGTGGTTTTCTGGAGCGCTGGCAGGCCACCAAGCTGGCTGTCAAGCGTGAGCTCACCAACTACATTCACAGCCACACCGGGGTACTGGTGGATCCAGCCTCATTGTTTGACGTGCAGGTCAAGCGCATTCATGAATACAAGCGTCAGCACCTCAACGCCCTGCAGATCGTGGCGCAATATCTACGCATCAAGAACGGCGACACTGACGGGATGGTGCCGCGCACAGTGATTTTTGGAGGAAAGGCAGCGCCTGGTTATGCCATGGCCAAGCTGATCATTC
>CAYVWU010000053.1:1707-13330 GCA_964455575.1 uncultured Cyanobium sp. | reverse complement strand
ATCCCGAGGCCTCCCTGATGCCCTCCCTCCAGGAGGTGCGCGCCGTGTCCGAGCGCGTGGCGGAGGCCGTGGCGCTGGCGGCCCTGGCGGAAGGCTTGGCCACGCGGGCCTCGACGCCGGAGGAGGCGCTGGCCTGCCTGCGCCGGGAGCGCTGGGAGCCGGCCTATCCGCACATCCAGGCGGGCTGAGGGCGGCGCCGATTCCGGCACAAGCAATAAGAGCTGTGTCACCCGCTCGCGTCGCCGGATCCCGGCGGCCTATCAACGTGTCGTCGCACCAGGCGCTTGATGGGGTTTTTCCTCCAGCTCACCGATGCCATCGCCGCACGGCAGTCCCTCCTGGTGACCGGTCTGGATCCCAATCCGGAGATGCTGCAGAGCTGGGCGCTGCGCCGCGGCATGGCGGGGCGCTCCTTCCTCTCCCAGGCTCGCCATTGGATCAAGGCGGTGATCGAAGCCACCGGCGACCACGTCTGCGCCTACAAACCCAGCCTCGGCTTCTACCAGGCCCTGGGCCCCATCGGCCTGGAGCTGCTGCGGGAGGTGCGGGAGCTCGTGCCCCTCGGCACCCCCCTGATCGTCGATGCCAAGCACGGCGACCTGAACAGCTCCTCCGCCCTGGCCAACTATCTCTTCCGCGATCTCGGCGCCGATGCGGTCACCCTGTCCCCCCTGCCCGGGCAGGACATCGCCGCCCCCTTTCTGCTCCACCCCGACAAGGCGGTGGTGGTGACCTGCCACAGCTCCAATCCCGCGGCGCGGGAGTTTCAGCACCACCCCAATGAGGTGGATCCCCTGTTTCTGCGGATCGTGCGCGAGGCGCAACGCTGGGGAACCCCCGAGCAACTGCTGCTGGAGGTGGGCACGAGCGATCCGGCCATCCTGGCCCGGGTGCGAGCCGTGGCGCCCGAGCGCTTCCTGATCCTCCGCAGCCTCTGGGCCGAGGAGGATCGCCTTGATGCCCTGCTGGAGGCGGGCCTGACCGACGCGGCCGATGGCCTCCTCCTCCCTCTTCCGCAGAACCTGCTGGTGGAGGACGACACGGAGGAGCGGGCCGCCCAGCTCAAGGCCCGCATCGAAGCCCACCGGCAAACGCGGCTGCGGCGCGATTCGGACGATCGCTGCAGCGTCTGGTTGCCAACCGCGACGACCGCCGAGCTCATGGAGCGCCTGATCCTGGATCTCTTTGATCTGGGCTGCCTGCTGTTCGGCGAATACAAACAAGCCTCCGGCGCCATCTTCAACTACTACATCGATCTGCGCCAGATCATTTCCGATCCCAACCTCTTCCATCGCGTGCTGCACGCCTATGCCGCCCGGCTGGAGGGGCTCCGCTTCGATCGCATCGCCGGCATTCCCTATGGCGCCCTGCCCACCGCCACCGGGCTCTCCTTGCAATTGCACAAACCGCTCATCTATCCCCGCAAGGAGGTGAAGGCCCATGGCGCCAGGCGCCTGATCGAGGGCGACTTTCAGGAGGGCGAAACCGCTGTGGTGGTGGACGACATCCTGATCAGCGGCGGCAGCGTGCTGGAGGGCATCGCCAAGCTGGAGAGTTCCGGACTGAAGGTGTCCGATGTCGTCGTCTTCATCGACCATGGCGTCACCGCGGACCACGACGGTCGCGGACGCCTGGAGGCGGCGGGCTATCGCCTCCATCCCGTGCTTCACATCGATCGCATCACCGAGGTGCTCCTCCAGGCGGGGCGGCTGAGCGCGGCCCAGGCCGCCTCGCTGAGCCAGGAGAAGGCCGCACCCGCCGCGCGCACCCCTTGACGATCCCCCAGCCGCCAGGCCGGCGGCGGGACTGCCAGGATCGACCCTCACCGCCGCGCGACCTCTCCCGGGGATGGCCTTGAAGTCGATTGCCGATCCCTTCCTCGGGCGCCCGGTGCTCACCATGGTGCTCAGCCTGCTCATCCTCCTGGCGGGGGTGGTGAGCCTGCCGTCGCTGCAGGTGGAAAACCTGCCGCCGATCGCCAACAGCCGCGTCAGCGTCCGCGCCAGCTATCCAGGCGCCGGTCCCGAGACGGTGGAGCAGGGGGTGACCAACCTGCTGGAGAAGCAGTTCAACGGCCTGGAGCGCCTCGATTCCATCCGCTCCACCAGCTCCGCCAACGGCAGCTCCATCTCCCTGGTCTTCAGCGGCGGCAACCCTGAAATCAACCAGATCAACACCCAGAACCAGGCCACCACGGTGGCCCGCCAGCTGCCCGCCCAGGTGGCCCGCTTCGGCGTGCAGGTGCAGCGGGGCTCCGACGACCTCCTCCTGGTGCTGAGCTTCAGCGCCGATGCCACCAGCTTCCGCGACACCTTCCTGAGCGGCTGGGTGGATCAGGTGGTGCGGGATCGGCTGCGGCGCGTGCCGGGGGTCGGGGAGGTGGGCTTTTTCGGCGGCAGTCCCGTGGCCTTCCGGCTCTGGCTCGATCCGGCCCGCCTGGAGCAGCGCAACCTCACCATCGGGGACATCCGCCAGGCCCTGGAGGATCAGAACGTGCTGGCCGCCCTGGGCCAGGTCGGCGACGCTCCCTCCCCCGCCGAGCAGGTGATGGTGCTGCCCCTGCGGATGGAGGGGCGGCTGCGGTCGGTGCGGGAGTTCGAGGCGCTGGTGGTGGGTCGCGGACCCGATGGCGGCGTCACCCTGCTGAAGGATGTGGGCCGGGTGGACCTGGGCACGGAGAGCTACGAATCCCTGGCCACCAACTTGCGGGGCGAGCGCACGGTCTCCGTGGCGGTTTATCAGCGGGATGGCAGCAATGCCCTGGAGGTGCGCGAAGCCCTGCGGAAGGCCCTGGAGGAGATCGCCCCCCGCTTCCCGCCGGGGGTGGCGATGCAGGTGATCGTCGATGAGGCCGAAACCGTGCGCACCAGCATCGATGGTGCCGTGGAGGCCCTGCGGGATTCCGTGCTGCTGGTGTTCGTGGTGTTGCTGCTCGGCCTGGGCAACAGCCGCCTGGCCCTGATCACCGCCGCGGCGGTGCCCGTCGCCCTGATCGGCTCCCTCTCGGTGTTGCGGCTCACGGACACCTCCATCAACACCCTCTCCCTCTTCGGGATGGTGCTGGCCTCCGGGCTGGTGGTGGATGACGCGATCGTCGTCAGCGAGGACATCGGCCGGCGGATGGAAGCGGGCACTCCGGCCCTGCGGGCCGCGCGGGACGCCATGGCGGAGCTGGGCAACGCCGTCATCGCCACCTCCCTGGTGCTCGTGGTGGTGTTCCTGCCGGTGCTGGGGATGGAGGGCAGCCTCGGGCGCCTCTACGGGCCGATCGCGCTGACGATCAGCGGGGCCATCGCCTTCTCCACCATCAACGCCCTCACCTTCACGCCGGTCGCCGCCAGCCGGCTGCTGCATGCCGACCAGCGGGAACCCGCCTGGTTGAAACGCTGGATCGATCGCCCCCGCCGCTGGCTGGAGGCCCTGGAGGCGCCCTACGGCCGCCTGCTGGATCAGGCGTTGGCGCGCCGGCGGGTCGTGCTCGCCCTCCTGCTGGCGGGCCTGCTGCTCACCACCGCCGCCCTGCGCGCCCGCCCCACCGCCTTCATCCCCCAGGAGGACACCGGCCAGCTGCGGGGCGTCGTGCTGCTGCCCGAAGGCTCCGCCCTGGTGCGCACCCAGGCCGTGCTGGCGCAGGTGCGGGAGGTGGCCCGTCAGGAGCCCCTCCTGGCCAGTGGCAACTTCTTCGCCGGGCGCTCCTTTGAGGACAGCAGCCCCAACAAGGGGCAGATCTTTCTGCGGCTGGTGCCGATCCGGGAGCGCCCCCGGGCCGACCAGAGCACCGCCGCCGTGGGCGAGCGGATCAAGAAGGAGCTGCGTCGCCGGGTGAAGGACGGGGTGGTGCAGCTCAGCGAGGCGCCCACGGTGCGGGGCTTCGGCTCGGAGGGGGGCCTGCAGCTGGATCTGCTCGACGCCAGCAATGGCCAGCTGGGGCTGGAGCGCTTCGAGGCGGAGGTGCGGGGCTTCCTGGCGGAAGCCCAGGCCCTCACCCTGGGGGGCCGCCCCGCCTTTGAGCGGGTGTCCACCCGCTTCTCCGCCGGCTCGCCCCTGCTGCGCCTGGTGCCCGACCGTCTGCGAATGGCCTCTTTGGGGGTGGATCTGGCCGATGTGGTGGACCTGCTTCGCTCCAGCTTCGGCAGCGACTACGTCAACGATTCCTTTGAGGACGGCCAGGTGCGCCGGGTGATCGTGCAGCTCGATGGGGCGGCCCGGAGCCAGGCCTCCGACGTGCTGAGCCTGCGGGTGCGCTCCCGGGACGGGACCCTGATCCCCCTGGCCCAGGTGGTGCGCCTGGAGAGCGGCACCGGACCGATGACGATCCAGCACTCCCGCCTGCTCCGCTCGATTTCGGTGCAGGCCCTGCCCCGCCCTGGCGTGAGCACCGGCCAGGCGATGGCCCTGCTGGACAACCTGGTGCGCGCGCGCGACAACGACGCCCTGGAGCTGGAGTGGGTGGGTCTGGCCCGGGAGGAGGCCCGCTCCAGCGGCGGCAATCTCCGGGCCTTCGTGCTCGGCACGCTGGTGATGGGCCTGGTGCTGGCGGCGCTCTACGAGAACGTGCTCGACCCGGTGATCATCCTCGTCACCGTTCCCCTCGCCCTGTTGGGCGCGGTGTTGGGATTGGCCGCCCGGGGGCTGCCGCTCGATGTCTACGGGCAGATGGGCCTGCTGGTGCTGGTGAGCCTGGCCGCCAAGAACGGCATCCTGATCGTGGAATTCGCCAACCAGCGCCTGCGCCAGGGCCTGCCCTTGCTCGAGGCCATCCATGGGGCCGCGGTGGCCCGCCTGCGGCCGATCCTGCTGACGGCGATCTCCTCTCTGGTGGGCTTTCTTCCGCTCCTGTTCGCCAGCGGGGCCGGCGCCGCCAGCCGCATCAGCATCGGCACGGTCGTCTTCAGCGGCCTGTTTGTGGCCACGTTTCTCAGCCTGTTCGTCGTGCCGGTGGTCTATCGGCTGGTGAAGGGCTGGGAGATGGGACGGCTGGCCCCCCGGTGAGGGCGCGACCGGAGAGGAACCCGCTGCGGAGGCGGCAGGGGTTCAGGGGGGCTGATTCGCCGCCAGGGGCTCACTCGATGGCGCCCGGGAAGGTCGGGACCAAGGCCGGCGGCGGCGGCGGCGGCGGGAGCAGGGGGAAGGACGACCGTCCCCGGGGCCGCGTGGCCGGGATCAGCGGCGGCGGCGCGCTCGGCCCTCCCGGGCCCAGGGCCTGGCGGTGCAGCTGGCCAAAGACCGCCTGCCGGTAGGCGGGGCCCTCCGCCCCGGCGAACTTGCCCCAGAGGCCTTCCCAATAGAAATAGATCACGCCATGGCCCCGACTCAGGGCCAGATTCGCCTTCTGGCTCAGGGTGGCCATGTCGGTCGTGCGGCCCCCGAAGCCGGCGAGGAGGCCGATCTCCACGGGGATCCCCCAGCCCCGGGCCTTGATCAGGGCCGGCTGGTCGAGATCCTTGGCGAAGCCCCGCACGGAATAGGCGTAGTTCTGCACCACCAGGTCGTCGATCAATCCCCCCAGGGCCCAGAGCTCCCAGTCCTGCAGCCACTGGTTGTAAGCAAAACGGAAGGGCCCCGGCGAAAGGCTGATCACCAGCCGCCGGGCGCCGGACACCTGCTGAATGCGCGTGCGCAGATCCCGCAGCAGGCTGGTGAGCTGCTGGCGCCGCCAGCGCATCCAATAGCGATCCGTGGGATCCCGCGGGGGCTCGCGACCGGTCTGGGCGCGGTAGAGCGCCCGGGTGGTGTCGTCGTAGCCGAGGTCGACGGGCCAGGCGAAATGATCATCCAGTTGGATGCCATCCACGCCACAGCGCTGCACGATCTCGGCGATCAGACCGATGAAGCGCTGCCGCACCCCGGGATGGGCGGGATTGAGCCAGACCCGCAGATCCTTCAGGGGGGAGGTCTGCAGGTTGGCGCCGTGCATGGCGTACATCGCGCTGCCATCGGCGCGGCGCAGCAGCCAGTCGGGATTGGCCTGCACCACCGGCGCGTCGGCCGGCTCCATCAGGCCGTACTCAAACCAGGGCACCACCTGCATGCCCCGGGCCTGGGCCTCCCGCGTCAGGCGACAGATCGGATCCAGGTCGGCATTCACCTGCGCCAAGGCGGGCTCGATCGGCGCCCAGCGGCTCCGGTGAAAGGTGGTGCCGCGACTCCAGACATTGGGATAGAGGGTGTTGAAGCCGGCGTCGGCCAGCTCGCGCACGGCCTGCTGCAGGCGGCCCGCGTCGTAGTAGAGGGGGCTGGGGCTGTTGGTCAGCCAGACCCCGATCCGGTGCCGCATGGGCTGGGGAAGCAGGCCGGACTGGGCCAGGGCCGGTAGGGGAAGGCCGCTCGCCACGGCGCCGGCGGCCAGCAGGGAGGCCCAGCGCCGCGTCAGGGTGGAGCGCCGCGTCAGGGTGGAGCGCCGCGAACGCGGGGGCGTGACAGACACGGCGGTCATCCGGTGGGGCGGGGAAGGCTCAACGAAACATGGAGCTCACAGAGCTTTCCTCGTGGATGCGCCAGATCGCTTCACCCATGATATTGGCCACGGAGAGCACCTTGAGCTGGTCAAACATGCGCTCCGGCGGAACGGGAATGCTGTTGGTCACCACCACCATCTCAAACAGGCCCGGCTCAGACAGACGTTCGATGGCCGGGGGAGAAAACACCGCGTGGGTGGCGCAACACAACACCCGGGCGGCCCCGCAACGGCGCAGCAACTTGGCCCCCTGGCAGATGGTGCCGCCGGTGTCGATCATGTCGTCGATCAGGACCGCTGTCTTGCCGGCCACATCACCGATGACCGTGAGACTCTCGGCGACATTGTGTCCGGATCGGCGCTTGTCGATGATGGCCAGAGGGGCATCCTTCATCTGCTTGGCAAAGCCGCGGGCCCGGGCCACGCCGCCCACATCCGGAGAGACGACAACCAAATCCTCCAGCCGCAGGGTACTGAGATAGTCCACCAACACTGGTGAACCAAAGACATGGTCGCAGGGGATGTCGAAATACCCCTGGATCTGCGACGAATGAAGATCCATCGCCAACACGCGATCCACACCGGATTGCACGAGCAGATTGGCGACGAGCTTGGCGGTGATGGACTCGCGGCCGGCGGTTTTGCGATCCGCTCTGGCATAACCATAATAAGGAATCACCGCCGTGATCTGGCGAGCCGAGGCGCGGCGGCAGGCATCAACCATGATCAGCAACTCCATCAAATTATCATTCACCGGCGCACAGGTTGGCTGGATGAGAAACACATCACAACCACGGATCGATTCTTGGATCTGGATATAAAGTTCTCCATCGGCGAAACGCTTGATCACCCTGGGTCCATCGGGAATTCCCAGGTAGGCCCCGATTTCCCGAGACAGCTCCGGATTGGAGTTGCCGCTGAACAACCGCAGACGCCGAGTGTCGTGGGAGGCGTGCAGGTTGGCGCTGCTGGTCTCCAGCCGTTCAGTGGGGGAAAAGGTGGTCACGGCGGGCTGGGGCTGCACGCGGCAGAGTAGATCGTAGGAGCGTGCCCGCTCAGGCCTCTCTCCGAGCCCCCCACCCATCGCCAGGGATTCACGGATGCCGGCCCGATCGCCCTCTGCCCGCGGCGTTTTTGACGCCCTCAACGCCTCCTCCCCGGCGGTCTCCCTGGCCGCCGCCGCCGCGCCGCGGGCCGTTGTGGTGGGCGCGGGCCTGGATGCCCGGATGCAACGCCCCGACAGCGCCAACGCCCTGGCCACCCGCCGGCTGGCCGAGGGCCTCGGCCTGGCCCGGCGCGCCATCGACGCGCCCCAGGACCCCCTGGGTCAGCTCCAGCGCCTGCAGGCCTCCCCGGAGGGCTGGCTGGCCAGCCTTCCCCTCGATCCCGGCCGCCCCCTGGACGCGGGCGGCACCTGGGCGGAGGCGCTGGGAGCCTGGCGCCAACCCGCGCTGCTGGTCATCGCTGAAGGCCAGCTCCCCAGCGGCGCCGCCGCCTCCACCGTGGCGCTGCTCCACCACTGGCGGGTGCCCCTGCTGGGGCTGGTGCAGTGGGGCGGGCCATGGAGCCCCGATCAGCGGCGCCGGGATGGCCTGCCCTGGCTCGGCGCGCTGGAGGAGGAGCCGCGGCGGACCGGAATGGATGGGGAAGAGCGGGACGAGAGCGACCGGGAGGAGAGCGCCCAGGGGGTGATCGACCTCCTGTCGCGCCGCTGGCGGGAGCTCGATCACCCCTGGTCAGCCGCGCTTGAGGGCTGAGGGGCGGACGCGCTCAGGGCATGGGCCAGAGGGGGCGAGGAGCGCTGGCCTCCAGCTGCCGCAGGGGGCCGAACTCCTTGGTGGCCGGCTTCAGCGGCAGGGTCTGGATCTGCATCGGTCCCGGCCTGTCCAGGGCGGAGGCCAGCAGGCTCAGCATCTCCCGAGGGGTGAGGTTGGTCTCCACCTGGCTGGACCAGGTGGAGACCAGGGCGGGCAGCTGGGCCAGCTTGCCCGGTTGCGTCATCTGGTCCCGCAGGCCCTGGAGCACCACCTGCTGGTTGGCCCGGCGGCCCGCTTCCCCCAACCACTTGTCGCGGAAGCGCACCATCTGCTCCACCTTCGCCCCCGACAGCCGTTGCAGGCCGCTCTGCAGGTCGATGGTGTAACCCAGGCTCTTGTCCTTGTAGGCCATGCGCCGCGGGGGGCTCACCTCCACCCCGCCCACGCCATCCACCAGCGTCCTCAGCGCCTCCCGCGGCACAACGATGAAGCGCTCCGGGGCCGCGTCCTTCAGGTCCAGAAGCTCACGCACCACCTCGCGCGTCAGCTGCACGCCGCCCTGGCGATAGACCTCCCCCAGGGCCATCGGTTCCGAGCGTCCCGGCAGGGAGAGGGCCAGTTCGGAGGGGAGCTGCAGCACCTGCAGGGGACCCTTGCGATTGACCCGAACCAGCAGGAGGCTGTCGCTGTTGGCCGGTCCCGCGGGCGCGGCCCGGTTGGTGGGGCCACCGAGGGTGTCGGCGTCACTGCCGATGACGAGCACGGTGATGGAATCCCGTGGCTTGGGGGCCAGGGTCGCCGCCGTGACCTCCTCCCGAAGGGCCACGGAGCGGTCGGGCTTGGGCCAGACCAGCGCCAGCGCCCCGCTGCCCGCCACCGCGCCCACCACGGCCAGGCCCGCCATCCCCCAGCCCGGCCACGCCCAGCGCCGGGGAGACCGGGCCGCGTCGGCACCGTCCGGGCGCGAGGGGGAGGAGGAGGAGCGACGGGCCCGACGTGCGGCCATGGGAGCCGGAGTTAGCGAACGTGCACCCACTTTGACTGAAGGAATTCACCGACTGAAAAACTTCCGCGGCAACCGAAGGCGGCCAAAGCGGGACGCCAGCCCGTGCACGACGACCGCCCCCGACGCAAGGACGTCAGCGGGCGCCCCCGCCGCGCCGCCCCAGCGGATAGGTTGAGCGCGGGCCCCAACGCGCCTCCGTCTTGACTGCCGCCGAGCCTTCCTCTCCCTCCCTCCTTCCCGCTGACGCCCGGGCCCACCTGCGCGCCCGCCCCCTGCCCCCGGACAGCGTCCGTCCCGCCAAGGACCTCTGCAGCGACTGCGGCTTGTGCGACACCCGCTGGGTGGCCTACGTGCGCCAGGCCTGCGCGTTCCTCGATCAGCACATGGATGCCATGGAGCTGGCCAGCCATGGGCGCACGCGCCAGCTGGATGAGGAGAACGAGCTGTATTTCGGCGTGCAGCAGCGCATGCTCACCGCCCGCCTGCGCGCCCCGATCGACGGCGCCCAATGGACCGGCATCGTCAGCCGGATCGGCGCGCGCGCCCTGGAAACCGGCCTGGTGGATGCCGTGCTGTGCGTGCGGGCGAGTGCGGAGGATCGCTTCACGCCGGTGCCGATCCTGGCCCGCACTCCGGAGGAGGTGTTGGCGGCGCGGGTGAACAAGCCCACCCTCTCCCCCAACCTGAAGGTGTTGGAGCAGCTGCCGGGGAGCGGCATCCGGCGCTTGCTGGCCATCGGGGTGGGCTGCCAGGTGCAGGCCCTGCGGGCGGTGGAGGCCACCCTTCCCCTGGAGTCGCTCCACGTGCTGGGTCTGCCCTGCGTGGACAACGTCAGCCGGGAGGGGCTGCGGACCTTTCTCAACAGCGCCAGCCGCTCGCCGGACACGGTGGTGCACTACGAATTCATGCAGGATTTCCGGATCCACTTCCGCCATGCCGATGGCACGGAGGAGACCGTTCCCTTCTTCGGGCTCGACACCCCCACCTTGAAGGACGTCTTCGCCCCGAGCTGCCTGAGCTGCTTTGACTACACCAACGCCGGCGCGGATCTGGTGGTGGGCTACATGGGCGCCACCTTCGGGCGGCAGTGGCTCGTGGTGCGCAATCCCCGCGGCCAGCAGCTGCTCGACCTGGTGGAGTCCGAGCTGGACACCGCCCCGGTGAGCAGCCGCGGCGATCGGCGCCAGGCCGTGCAGCAGGGCATCGACGCCTATGACAAAGCCGTGCGGCTGCCGATGTGGCTGGCGGAGCTGGTGGGCTGGTTTGTCCAGCGCTTCGGTCCCCAGGGGCTGGAATACGGCAAGTTTTCCATCGATTCCCACTTCACCCGCAATGCCCTCTGGCTCAGGAGGAACCACGGCGCCATGGTGGAGCGGCACATCCCGGCCTTTGCCCAGCGCATCATCGCCCGCTATCGCCTCCCCTCCTCGTGACCGCCTCCCCCCCGGCTCCCCCCTCCGCTGAACCGGCACGCCACCGCTCCGCCGGGGTGTTGTTCCACCCGACGTCCCTGCCCGGCACCCCGGCCTGCGGCACCCTCGGGGGGCAGGCCCGGGCCTGGATCCAGCTCCTCGCCACCGCGGGAGTTGGCGTCTGGCAGGTGCTGCCCCTGTCCCCCACCGATGGCCAGGGCTCGCCCTACAGCTCCCCCAGCGGGTCAGCCCTCAATCCCTGGCTGCTGGACGGGGAGGATCTGCTGGCGGAGGGAGCCGTTCAGGCCAGCGACCTGCGGGGGTTGCCGGAGGGGAGCCCGCGGCAGCTGTGCCCGGCGACCGCCGCCGAACGCTCCCGGGGACTGGCTCAGGCCCTGGCCCGGCGCTGGCCCGAGCAGGGGGCCGAGGCGCGGGAGGCCTTCCGCCTCTGGAGTCGCCAGCAGCGCTCCTGGCTGCCCGACCACTGTCTGTTCATGACCCTGCGCCAGCGGCAGCGGCTGCGGCCGTGGTGGGAGTGGCCGGAGCCCCTGGTGCGGCGGTCCTGGCGGGCGCTGCGCGCCGTGGCCCGGGAGGAGCGGGAGGCCCTGCTGGCGGAGGCGCTGGTGCAATGGCAGCTGCAGCGCCAGTGGGGGCGCCTGCAGGAGCAGGCCCGGCAGCGGGGGGTGACCCTGTTCGGCGACCTGCCGTTCTACGTCGCCCACGACAGCGCCGAAGCCTGGAGCCGCCGAGGCTTGTTTTCCCTGGATCGTCGCGGACGCCTGCTGACCCAAAGCGGCGTGCCGCCCGATTATTTCTCCGCCACCGGCCAGCTCTGGGGAACGCCCGTCTACCGCTGGTGGGTGCATCGCCTGACGGGATTCCGCTGGTGGCTGCAGCGGCTGGAGCGCCAGCTGACGCTCTTCGATATGCTGCGGCTGGACCACTTCCGCGCCCTGGAGTCGTATTGGAGCGTGCCGGGGGAGGCCACCAC
>CAYVWU010000053.1:0-1607 GCA_964455575.1 uncultured Cyanobium sp. | reverse complement strand
TGGGTGGTGTACACCGGCACCCACGACAACGCCACCACGGTCGGCTGGTGGCGCGGCCTCGATGAGGGCACCCGGCATCAGGTGGCCGCGCTGGTGGGGGGGGAGGTGCGGGCTCCGGGCTGGCAACTGCTGGAGGTGGCGCTGCGCTCCAGGGCGGAATTGGTGGTGGTTCCCCTGCAGGATCTGCTGGAACTGGGGGATGAGGCACGGTTCAACACCCCCGGCACCACCGGCGCGGGGAACTGGTGCTGGCGGCTGGATCGTCCGCTGGACACCCTGGCCGGCCCCCTCAAGGGCTACGCCGACATGGCCCACCACCAGCAGCGGGATCAGCGCGCGGGGGCGGGAGTCGGCACGGCGTAGAGGCCCGGGGCCGCGGCCGGCAGGGGCCTGCCGCGCCAGGCCACGGCCCCGGACGGGGGCGGGGGGCTGAGGCGCAGCTCGAAGGGGGGAATGGCCGGCAGGGAAAGATCTCCCCGCAGGGCGTCCAGGCGCCAGTCGCCGCCGGTGGCGCTGCGCAGCTCAAGCCGGGTCGGCACCGCCAGCGTGAGCCGGAGGGCGCCAAGGCTGCCATCCGCGCTGTTGCGCTGGTTCTCCCGCGCCAGCAGATCGAAGGCGACCCCCTCGGCGGCCCGGGAGAGGGGATGGAGGGCGGCAAGCTCGGGCAAGGCCTCAGCCTCCGGGCTCCGCCGCTCCCGGTTCGCCACCCCCTCCCCGGACACCACCACCAGGGGGACCGGGGTGAGGGCCACCCCCCCCAGCGTCGACAGGCGCCGCTGCTGGTGATTGACCGCCAGCAGCAAGCCGAAGGTCAGCAGGGCGTAAAGCGCGGTCCCCTGCCAACGGGTGAGGAAGTGGAGGGTGAAGGGGGAGAAGACCGCCGCCGCCAGGCTCTGGCCGTCGGCGCGGCCCTTGACGCCGCGCTGATGGGCGGCGGGGAGCGCCGCCTCCAGGCTGCCCGGAGACAGGGCGAGTTCATGCTCCAGCAGGGGGAGCATGGTGCGCAGGTAGGTGGCCTCGGGGAGGCGATCCTTCCAGCCGCGCTCCAGGGCTTCCAGCACGGCGATGCTGATGCGGGTGCGCTCGGCCAGATCCCGCAGGCTCCAGCCCCTGGCCTCGCGGCTCTCGCGCAGCAGCTGGCCGATCCCCCGCAGGGGATCCGGCGGTGGAGGGGGGGGTGGGGTCTGTCCGCGGGCTCCGGGCCAGAACCGCCGCGGCCAGCGGGCCAGCCGCAAGGCAAAGGGAGGAGCGCTCATCACGGGTCGGCGGCGGAGGCGTCAGCGGCGGCGGGGGGCGGCAGCAGGGTCTCCGGGGCGACGCGACGCCACTGGCCCTCGGCCAGGGCGCCGAGGCGCAGGGGACCGATGGCCAGACGCTGCAGGTCCCGCACGGGATGGCCGAGCCAGGCGGCGGTGCGGCGAATCTGGCGGTTGCGACCCTCCCCCATCCTCACCTCCAGCAAGGTGGCCTGGTGGCTGCGTCGCACGGGGCGCACGACCACAGGGGCGCTGGCCACCCCATCCAGGGGCACGCCTGCCCGCCAGCGTTGCAAGGTGTCCGGGGTGGGGTGACCCTCCACCCAGACGCGGTAGGTCTTGCGATGGCCA
>CAYVWU010000052.1:0-13396 GCA_964455575.1 uncultured Cyanobium sp. | reverse complement strand
CGCCGGGATTCCACGGTTTCCGGCCGGGCCTGCAGGATGAACAGCTCGCCGCTGATTCCGTCCTTGGCCCATTCGAGGTCCATCGGCGTCGGCGTGCCCCGCCGCTCGCTGTAATGCCGCTCAATCCGGCAGGCCCAGCGGGCCAGCGTCAGCACCTCCTCTTGCGTCAGGGCCCAGCGCCGCTGCTCCTCCTCCGGCACCGCCTCATTCCGCACCGCCCGTCCCTCCCCCGGTGCGCCTTCGCCGTACACCAGGCGAAGGGCCTTGCTGCCCAGCCGGCGGCTGATCACGGACGCGTATCCCTTCTCCAGGGTGGGTTTGTGGATCAGCCACTCGTCCGGGTTCACCGCGCCCTGCACCACGTTTTCCCCGAGGCCGTAGGCCGCGGTGAGCAGCACCACATCCCGGAACCCGGTTTCGGTGTCCAGCGTGAACATCACGCCCGCGGTGGCCAGATCGGAGCGCACCATCTCCTGCACGCCGATGGACAGGGCCACCTCCTGGTGACGGAAGCCGTGGAGTTGGCGATAGGAGATGGCCCGATCGGTGAACAAGGACGCATAGCAGCGCTGGCAGGCCTCCAGCAGGGCTGTCTCTCCCACCACATGCAGAAACGTTTCCTGTTGACCGGCAAAGCTGGCCTCCGGCAGATCCTCCGCGGTGGCGCTGGAGCGCACGGCCACCGCCCGGGGCTGGCCGTCGGGACCGGCCATGGCGCGATAGGCGATCTGAATGGCCTCCACCACCTCCGCCGGCAGACGGGCCGCGAGGACCATCGTCCGGCAGGCTTGACCGGCGGCTCGGAGGGCCTCGAGATCGGAGCCATCCAGGGTGGACAATTCCCGGTCGAGGGCCGGGGCCAGCCCATTGGCCCGCAGAAACAGGCGATAGGCCGCGGCGGTGGTGGCAAAGCCCTCCGGCACCCGCACCCCTTCGGGCTTGAGGCAGCGGATCATCTCCCCGAGGGAGGCGTTTTTCCCCCCCACCTCGGCCAGGGAGTTGAGGCCCACCTCCGCCAGGGGCACAACAAGCTGTGTTGTGGCGGGGTTTTCCGGGGATGAGCAGTGTGTCTGCACGATGGCCTCCAGCACTGCTCTCACTTTGCAGCTCCAAGGACCTTCCGCTTCCGCCCTGTCACCCTCCGGCATGGGACAGGCTCCGCTTTCAGGATCCTCCTTCGACGGGGTCAGCGGGTCGGCTCGTCCTCGCGGTTGGAGTCTTTCGCAGGTGGAGGCGGGGAGCCGTTGGGCAGAAACTGGGCGAGAACGCCAGCCGCGAGCAACACGGCGCCAAGGGTCACCGCCAGGCCCCGGTTTTCGGCCGCGGGGCCATCCAGCCAGGCGGCGGCGCTGAGGAACGCGCCACCGAGGAGCAGGCTGGGCACCAGCACGATGCCTTTGGCGAGGCGATTGTCCGCCATGGGATCAGCCCTCCCCCGTGGTCTCGGAACAGGGACTGGACGATGCGAGCCCTTCCGCCACCAGCCCCTCTCCCAGATCCAGATCGTTGCTGAGCACCCGCACGGCGGCGACGAGCACACCGTCGCGTTGACCCACAGGGCGCAGGTTGACCCGGGTGCCGCGTGGGCCGTGACGCCGAATCCAGTCCAGAGCGGGTTGGCGATCGGCTTCCGCCACCGACACGCAGGCCAGATCGACGAGATACCCCCGGTTCTGATCCCCCACCCGCAGGCGGGTCGGGCCTGGCACCCCCAGGATTTCAGCCGCTTCGGCCGGCGCCGTTCCGATGCCGGGGAGTCCGAGGCTCAGCCACAGCACCAGCAGGGTTCCCAGAAGGGAGGTCGCCAGGCCGCGCGCGCGCGGGCGCAGACCCTGTCGCTGGAGAAAACGCCTGGCGTGGGGGGCCACGGCGGGGGAGGGGGTGATGGAGAAGGTCAGAGTTTGGTGCCGCAGCTGGGACAGAAGTGGTGGACACTGGACGTGGTCTCGCCACAAGCGTTGCATTGGCGTGTGGTGTCGATGGCCAGTTCCGGATGGGAGGGGAGGCCGACCATCTGGGCGTTGCTGGCGCCCGGAGGAACCATCGGGTAGCAGTTTTCATTGCGTCGCACCACCACATCCACGAACACCGGGCCGGGATGGGCGAGGGCTTCAGCCAGCCGGGGAAGCAGATCAGCCCGTTCGGTGATCTGGATGCCGCGCACGCCGAAGGAATCCGCCAACGCCTTGAAGTCCGGCATGCCGCTCATCATTTCGGAAGCGGAGTAGCGCTCGCTGTAGAAGCTTTCCTGCCATTGGCGCACCATGCCCTGCCAGCCATTGTTCAGCACCACCACCTTCACTGGCAGTCGGTAGTGGGTGAGGGTGCCCAGTTCCTGAATGTTCATCAGGATGCTGGCGTCTCCAGCCACGCACACCACCTGAGCGTCCGGATGGGCCACCTGAACCCCCATGGCGGCGGGCATGCCATAGCCCATGGTGCCGAGGCCGGCACTGCTGATCCAGCGCCGGGGTCCCGTGGGAAGAAACTGTGCCGCCCACATCTGATGTTGGCCGACGTCGGTGGTGATGAAGGCCTGAGGCGCAAGGTCGCGCAGGGCGATCACGACTTCCTGGGGCGCGATCTCGCCCTCCGCCTTGGGCACCACCAAGGGGTAGTGCTGTTTCCACTGGGCGATGCGTGAGAGCCATGCCGTCGTCCGGCCCTTGCCGCTCTCCTGCTCCGAGAGGGCGAGCAGGCCGATGAGGGCGGCGTTCACATCCGCGATGATCGGCACATCGGGAACGCGGTTTTTCCCCACCTCCGCCGCATCGATGTCGATGTGAATGACCTGTGCCCGGGTCGCGAAGCTGTCCAGCCGTCCGGTGACGCGATCGTCGAAACGGGCGCCCACGGCGATCAGCAGATCGCATTCGGTGACGGCGAAATTGGCATAGGCCGTGCCATGCATCCCGAGCATGCCCAGGGACAGGGGATGGCGCTCATCAAAGGCCCCCTTGCCCATCAAGGTGGTGGTGACGGGAAGCTGAAAGCGCTCGGCCAGAGCCTGCACCGCCGCATGGGCACCGCTGCCCACGGCGCCTCCCCCCACATAAAGCAGGGGACGGTGCGCCTGGCGGATCAGCTCAAGGGCCTGGACCAACGCCTCGCGCTCCGGCGCGGGCGTGGCCCGGAAGCCGGCGGGGATGGCGCTGCCAGGCTCCACGGGCACGTAGTCGAATTCCTCGGCTCCCACATCTTTCGGCACGTCGATCAACACGGGCCCCGGACGGCCGGAGGCGGCGATCAGAAAGGCCTCTGCCACGATCCGGCCGATCTGGGAAGGATCCCGCACCACCCAGGAATGCTTGACGATCGGCAGGGTGATGCCAAAGATATCGATCTCCTGAAAGGCATCGGTGCCAATGGCCGCTCGCGGAACCTGGCCGGTGACCACCACCATCGGCACGGAATCCATGTAGGCGGTGGCGATGCCGGTGACGAGGTTGGTGGCGCCGGGGCCGGAGGTGCCGAAGCACACACCCACCTGACCGGTGGCCCGGGCATAGGCGTCCGCCGCGTGGGCCCCGCCCTGTTCATGGCGCACCAGGATGTGCTGCAGCCAGCCCCGGGCCTCCGCTTTGTGGAGGGCGTCATAGATCGGCAGGATCGCGCCCCCGGGATAGCCGAAGATGTGGCGCACGCCATGGCGATGGAGGGCATCCATCAGGGCGTCACCCCCACTGCAGCGTCGGGGCCGCAGGTCTCCCTCTCGGCTCGACTCCACGGTCACCACGCTGTTGGCTGTGGGGTGGGCTGCTGCTTCGTTGGGGGGGGTTGGGGTGAGGGTCACAGCGGGCAGGCGGAGAGGACGGGAAGGGGGGCGACAAGGGCCCGGGGGTGGGGGCCGCGCTCCGGTTCAACAGAAACCGTTCAAGAGAAAGGAATCATCCGAGGGGAGGCCTCAGGTCCGCGCCGACGCCCTGGAATCGGACGAATGAAGGCGCCACTGGAGGCTCTGTTCACGACAACAACACCTTCCAACATTAAAAGGTCCTCCCAACCTGCACAGGCCCGGCGCTGGCGGTCTGCTGAGTCGTTCATTGAGACGTCCACTGCCGCCGGCGTTCGGCGGCCATGGCGCGCAACACGGCCGCCGGATCCAACCAGCTCTCGCCGTAGCGCACTCCCCAGTGAAGGTGCGGACCGCTGGTGCTCCCGGTGAGGCCCACGTGGCCGATGGTCTGTCCCGTGCGCAGAGTTTGACCCCGCACGAGCAGGACCGATCCGCTCCGGTAGGTGTTGCCCTCCACACGGCCGCCCAGGTGGCAATACAGATGCTCATAGGGGCCGGAGCGGATCACCAGGCCGTTGCCACAGCCGGAATCCCGCAGGATCTCGACCAGGGTTCCCCCCCACCAGTTGCGCACGACGGACCCCAGCGGCGCCGCGATGTCCAGCCCCAGATGGGGGCGCACTCCCCCCTGGAGCGGGTGGACCCGCAGACCGAAGGGACTGCTGTAGGCCACGAAGCTGGCGACCGGGAAGCTGCCGCGGGCCCAGCTGGCGGCCAGATTGGCTGCGGCGGGCGCTGAAGCCGTTCCCTGCTCCAGGCTCAGGCCCAGGGCGAGGACAACCCAGGCGAAACGGTGACCATGCCGATGCCAGCCAGAGGGGAAGGGGGCGGGACCTCGGGTCACGGGTCAGAGCAGACCGATGGCATGCAACGGGCCCTTGCCGCTGAGCAGTTCGAACAGGAAGGCGGAAAAACCGAGCATGGCCAGGCGTCCATTCCAGACCTCGGAGCTGTTGTTCCAGCCCCAGGCCCACTTGTCCTGGGGATAGAGCTTGACCTTCTTCGGCAGCTCGGCCGCTTGATCCAGGTTCACCTCCGGACCTTCGAGGGCCTGTTGCACCAGATCCGCCAGTCCGCCAATGAAAACGGGATTCGTGTTCAGCGCGGGCACGCGGAGGAAGTTGCCGATGCCTGACTCATGGGCGATCTCCGCATATTCCAGGTCGATCTCCTCAAGCGTCTCGATGTGTTCGCTGACG
The DNA here is from genome assembly GCA_964455575.1 of uncultured Cyanobium sp. GTDB lineage: Bacteria > Cyanobacteriota > Cyanobacteriia > PCC-6307 > Cyanobiaceae > Cyanobium. The sequence goes on along the minus strand of CAYVWU010000052.1, from coordinate 8,401 downwards.
AAGCTGATCGGCACAACCACCAGATCCCGCACGCCTTGTTGGCCAAGATTCCGCAGGGCGTCATCCGTGTAGGGCTTCAGCCACTCCACGGGACCCACTCGGCTTTGGTAGGCGAGAGTGAAGGGATTGGCGTGCCCCAGCTCGCGCTGCAGGCCCTGCATGATCAATTGCGTGCAGGCTTCGATTTCGCGCTGATAGGGATCACCCGCCTCTTCCACATAGCTTTTCGGCACCCCGTGAGCGCTGAAGAACACATGGGCCTGGTCCGGGATTTCCGCCTCCCTGATCTTCTGGCTGATCAGGCCAACCATCGCCTGGATATAGCCGGGATGGTCATACCAGCTGCGAATGCAGCGGATGGGCAGCTCGCTGAAGGCAGGGTCGCCCTGGCGCAGACGCTGCAGTTCGCGAAAGCTGGAGCCGCTGGTGCTGATGGAGAACTGGGGGTAGAGGGGAAGGACCACCACCTCGTCCATCGCATCCGCCTTGATGTCGGCCACCGCCGATTCGGTGAAGGGATGCCAATAACGCATCGCCACGTAGGTGGTGGCTTCGATGCCGCGCTGGCGCAGCACGCTCTGCAGTTCCCTGGCCTGATGGTCGGTGATCCGTCGCAGGGGAGAACCCCCGCCGATGGAGCGATAGGCATCCTGCGACTTGCCACTGCGCAGGGTGCTGACCAGCCAGGCCAGTGGCCGCTGCAGGGCCGGGATCGGCAGGCGGATGATCTCCGGATCGGAGAAGAGGTTGTAAAGGAAGGGGGCGACGTCCTGAATCCGCTCAGGGCCACCAAGGTTCAGCAGCACCACGCCAACTTTCGCCATGCCCTCCCCCAAGATGCGCCACAGAGCGTAACGCCAGCCTGTCGCCCCTGCGGTTCGGCGCTGGCGGGTTGCCACCTGGCCAGGACGGTTCAGGCTCGGTAACGTCCGCGGCGTGTGCCCGTGGGTGGGTCGGGGCCATGGCCGCTCCCAGTTTCAAGGAGGCCGTGGATCAGGCCAATCAACTGCTGGCCCGTTCCGGCACCTCCTGGCGGCTGGAGGTGCGGGGGCGGCGGCTGGGACTGCGGGGGCCCCTTCCCCCCCGCGAAGGGACGGCTCAGGCGCCGCTCACCATCCAGCGCCTGAGCCTGGGACTGGAGGCCTGTGAAGCCTCCCTGCCCCAGGCCTTCGCCCATCTGCAAACCGTGCGGGAGCAGCTGAGCCAGGGAGCGTTCTCCTGGGGGGCTTGGCAGCGCTCCAAGGGTGCTCTCACGCCGGTTCCTTCAAGGCCGGCAGACGCTCCCCCACCGCCCGCGCCAGCGGTTCCCCCCCTGGAGCTGGAGGAGGCCGTGGCGTCCTTTGAACGGGCCTTCCATCAGGATCCCCGTCGCCGCCGCTCTCCCGCCGGAGCGCGGAGCACCTGGAGGGCGGCCTACAAGCCCTACCTGAGGCGGCTGCTCGCCCTGGGGGCTCAGCGGCAGCGGCGCGCCTCCCTCACTCCCGAGCTGCTGCTGGCCGTGCTGGAGAGCTATCCCCTGGCCAGTCGCTCGCGCCAGCAGTGCGCCCTTGTGCTGGGGGCTTTGGCCCGTCAGCGGGAGATGCCCCTGCCCGCCGACTGGCAGGAGCTGGGCCGGGGCTACGGCCTCCATGCGGCCCGCTTCCGCCCCCTGCCCAGCGACGCGCAGATCCTCCGCGTCGTGGAGCAGATCCCCAATCCCCGCTGGCGCCTGGTCTATGGCCTGATGGCCACCTACGGCTTGCGCAACCATGAGGTGTTCTTCTGCGATTTCTCCGCCATGGCTCCCGGCGGGGACCGGGTGCTGCGGGTCTTGCCCACCAGCAAGACCGGGGAGCATCAGGTGTGGCCCTTTCAGCCGGAATGGGTGGAGCTCTTCGCCCTCGATCGCCTGGGTTGCGATCCCGAGGGCCTGCCCCCGGTCGACACCGATCTTCGGCGCACCTCCCTGCAGCGCGTGGGCCAGCGCGTGTCGGAGCAGTTCCGCCGCTATCAGCTGCCCCTCACCCCCTATGACCTGCGCCATGCCTGGGCCGTGCGCACCATTCATATCGGCTTGCCCGACACGGTGGCCGCGCGCATGATGGGACACTCCGTGGCGATTCACACCCGCACGTACCACCACTGGATCACCCGTCGGGACCAGCAGCAGGCGGTCGATGCGGCCCTGTCCCGTCGGCAGGCCAGTTGAGCGCCCGGCAGAGTGGAAGGCTTCAGAGACGATGGGGCCATGGATCCGGGAGACCAGCAGCGCGAGGACGGGCAGGACGACAGGCGGGACGGGGGGCTGGACGCCGTCGCCGCCGATCTCGGTCCGGGGGGCATGACCGCCCCGGAACGGGATTCCGGGGCGTACCAGCAGCGCATGGAGCGTCGCCGACAGGTGCAGCGCCAGCGGCTGGAGGCTCGGCAGCTGGAGAAGGGGCTGGTGTTGGTGTTCACCGGGGACGGCAAGGGGAAAACCACCGCCGCCTTGGGGCTTGTGTTGCGCATGCTGGGCCACGGCGAGCGCGTTGCGGTGATTCAGTTCATCAAGGGGGGCTGGCAGCCTGGAGAGGTGGCAGCCCTGCAACGCTTCGGGGACGATCTGCATTTCCAGGCTCTCGGGGAGGGATTCACCTGGGAAACCCAGGATCGGGAGCGGGATCGGCAGGCGGTGGCACTCGCCTGGGAGGAGGCTCGGCGCCAGCTTCAGGATCCCGATCGCAAGCTGGTGGTGCTTGATGAGGTCAATGTCGCTCTGAAGCTGGGCTACCTCTCCCTGGAGGTGCTCCTGGAGGGCGTCCGTGAACGGCCACCGCTCACCCATGTCGCCCTGACGGGTCGTGGAGCCCCCGCGGCGCTGATCGAGGCCGCGGATCTGGTGACGGAGATGCGCCTTGTGCGCCATCCTTTCCGCGAGCAGGGTGTGCGCGCCCAGCTGGGAATCGAGTACTGATCCAACTCCCCATCTCCAGCGGCCTCCTTCCCCTTGCCTCCCCGTCTTCATGACGCGGGCGTGGGCCTCCAGAGCGGCGGGCTCCCCGGCCATGCGCCCCCCGCTGCCGGGAGCCGTCCGGGGGGCTTGCTACTGTTCGGCCGGCTTGCTCCTGGCTGGAACGCGGAAATGACCCCCTATCGGCGTGTATTGCTCAAGCTCAGCGGCGAGGCGTTGATGGGTGGCCAGGGCTACGGCATTGACCCCGCCATCGTCCAGTCCATCGCCGCGGATGTGGCCGATGTGGTGGCGACGGGCACCCAGCTGGCGATTGTGGTGGGTGGAGGCAACATTTTTCGAGGTCTGAAGGGCTCAGCGGCCGGCATGGATCGGGCCACTGCCGATTACGTCGGCATGTTGGCCACAGTCATGAATGCCATCACCCTTCAGGACGGGCTGGAACGGGCCGGGGTGCCCACCCGTGTGCAAAGTGCCATTTCCATGCAGGAAGTGGCAGAGCCCTATATCCGTCGCCGGGCCATTCGCCATCTGGAAAAGGGGCGCGTGGTGATTTTTGCCGCTGGTTGCGGCAACCCTTTCTTCACGACCGACACCACGGCGGCCCTGCGGGCGGCTGAGATCAATGCTGATGTTGTTTTCAAGGCAACAAAAGTTGATGGTGTTTACGATAAAGATCCGGCCCTTCACGCCGACGCTGTTCGCTTCGAGCAACTCACCTTCATGGATGTTCTCAGCGGGGAGCTCGAGGTGATGGATGGAACGGCCATTGCGCTATGCAAGGACAATTCCATCCCCATTGTTGTGTTCGATCTCTTTGGTCGCGGCAACATCCGCCGCGCCGTTGGTGGGGAGCCGGTCGGCACACGCATTGTCTCCTCGGTCTGAACTCGTTCTGTGATCTTCGGCACCCTTTAATTTTCTCGCCCTCACATCGCTATGGATCTGGAAGCCAGCATGCGCAAATCGGTGGAAGCCACCCAGCGCAATTTCAACACCATTCGCACCGGCAGGGCCAACCCCTCCCTGCTTGATAAGGTCATGGTTGAGTACTACGGCGCTGAGACTCCCCTCAAGTCCCTGGCCACGCTTTCCACTCCAGATTCGCAGACGATTCAGATTCAACCCTTCGATGCAGGTTCTGTGTCAATCATTGAAAAGGCGATCTCCATGAGTGATCTTGGCTTGACGCCCAATAATGACGGCAGGCTAATTCGCATCAACATTCCCCCTCTCACTGAAGATCGACGCAAGGAATTGTGTAAATTGGCGGCTAAATATGCCGAAGAGGGGAAAGTCGCCTTGCGTAATCTCCGTCGTGATGCTATTGATCGCATCAAGAAGCAAGAGAAAGATGGTGAGCTGTCTGAAGATCAGTTGCGTGATGAGCAGGAGAAGATTCAAAAAATCACTGATCGATTCATTGTTGAGTTAGAAAAGCACCTTTCTGAAAAAGAAGCGGAAATCCTCAAAGTCTGACGTCCGCCTTCCCCGGTCTTCCAGCCCATGAGCGCCCTGCCGGTCCGCCCCGTTGACACCATCATCCTTGGGGCTGGCCCCGCGGGCGCCTCAGCGGCCTTCCACCTCGCTCGACAGGGCCGGCAGGTCGTGCTCTTCGAGCGTGAGCAACACGGTCGCGGCAAACCTTGTGGTGGGGGCATGGCCGCCTCGGTGCAGCGCTGGTTCCCCTTCGACCTCTCCCACGTGGTCGATCAGGTCATCCGGGAGGTGCGTTTCACCTGGGCTCTGGAGGACCCCGTCCGGGCCGTGCTCCCCGGGGAGGCTCCCTTCTGGATCGTGCGGCGAAACGTGTTGGACGCCTTCCTGGCCGATCGGGCCGGCGAGGCCGGCGCGGAGCTGCGTTTCGGCACGGAGGTGGTTTCGGTGGAGCGGCAGGGGGAGCTTTGGAACGTTGTTGATCAACACGGCCAGCGCCTGGCCTCTCGCAGCCTGCTCATTGCGGACGGATCCAGCTCGACCCTGCCGGGCCGTTTCGGCCTCGGACCCCCGCGCCCCCGGTTCGCCACCACGCTCTCCCTGGAGGTGGAGTGTCCGATCGCGAACCCTGACCTCGCCCGCTTTGACTTCGGTTTGGTGCCCCAGGGCTTTTGCTGGGTGTTTCCCCGTCAGCAGGGCTACAGCATCGGCGTGGGCACGTTCCTCGGAGCGGAGGACCTGGATGCCGATGCCGTGCTCGGCCGCCTCCTCCCTTCTTTGGGGCTGCCCCCCGACGCCGGACAGCGAAGGCCCACCCGCCTGAGGATCTGGGATGGCCACCATCCCCTCGATGGCCCCGGCGTGCTCGTGGCCGGTGATGCGGCGTCCCTGTGTGATCCCTTTCTGGCGGAAGGTCTGCGGCCCGCCCTGATGAGTGGCTGTCAGGCGGGGTTGGCCCTGGAGTCCTGGCTTGGGGGCGATGCCCAGGCGTTGAAGCGTTACACAGCCACGCTCCGTCGCGATTGGGGGGAGTCGATGGGGTGGGGCAAGCGGATTGCCCAGGTTTTTTATCGCTTCCCCCGGGTGGGCTACCAGTTGGGGATCAAACGTCCCACCGCTCCTCAGCGCATTGCCCAGATCCTCTCCGGAGAGATGGGGTACGGCGACATTGCCCAGCGGGTGATCCGCCGCCTGCTGTTTCAGAGGGGGTGACCGCGGTCGCAGCCCTTCAGGTCGCGCAGGCGCTGATCGATCGAGCCCAGCAGTTCGATGGCAAACATTGGCGACTCCTGAACCGCAAAGAGAAATTTCTCCTTGTTCATCACCAGCAGCTGGCAATCCGTCAGCGCTGTGGCGTTGCCAAAACGGCGGTGCTCAGGGGTCACCAACGCTCCGGCGCCAAAGACGTCTCCCGCCTGAAGGCGTTCATGGCCGCCCCCATCGCCGTTCCAGCTCAGGTCAACGGTGCCCTCCAGGAGGCCGAACATGCAATCGCCCGGCTCTCCTGAGCGAAACACCAGGGTCCCCGCCGGGACCTGAATGACCTCGCCAGAACTGGCGAGGGCGCGCATCGTATCGAGGGCGTTCAAGGCTGTGGGAAACCATTCCGAGGGCTCAATGTACGCCTCCCGGGTGGGTGAAGGCTGCACCTCAGGCGCAGGAAACGTTGTCCATCGCGGCCGACGTCAACCCTCGGCCCGCTCAACGTCGGACGGAGAGGGGCGCTCCCAGGCCACCACGCACATCATCGGGGGCGAGGCGACCGTCTTGGTCGGTGTCGAGAGCATCAAACACGGCATCGCTTCCCAGCCATTCCTCCCGCGTGATGCAGCCGTCTCCATCAAGGTCATTGAGGAGGAAGATTTCATGCACCGCATGGGTGAACGCCGCCTTGCCCTCAATGGCGGCGAGGCGATGGGCCAGTTGCACCTCCAGCGCTTCAATCGCTTTCGAGAAGCCGCGGATGCCTTCATCCAATTTCTCGCTGGCCATCCGATCCTCCGTCATCATGGCGTCAAACAGAGATTTATCCACATGGAATTTCTCCTGTGTTTCGCCAGGGTTGTGCGGGTCGAGTTTGCGAACAAGAGGACCTTCCTGGCTGCGTAGTTGCTCCATCAGCGCTGGGGAAATAGTCAGAAGATCGCAACCCGCCAATTCAATGATCTCGTCGATGTTGCGGAAGCTCGCCCCCATCACCTCCGTGTGATATCCATGGGTTTTGAAATAGTTGTAAATCTTGCTCACTGAGATCACGCCTGGATCTTCGGGTCCCGGGTAGCTGTCTCGTCCCGTGTTCGCCTTATACCAATCCAAGATGCGGCCCACGAAGGGTGAGATCAGTGTCACACCGGCCTCGGCGCAGGCGACGGCCTGGGCAAAGCCGAACAGCAGGGTGAGGTTGCAGTGAATGCCCTCCTGCTCCAGTCGCTCGGCGGCTCGGATGCCCTCCCAGGTGGACGCCACCTTGATCAACACACGCTCCCGAGGCACGCCAGCCTGCGCATAAAGACCGATCAGCTTGCGAGCTTTCTCGATGGTGGCTTCCGTGTTGTAGCTCAGTCGGGCATCCACTTCTGTGGAGACCCGGCCTGGAACAATCCGCAGAATCTCCTTGCCGAACGTGACGCTGATTTCATCCAGGGCTTCGGCCACCACCTCCTCCACCGGCGCACTCTCGCCGAGGACGGCCCGGGATTCGCTCAGGGTGCGATCGATGAGCTCCTGGTAGGTGGGAATCTGGGCGGCGGCGAGGATCAGGGAGGGATTGGTGGTGGCGTCCCGGGGGGTGAACTGGCGGATGGCCTCGATGTCGCCGGTGTCGGCCACGACCACGGTCATCGTTGCCAGTTGTTCAAGCAGGTTGGTCATGCGGGTCGTCCGTCCCTGACAGGTCCACGCCTCACGCTAACCACGTCCAACCCCCAAACCAACCGCCCCGCGGTGGCTTGAGGGAATCCATACAAGGGGGCTCTCAGGTCTGTGGGCGGGTTGTTTGTGGCCGTGGATTGAGACGTTCCGGCAGGGACGGCGGCACCTTTTCCAGCACCAACAAAGCCTCGACGATCTGCCGTGCCACCGGCAAGGCCACCGTCGAACCGTAGGCGTTGCCGCCCTGGGGTTCATCCATCACCACCAGCACGACGTAACGGGGCTGCTCCACCGGCAAGATGGCGACAAAGCTGGTGATTCGGGCTCCGGGGATGTAGACACCGTTGTGTGCCTTCTGCGCGGTTCCCGTCTTGCCACCGATGCGGTAGCCCGGGATCTTCATCCCTTTGCCGGTGCCCTTGTCCACCACGGTTTCCATCCAATTCACCACCTGCTGGGTCACCTTGGGATCCAAGAGCGGAATGCCTGTTTGACCGGGGTTTGTGGCCAGCCCGTCTCCGGAGCGCAGACCGCGGGTGATGTGGGGGCTCACCAGCCGTCCACCGTTGGCCAGCATGGCGTGGAGTTGCACCAGCTTCAGGGGCGTGAGCGAAAAACCCTGACCAAAGGCGGCGGTTGCTGGCTCAATGGCACCCGCGGTGAATTCCTCTTTCGATTTCAGCTGGCCGGCGACAGCTCCCGGTAGATCGGTGTCGGGAACATCATTGATGCCGAGCTTGTTGAGCCAGCGCCAGAAGGTCTCCCGCTTCACTTGACTCATGGCCCCCACCATGCCCACATTGCTGGACACCTGCAGCACCGTGGGAAAGTCGATGACGCCATTGGCGCGACGATCGGCGTTGAAAATCGGCCAGCCACCAATCGTGAGTTGGCCGACGTCGTTGACCGTTCCATTGGGCTGAATCGCCTTTTCCTGAAGCGCAATCGCCAGATTGATGGGTTTGAACGTGGATCCCGGCTCGTAGAGATCCTGAACAGACCACTCCCGGAACACCCCGGGATTGAAGTCCCAGTAGCGATTGGGGTCATAGGTGGGTGCGGAAGCCAGGGCGAGCAGCTCGCCGCTTTTGGCATCCATGACCAGAGCGACCCCCCGCTTGGCGTTCCATTGTTTGACCTGCTTGGCCACGGCCTGCTGGG
>CAYVWU010000051.1:0-13426 GCA_964455575.1 uncultured Cyanobium sp. | reverse complement strand
GGGCGATGCCGCTCAGCTTGCCCTTCACCTCGGGGTACACCAGAGCCACGGCCTTAGCAGCGCCGGTGCTGGTGGGAACGATGTTCACGGCGGCGGCGCGGGCGCGGCGCAGGTCGCGGTGGGAGGCATCGAGGATGCGCTGGTCACCCGTGTAGCTGTGGGTGGTGGTCATCGTGCCCTTGACGATGCCGAAGGCCTGATCGAGCACCTTCACGATCGGCGCCATGCAGTTGGTGGTGCAGCTGGCATTGCTGAGGATGTCCCAATCCTCGTGACGATATTCATGGGCGTTGACGCCCACAACGAAAGTGCCCACCTTCGGCCCCTTTCCTGGAGCGGTGAGGATCACCTTCTTGGCGCCGGCCTCAAAGTGCTTGCTGGCTCCCACATCATCGTTGAAGACGCCGGTGGATTCGATCACCAGATCCACACCCCAGTCCTTCCAAGGGAGGTTGGCGGGATTGCGGTCATAGAAGACCTTGATCTGCTTCCCGTTGAGGGTGATGGAATCGTCGGTGTAGGACACATCCACGCCCCGCAGGGGGCCCAGCATCGAGTCGTACTTCAACAGGTGGGCATTGGTGGAGGTGTCACCCGAGCCATTCAGCCCAACAATTTCCAGATTGGTGTTGTCTCCCCGGCTTAACCAACAGCGCATGAAATTGCGCCCGATCCGACCGAATCCATTGATTGCGACACGCAGAGCCATGGCAGGGAGCGGCGGGAACCGCTGGCAAGGGAGTTTTTCGGCTGCTGATCATACAGAAATCGAAATCGCCCCCTCGGGCTCCCCCCGTGCTTGGAGGGGCGGGGCGGCCCGCAGGCGAAGCAACTCGTAAAGGAGCGGCCGGTCAGGGGGGGGCTTCGGCTTTATTTTCAGCTGGATGCCGGAGACGCTCTTGGACCTCGTGCTGGACCGCGATCAGCCTCTCCACTTCGTCGGGGTTGGTGGCATCGGCATGTCGGCTCTGGCTGGAATCCTGGTGGAGCGAGGCTTTTCCGTCAGTGGCTCCGACCCCAAGACCTCGCCCGTGCTCCAACGCCTGGCCGCCCTCGGGGTGAAGGTCTTCGACGCGCAGAACGAGGCCACCATCCTCCGCTTGCTGGCGGAAGGGGGGCGCCCTCCCTGGGTGGTGCTGAGCTCAGCGGTGCGCCAGAGCAATCCGGAAGTGGCCGAAGCCGTGCGGCAAGGGCTGCGCCTCTGCCATCGCTCCGATGTGCTGGCGGCCCTGATCAACAGCCAGCCCTCCATCGCCGTGGCGGGCAGCCATGGCAAAACCACCACCAGCACGCTGATCGCCACCCTGCTCGAGGCGACAGGGCAGGACCCGACGGCGGTGATCGGCGGCATCGTGCCCGCCTTCGGCAGCAATGGCCGCCAGGGGGCGGGGCGCCTCCTGGTGGCGGAAGCGGATGAATCCGACGGCTCCCTGGTGAAATTCAGGCCGTCCCTGGCGGTGCTCACCAACATCGAGCTCGACCACACCGACCACTATCCCGATCTCTCCGCGCTCATCGCCACCCTGCGACGTTTCACGGATGGAAGCACCGCCCTGCTGGCCAATCGCGACTGCCCGGTCCTGCGGGAGCACTTCCAGGCCCAGTCCTGGTGGTCGATCGAGGAGCGCGAGGGGGTGACCTTCGCCGCCCTCGCGACCCAGGAGCGGGGCGATGGCACCGAGGCCGAGTTCTACGAAAATGGGGTCCGCGTCGGCACCCTCGACGTGCCCCTCCCCGGTCGGCACAACCTGAGCAACATCACCGGCGCCTTGGCGGCCTGCCGCCTGGAGGGGGTTCCCTTCGACGACCTGCGCCGCGCCGTCGGCCAGCTGCGCGCGCCCGGCCGCCGCTTTGATTGCCGCGGCCTCTGGCACGACCGGATCGTCGTGGATGACTATGCCCATCACCCCAGCGAGGTGGCCGCCACCCTCTCCATGGCCCGCCTGATGGTGGAGAGCGGACGCAGCCCCCTTCCCTCCCAGCCGCGCCGCCTGCTGGCGGTGTTCCAACCCCATCGCTACAGCCGCACCGCCCAGTTCCTCGACGACTTCGCCCGGGCCCTCGCCCTGGCCGACCGGGTGATCGTCGCGCCCCTCTACAGCGCCGGGGAAGTCCCGATTGAGGGCGTGTCCAGCGAAGCCCTGGCGGCGGCCGTGCAGGCGATCGCTCCCTCCGTCCCCGTTCAGGCCGCCACCAGCCTCGACCAGCTCACCGCCCAGGTGGCGGCCCTCAGCGAGCCGGGGGACCTCGTGCTGGCCATGGGGGCCGGTGACGTGAACAGCCTGTGGGAGCGGCTGGGCACCCACGGCGACCCGGGGCGCCCCGCCGCCCTGGCGGTGTGAGTTGGCGGCCATGAAGAACCCGCCCGCCGCGATCCGGGGTGGTGTCACCCTCCGGGACTACACCACCTGGCGGGTCGGCGGACCCGCGGAATGGTTCGCCGAACCGGCCACCCAGGATGAATTGATCGCCCTGGCCTCCTGGGCGGTGGCCGAGGGGCTGCCCTTCCGCTGCATCGGAGCGGGATCCAATCTCCTGATCGCCGACACCGGCCTCACGGGCGTCACCCTCTGCAATCGCCGCCTTCAAGGCAGCGTGGTCGACCCGACGGAGGGCTGGGTGGAAGCGGAGGCCGGAGAGCCCATCCCCTCCCTGGCCCGCCGGGTCGCGAAAGCCGGCCTCAGCGGCCTGGAATGGAGCGTGGGCATCCCCGGCACGGTGGGCGGCGCGGTGGTGATGAACGCCGGGGCCCAGGGGGGCTGCACGGCGGAATGGCTCCACTCGGTGCGCGTGATCGATCCGGCCCGACCGGAGGAACCGTTCACCCTCCTGGCCAGCGACCTGGACTTCGCCTACCGCCACAGCCGCCTGCAGGAGGAACCGCTCCTCGTGCTCGCCGCTCGCTTCCGCCTGAACGCGGGCCAGGATCCAGCGGCGGTGAGCGCCCGCACCAGCGCCAACCTGCAGAGCCGCACCAGCAGCCAGCCCTACCAGCAACCCAGCTGTGGCAGCGTGTTTCGCAACCCTGAGCCGAAAAAGGCCGGGCGCTTGATCGAAGGGCTTGGCCTCAAGGGCCTGCGGGTGGGCGAAGCCCAGGTTTCCCCCCTCCACGCCAACTTCATCGTCAACCTGGGGGGCGCCCTCGCCAGCGACATCGATCGCTTGATCGCCCTGGTGCGCGAACGGGTGCTGGAGGCTCACCAGATCGCCCTGCAGCCGGAGGTGAAACGCCTGGGGTTCGAGGGCGGGTCCCGGTGGGATCTACCCTGACGACGCGTCTCTTCGTCTCCTGGTGTTATGGCTGGCTTCGGACTTCCCAACTTCGGTCAGCTGACCGAAGCCTTTCGCAAAGCCCAGCAGATCCAGCAGGACGCCCAGAAGCTCCAGGACGAGCTCGACGCCATGGAGCTGGAGGGCCGCAGCACTGACGGGCGGGTGAGCGTGTGGCTTTCCGGCAACCAGCTGCCCCTCAAGGTGCGCGTGGATCCCGCCCTTCTCGGCGAAAGCCAAGGCGTGGTGGAGACCGCGATGCTCGAAGCCCTCAAAAACGCTTACGAGCTGTCCACCAGCACGATGAAAGAACGCATGGACACCCTGACGGGCGGCCTGGATCTCAATCTTCCAGGTCTGGGGGGCTGAGATCCCCCTGGCGAAGGCGCTGGCGGCGACGGCGGGACACTTCCCGCAGGACCGTCTCCCGCGGACGTCCCATTCCGCGCTCCTCCGCCACCAGCGCCTCCACCTCCGCCAGGCATTGCTGATAGAGAGCCAGCCGGGGCCAGGAGGCTGGCACAACGCAGCCCACCCCCCCGTCATGGCGACAATCGGGGAACCGACAGGCCTCGCGGGTGAGCTGCCGCAGATCAGGAAAGCAGCGGGCCAGGGCGGCCGGGGTTTTGGGCAAGGCGGGCCGGTTGAAGCCGGGCGTGTCCGCCACCAAGGCCTCTGGCGCTCCAGGCAAAGCCACAAGCCCCACGTGGCGGGTGGTGTGGCGGCCGCGCCGCAGGCGTCCGGACACTGGGGCCACCCGCAGGGCCAGCCCGGGCACCAAAGCATTGAGCAGGCTGCTCTTGCCCACCCCGGAAGGGCCGCAGAGCACGGTGATTCCCGGCTCACCCAGCCGTGAAGCCAGGGCCTGCAGCCCGCGGCCATCGCGGGTGGAGATCGGCAGGGGGCTGTAACCCCAGGTCTCCAGGCGCCCGCACCACTCGTCCAGCCAGGCCTCGGGCAGGCCATCGGCCTTGGAGAGCACCAGCTCCACCGGCAGGTCCAGATCTTCGGCGTTGACCAGAAACCGGGTGATCTGCAACGGGTCCGGCTGGGGTTCCTTCAGGGACACCACCACCACCACGCGGCTCACATTCGCCACCGGAGGGCGGGGCAGCAGGTTGCGACGCGGGCCGCGGCTGGCGATCACGCCACGCCGTTCCGTCCAGTCGATGTCCTCCACATCCACCCGATCCCCCACGGCGATCGACAATCCGCCCTTGGCGAGGCGGGTGCGCCGGGTGCAGAGCAGGCGCTGGTGGCCGCCCGGACCCGGGCGATCGAGATCGACGCGGCAGTAGTTGGCCTCCAGCGTCACCACGCGCCCCGGTTCAGCCACCGCGCTGGATGAGCAGGCGCACGGAGGAGCGGTCGGCAGGCTGCGGGTCCGCGGGCTGCGGCTCCGCCCGCCGGACCTGGTGGCCTTCCCCTCCCAGGCTCTGGCTGACCATCTCCTCAGGTTCGCCGGCGTCAAGGTCAACCTGCAGCCAGTCGCCCGCCGCCAATCCTTCGAGGGCGAGGCGGGCGCGCACGTAATTCAGGGGACAGGGCGTACCGCGCAGGTCAAGGCAGGCCGAAGGCGTGACGGTCGTCATCCGCCGCCGAAGAGCCCGCCGAAGAGGCCGCTCTTGTGGGGAGGACGGTTGCCCTTGCGGCTGTGATGTCCGGCGAGCTGCTCCAGAAGCTCGCGCTCATCGCCGCTCAGCTTCGTGGGCAGCTGCACCTTCACCAGAAACTCATGGTTTCCGCGCGCCACCGGATTGCCCAGCCTGGGCACGCCCTTGCCCTTGAGGGTGAGCACGGCGCCGGGCTGGGTGCCGGCGGGAATCTCCAGCTTCTCGCTGCCATCCACCGTCTCCACCTCCACGGTGTCGCCAAGAATGGCCTGCAGATAGCTGATGGGCAGCTCTGAGGAGATCGTCACCCCGTCACGCCGCAGATGGGGATGGGATTTGACGTTGAGCACGACGTAGAGATCGCCCGGGCCGCCACCCCGCTGGCCGGCGTTGCCTTCCCCGGGCACCCGCAGACGGGTGCCGCTGTCGACGCCACCGGGAATCTTGATCCGTTGCTTTTTCGTCACCTCCTGCACGCCCTGGCCCTGACAGGAGGTGCAGGGATCGGCGATCATCTGGCCACTTCCCTCGCAGGTGGGGCAGGGGGCCACCTGGGTGAAGCTGCCGAAGGGGGTGCGTGTGGCCCGTCGCACCTGGCCGGCGCCGCCGCAGGTACTGCAGGTGGTGGGTCCGCTGCCCGGACGGGCGCCGGATCCCTGGCAGGACTGACAGCTTTCCAGATGGCGGAACTGCACCTCCTTCTCAATGCCGAAGACGGCCTCACTGAAACCGATGGTGAGCTCCAGGCCGAGATCATCTCCTTTGCGAGGGCCGCGACGGCGCTGGCCGCCTCCGCCCATGCCACCTCCACCGAAGCCGCTGAAGAAGGTCTCGAAGAGATCAGCGAATCCGCCCATATCGCCCATGTCGGGCATACCGCCGCCGCCAAGACCAGCCTCTCCAAACTGGTCGTAGCGCTCCCTTGTCTGGGGATCGCTCAGGACCTCATAGGCCCGACCGATCTCCTTGAAGCGATCTTCCGCGCCTGGGTCCCGGTTGACATCGGGATGATATTGGCGGGCCAGGCGGCGATAGGCACGCTTGAGGGTGTCCGCGTCCGCGTCTCGCCCCACCCCCAGCACTTGGTAGAAGTCCGCCATCAGCCCGCCTGCTCCTGCTCGGAGGGCGCGCCGGCAGCGCTTTCCGACCCCTGGGGACCAGGGCCCATGGACACCTTGACCAAGGCGTGGCGCAAGACCTTGCCCTGCAGTTGATAACCGCGTTGGAGTTCCTCAATCACCACATCCTCGGCATGTTCCTGGCTCGGCTCACGCATCACAGCTTCGTGGAGATTGGGGTCAAAGGGCTCTCCTTCGACGCGCATCGGAGAAACACCCAGCTGCTTGAAGACATCCACCAATTGTTTATATAGACCTTGATAACTGCGATGCAGCGCCTGAGCCTCCTCGCCCTGGGGGTTGAGCTGCTGCCTGGCGCGGTCAAAGTTATCGACAACCGGCAGGATTTCGCCCAGGGTATTACAGGTGATCTGCAGGCGCAAATCCTCCTGATCCCGCGATTGGCGTTTGCGGAAGTTGTCAAAGTCGGCGGCGATGCGCATGTACTGACTGCGCAGCGCCTCATGCTCGTTCTCCAGGGCGGCCAGCTTGGCCCGGGCCTCGTCCAACTGGGCCGCGACGGAGGGTTCGTCTCCAGCGCCTTCAGCAGGGTTCGCCGGGGCTTGCGGATCGGCGTCTCGGGAGGGTGATTCGGCGGAGGCCGTGGCCGCAGCGGACTCCTGAAGGCATTCCGGAGAGGGGGGGGTGGAAGAGGTGTCGCCGCTCATGCTGCCGAGCACAGAGGATTTGAGCTATGTTCCTTCTAATACCTGGCCCTCCACAAGCGGCGGAAGCCCGCACCTCCTGACACGATCCGCTCCCGGATCCGTCCGGCTCCTTCAGAAACTGGACGCTCCCGCGTCAGGCACGAACCAAGCGCACTGGGAAACGACAACACCTCTCGACAACACCTCATTTACCGCCACAGCAATGGACCCCGAGACCCTGTCGCCTCCCACTGCAGCCGCGGCGCCATCCACCCAACCCTCCATTTTCGCGGATCTTGATCTCGGGCCCTCCACCCAGACGCAGGCGGCACCGGAAGCCATTGAAGACCTGGAGGCCTCACCTCCGGAAGAAACCGCCTCCCCGATCCTGGGCCTGGTGAATCGCATCCTCACCGAGGCGATCAAGGCCGGGGCGAGTGACATTCATGTCGAACCCCAGCAAGAGGGAATGTTGGTGCGTTTTCGTCAGGACGGCGTGTTGCGCTCTATCGACAACTTGCCGAAGAGTCTTGTGCCGGCTGTCACCTCGCGCTTCAAGATCATGGCCGATCTGGACATCGCCGAGCGTCGGCTTCCCCAGGACGGCCGCATTCGCCGCTTGTTCCGCAATCAGGTGGTGGACTTTCGCGTCAGCACCCTTCCGGGACGTTACGGCGAGAAAGTGGTGTTGCGACTGCTGGACAACAGCGCCACCAAGCTGGGCCTCGACACCCTGATCTCCGACCTCCCCGCCCGCGGCAAGGTGCGTGACATGGGGGGCAAGCCTTTCGGCATGTTGCTCGTGACCGGCCCGACGGGGTCGGGGA
Organism: uncultured Cyanobium sp.; assembly: GCA_964455575.1. Taxonomy (GTDB): domain Bacteria; phylum Cyanobacteriota; class Cyanobacteriia; order PCC-6307; family Cyanobiaceae; genus Cyanobium. Next base: position 5,951 of record CAYVWU010000051.1, on the reverse strand, counting down.
AATCCACCACGCTTTACGCCCTGCTCTCGGAACGGAACGACCCGCGGATCAACATTTCCACCGTGGAGGACCCGATCGAATACGGGTTGCATGGCATCACCCAAACCCAGGTCAATCGGGAAAAGGGTTACGACTTCGCCTCCGCCTTGCGGGCCTTCATGCGACAGGATCCGGATGTGCTTCTGGTGGGAGAGACCCGCGACCTGGAGACGGCCCGAACCGCCATCGAAGCCGCCCTCACCGGCCACCTGGTGATGACGACCCTGCACTGCAACGACGCCGTTGGTGCCTTCGCCCGCTTGGACGAAATGGGGGTGGAGCCGTTTCTGGTCAGCTCCTCGCTCCTGGGGGTCGTCTCCCAGCGTCTGGTGCGTCGCCTCTGCGCTGATTGCCGCATTCCCCACACCCCCGATCCAGAAGAACTGGCCCACTTCGGCCTGCTGGCAAGCGATGAGGGAGCCATCACCTTCTATCGGGCCCACACCGTGTCCGCCGACGCCCCCGACCGTTGCCCCACCTGCCTGGGCCGCGGCTACAAGGGCCGCGTGGGGGTCTACGAGGTGCTCGTGATGAACGAAAACATCTCCGCCGCCGTGGCCAAGCGAGCCAGCACCCATGAGCTGCGGCGGTTGGCCCTGGAGGCGGGCATGAAAACCCTGCTCGGCTACGGCCTCGATCTCGTTCGTCAAGGGCTCACCAGCCTGGAGGAAGTGGAGCGGATGTTGTTGACCGACACGGGATTGGAGTCGGAGCGGCGAGCGCGAGCGCTCAACAGCCTCACCTGTCGCGGTTGTGGTGCCGGATTGAACGACGAATGGCTCGAATGCCCCTACTGTTTGAAGGTTCGCCGCTAGGAGAGAGACCTCGCCATGATGATTGAGGATTTGATGACAGATCTTGTGAAGGGCGGTGGCAGCGACCTTCATCTGGCAGCCCATCAACCTCCCTATGGACGCTTCAATGGCCAGTTGCGCCCCATGGATGAAGACGTGGTGTTGACGGAGGAGCAATGCAACAAGCTGATCTTTTCTTTGCTCAACAACTCTCAACGCAAACAGTTGGAGCAGAATTGGGAGCTTGATTGTTCCTACGGTCTCCGAGGCGTTGCCAGATTTCGCGTCAACGTCTATCGCCAGCGGGGCACCTATGCCGCCTGCCTCAGGGCGCTGGGAGACAACATCCCCAATCTCTCAGCCCTGGGACTACCAGCGGTGATTGAGGAAACGAGCCGCAAGCCCAAAGGGCTCATTCTGGTGACGGGGCCGACGGGTTCAGGCAAGACAACCACTTTGGCAGCCCTGCTCAATCACATCAATCTGACGCGCTCCGAACATATCCTGACCATTGAAGATCCCATCGAATTCACCTATAAAAACAACAAGTCTATTTTTCATCAGCGGGAGGTCAACGAAGACACGCGCAGCTTCTCCGCCGCCTTGCGCGCCGCGCTCCGTGAGGATCCCGATGTGATTCTGGTTGGAGAGATGCGCGATCTGGAAACGATTCAGCTCGCCATCAGCGCAGCGGAAACCGGACACCTTGTCTTCGGCACCCTCCACACCAGTTCCGCGGCGCAAACAGTGGATCGCATGGTGGATGTGTTTCCTCCCGCCCAGCAGACCCAGATCCGCGTTCAACTCAGCAGCAGTCTTCTCGCGGTGTTTTCCCAGACCCTCTGCAAGCGCGTCAACCCCCAACCCGGACAATTTGGGCGCGTGATCGCTCAGGAAATCATGATCAACACTCCAGCGATTGCCAACCTGATCCGCGAAGGAAAGACAGCCCAAATCTACTCGCAGATCCAAACTGGGGCCAAAGAGGGAATGATCACCTTGGAGCGATCCCTGGCGAATCTCCTCAACGACGATGTCGTCAGCAAAACAGAAGCCATGTTAAAAACCACCCGGCCCGATGAACTGGAGCGTCTGCTGGATCAGGGATGAAAGCCTTCACCGTCACTTACACGACCCGCACGGGCCAGAGCAAGCAGCTGACGCTGGAAGCGGAAAATCTCAGTGAGGCGCGGCGCACCCTCCGTCGTCGTCGGATTCTCTACACCAATGTGGCCCCCAAGGAAGGGGCGGGGCCTGGCGGGGCCTCGCCAGGCCCCGGTTCCACGTCCGCCAAACCATCGGTTCCGGCCTCCTCCCGATCCGCCGCCAACGGCAGTTCCAAAGCGCCTGCCTCCAGCGCCCGGGCTCCGGTTGTGGCCAAACCCAAAACCTCCTTCCTGGCCGGCTTTCTCGAGAGTCCTCCCTCAATCAAGGAAAAAGCGGTCTTCGCCAGCAAGCTGGCGGTGTTGATCAACGCGGGAGTGCCCATCCTGCGCAGCATTGACCTGGTGCAGAGCCAGCAGAAGTCTCCCTTGTTCAAGCGGGCGCTTGCCGCCATGGTGTTTGAGGTGAATCAAGGCGAAAATGTGGCGACATCGATGCGGCGTTGGCCCAAGGTTTTTGACAAACTCATGGTCGCCATGGTGGAAGCGGGAGAAGCGGGCGGTGTGCTTGATGAAACGCTCACCCGTCTGGCCAAGCTCTTGGAAGACAACGCGAAATTGCAGAACCAGATCAAAGGCGCTCTGAGCTATCCCGTGGCCGTTTTGTTTCTGGCCATCCTGGTCTTCCTGGGGATGACCATTTTCATTATCCCCACCTTTGCGGGAATCTTCGAACAATTGGGCGCCGAGCTTCCACCCTTCACGCAGATGCTGGTGAATCTCAGCAACACCCTGAGATCATCGGTATCCATCGTCATTGTGGCCGTCATCGTCGTCGCTGTCGTGGCCTTCAGCCAGTATTACAAAACGCCGTTAGGACGTCGCCAGGTGGATCGAATGATCCTCAAGCTCCCCCTCTTTGGCGACCTGATTCAGAAAACGGCAACCGCACAGTTCAGCCGCACGTTGGCCTCTCTTTCCAGAGCCGGTGTGCCGATCATGATGGCCCTGGACATCCTCACAGAAACCGCCTCCAACACCATTTTTTCCGATGCGATCAGCAAGTCCAGGATGGATGTCAGCGAGGGAATCCCCTTGAGCACCGCCCTGGCCTCAAAAAATGTTTTTCCCGAGCTCTCCATCAACATGTTGATGGTGGGCGAAGAAACGGGAAACATGGACGCCATGCTGTCGAAGGTGGCCGACTTTTATGAAGATGAAGTCAGCTCCACCGCCAAGATGCTCACCTCCTTGATCGAGCCGTTCATGATCGTTTTCGTCGGCGGCATTGTGGCGTCCATCCTGGTGGCGATGTATCTGCCGATGTTCTCAGTGTTCGAAAAGATCCGTTGACCCCTGGCCCGCCTTACGCGCGGGGCGGGGAACTCCCTCCAGGGCCATCTTCGCCGTCTCCCCCGGAGAGGCTGCCGCAGCAAGGGCTCTGCCCGCTTGCCAGCCACTGGTCCAGCAGTGCTGAAAGTTGAAGCCCCCGGTCACCCCATCCACATCCAGCAGCTCTCCCACCAGGAACAGCCCCGGCCGCAGGCGACTCTCCATCGTTGTGGCCTCCACCTCCTGGAGCGGCACCCCGCCGGCCGTGACGAATTCCTCCCCGAACGGCCCACGCCCCACGACCCGGTAGCGACTGGCCACGAGGGCATCCCCCAAGGCTCGCTGGGTCTGTTTGTCGAGATCGGCCCAGCGCCGGTCGGCCTGCACCCCCGCGGCGGTCGCCAGGGCGGCCCAGAGCCGACGACTCAAGGCGGGAAGAGGACCGGTGCCACGGATCTGCCGCCGAGCCTGCCCGGCACGGGCCTCCGCCAGCAGGGCATCCACCTCCTGACGGGGCAGCCCGCCCGTCCAATCCACCCGCAACTCGGCCCGATAGCCCCAGCCCTTGAGCTGTCGGGCGGCAAAGGCCGTGAGGCGCAGGGTGGCCGGTCCGCTGAGCCCCCAATGGGTGAGGAGCACGGTGCCACGCTGCTCCAACGGGCCCCCACTGGCGCCGCGGCCCCGCCGAGGCTTGGCGGCCACCCGGTCAACAGCAGAGACGACGCCCCCCCGGTCCTCCGCCGCGGGGGGATGAAGGGAGAGGACCACAGGATCGACGACCACCCCGGCCAGGGCGGTCAGGGCTGGCGCGTCCAGGGCGAGGGTGAACAGGGAGGGAAGCGGCGGCACCAGGCTGTGGCCCAGGGACTGGGCCAGGCGATGGCCGCTGGGATGGCTGCCTGTCGCCAGCACGAGACGCTCGGTCCCGAGCGGCTGGCCATCCCGCAGGGTGAGCGCGAATCCACCGTCGGGCCGCGCCTCGGCGCGCTGCAGGGCCAGGCGCTGGAGCACCCGAACGCCAGCGGCCTCCGCGGCCTGACGCAGGCAGGCCACGACGGAAAGCGAGGACTGGGTGCGGGGGAAGAGGCGACCATCCGCTTCCCGCACGAGCTCCAGACCGTGGTGGTGGAACCAGCGCTGGGCCTCCCGCGGCCCAAAACGGGAGAACGGCCCCAGCAGGGCCGGGCCGCCACGGGGGTAATGGCCGGTGAGGGCCCGAGCCTCCCAGCAGGCATGGGTGACGTTGCAACGCCCCCCACCGCTGATCCGCACCTTGTGGAGCAGCTCAGGAGTGGCCTCCAGCAGCCACACATCCCGCAGACCCGCTTCAGCGGCGACGATCGCCGCCATGAACCCGGCGGGTCCGCCCCCCGCCACCACTGTGGAGACCCGAGAGGGCAGGTGGGTGGGCAGCATGGAGCAATGGCGAACGCATTCCGCTTCAGTGTGGCGCCCATGCTCGACTGCACGGATCGGCACTTCCGCGTGCTGATGCGTCAGGTGAGCCGCCACTGTCTGCTTTACACCGAGATGGTGGTGGCCCGGGCAGTGGTGGCGAAGTCGCGGGAGGGGCCTCCCGACTCAGCCGGGGAGCGGCGGAGGCGACTGGAGCGCCTGCTGGGATTTGATCCTCTGGAGAAACCTCTGGCCCTTCAACTCGGGGGAGAGGATCCGGAGGAATTGGCGACGGCGGCGCGCCTGGCGGCGGACTGGGGCTACGACGAGGTGAATCTGAATGTGGGCTGCCCCAGCCCCAAAGCCAGCCAGGGCAGCTTCGGGGCCTGCCTGATGGCGCGCCCGGAGCGGGTGGCGGACTGCGTGGCGGCCATGGGCGCCGCCAGTGGCTTGCCTGTGACCGTGAAACACCGCATCGGCATCGATGCCCGGGACAGCTTTGACGAGCTGCTTGGCTTCGTGGACATCGTCGCCGGGGCGGGGGCCCGGCGTTTCGCCGTGCACGCGCGCAAGGCCTGGCTGGAGGGCCTGGATCCCAAGGAAAACCGCACCATCCCCCCCCTGCGCTGGGATCTGGTCCATCAGCTCAAGCGAGAGCGGCCCAGCCTGGTGGTGGAGCTCAACGGTGGGTTGGACACCCTGGAAGCCTGCCGCTCCCAGTTGGATCAGGGGATCGACGGCGTGATGGTGGGTCGGGCCGCCTATGAGCACCCCATGCGTTGGGCGGAGGTGGACCCAGTGATGTTCGGACAGTTCGGACTGGAAACGCCCCGACCATCCACCGTGCTGCGGGGGGTGATCCCCCATGCGGAACGCTGGTGTGGTCAGGGGGGAAGGCTGTGGGCACTGGCCCGCCACCTGGTGCACGTCGTGGAAGGGGTCAACGGTGCCCGGGGATGGCGCGCCCAGTTGTCCCGCCAGGCCGGCCAGCGGACCGCTGGCCCGGACGTCCTGGCGGAAGCGGCCCGGTCGCTGGAGGAGCGGGGGCTCTGACGGAAAAGCAGGCCTGGCTCAACGGCGCATCAGCCGTCGGCCAGGCGGATCATGGGGTCGGTCAGCCGGCGTCGCTGTAGTCGCTGCCGCTGCGACGACGGCGAGCGCGGCCGGCATCAAAGCTGTCAGAGGAGCGATCGGCAGCGCCGAAGCTGCGGTCTTCCCAGTTGCGGGCGCCCGAGCCACGGTCCTCGCCACGACCCTGGCCACCGCCATAGCCGCCACCACCGCCGCC
>CAYVWU010000050.1:0-13458 GCA_964455575.1 uncultured Cyanobium sp. | reverse complement strand
TCTTGGCGGGATCCTCCGCCTTGCTCACCAGGTCGTTGAGGTTGGCGCGGAGCAGGCGGCTGAGCCGATCAAAGAAGCCCATGGGGCGGGGCGGGGGAGTCAGGACCATACTGACGGTATCGCCGCCTGATCGCCCACAGGCACCATGGCCTCCGAACAAGCCTCCCCGAAAGGACGCCGGCGCAAGGGAGGCCCATCCCGTCGCGGCGAGAGCAACGGCCCCTGGGAGGGGCGGCGGGTGGGCAACGTGTCCCTGCTGCTGCCGCCACCTCCAGCGCCCGCCGAGGGCCTCAGCGCCTGCCTGGCCCAGCTCCAGGACCAGTGGCGGCAGAAGGGCCACCTGGCGGCGCTCTGGCAGGCCTGGCCCCGCCTCGCCGGTGCCCAGCTCGCCCCCCACTGCCGCCCCCTCTCCCTGGTCGGCGGGGTGCTCACGGTGGGGGCGGCGCCGGGACCCTGGCTGCAGGGCCTGCTTTACACCCGCCACCAGCTGCTGGGCGCCCTGCGGGGAGCGGGGTTTCCGGTCCGGGAGGTGCGGGTGTGCCAGCACCATGCCGTTCCGCTCCCCGCGGATGCCGGCCGCCTCGAGGCGGATGTCTGGGCTCGGCATCCCAGCCGGATCGACATCCACGGATTGGCGGACTGCCCCGCCTGCGGCCGCCCGGCGCCGACCGGAGAGATGGCGCTCTGGGGCACCTGCGGCTTCTGCCGTCGCGCCACCCTTTCCGAGCGGTCACTCGCCGTTTAGGCGAAACGGGCGCGCCAGGCGGCCTCCTGAGCCACCGCTTCCGGTGTGCCTTCCGCGGGAAAATCGGTCAGAAAGTCCTTGTCCCGGGTCGGCTCGTAAGGACCCTGCTTGATCTCGAACATCACGGTGTCGGGGGCGAGGGCCACGAGGGTGTGAACCTCCCCCTCGCGCAGGTCCACCCCGCGCACCGGGCCGGCGGCGTCCAGACGCACCTGCTCGCGCACCTCCCCTTCGCCATCGAGCACCAGCAGACCGAGGGATCCCTGCAACACGACAAAGCACTCGAAGCCCTCCCCGGGGTGGCTGCGCAGGTGGCGATGGGGGCGCACGTAGGTGCCCGGTTGGAGCACGTTCAGAAAGCGCTGCACCCGATCCGGTTCCGCGTGCAGGTTGTAATTGCGGCGCCGGCGCGGAGCTTGGCGGGCCTGCTCCGACACGGCGTCGAACAGGGTCTGGTCCAGCAGGCGAAGGGGCGAGGACACGGGGGAAAACGGTGGGGAACGTCGTTGTCCGAACAGGGATGGGGCTCAGGCCCCGCCGCGAAAGAGGTGGTTGTGGGCGGCGGAATAGAGCCGCGAGCGAGCTTCGCCCGCCCCCGCCAGGGCCGGGCTGACGATGTAGAGGGTGGTGCGGATCAGGTTGCGCTCGCGGCTGGTGGCGGCCATCTCCCGCAAGGGCACCACCTGCAGCCATTGATCCGGCCAGCTCACCCGGTAGCCGATGGCCACGGGGGTGTCGGCGGGGTAGTGGACCAGCAGGGCCTCCTGCACCTCCTCCACATGGCGAGCACTGAGATACAGGCACAGGGAGGCGCGCAGGGCGGCCAGGCGGGCCAGGGATTCAGCCTCGGGCACGCCCGTGCGGCCTCCGGCCCGGCTGAGCACGATGGTCTGAACGATTCCGGGCACCGTGAGCTCACGACCCAGGGCGGCCGCCGTGGCCTGATAAGCGCTCACCCCCGGCACCACCTCCACCTCCAGACCCGCCTCCGCCAGCCGGGTGATCTGCTCCGCCAGGGCGCCATAGAGGCAGGGATCGCCGTCATGGAGACGCACCACGCGCCGTCCGGCCAGGGCCCGCTCCACCACGGCCTCCATCACCGCCTCCAAGGTGAGGCTGCTGGTGCGAATGCGCTCGCAATCCGCCGGGGCGAGCTCCGCGATGCGGGGGTTGACGAGCGAATCGGTCCAGATCAGGGCTTCGGCCTCCTGGATCGCCGCGGCGGCCCGCAGGGTGAGCAGATCCGGGGAGCCGGGACCGGCCCCAACAATCCGAACGGGGGGAAAGGGAGGAGCACTCATGAGGACACACCGGCGGGATCAGGCAGAGCAAGGCGCCGGCCATAGAGCCACCAGAGGCCCAGGGCGCCGACGAGGATCAGAAGCAGGCTCACCAGCTGGGCCATCCGCAGCCCACCGCTGCAGAAGGGCGGCTGGGAGAAAAGGCAGAGCGGATCAAGACGCAGACCCTCAATCCAGAAACGGCCGCAGCTGTAGGCGATGAGATAGACGCAGCTCAAGGCTCCAGGCCGCAGATCCAGGCGGCCCCGCGAGGCCTGACGAAAGAGCAGCAGCAGCAGCGCGCAAACACCCAGATTCCAGAGCGACTCGTAAAGGAAGGTGGGATGAAAGGTGGCCTGCTCAAGGAATTGCGGCGGGCGGTTGGCGGGGGGGATGGTGAGCCGCCAGGGGAGGGAGGTGGGCAACCCGAAGGCTTCGGAATTGAAGAAGTTCCCCCAGCGCCCGATGGCCTGGCCCAGGGCCACTGCGGGGAGCAGCACATCCAGCAAGGGCCAGAAAGCTTGTCGGCGCCAGCGACAGAACAGGATCGTGGTCAGCGTGCCGCCGATCAGGGCGCCGTGGATGGCGATGCCCCCGTGCCAGATGGCCAGCATCTCTCCCCACTGGCCGCGATATTGGCGCCATTCGAGGAGCACGTAGTAGATCCTGGCGCCGAGAATGGCGCCCAAAACAAGAATGGGGAGCAGATCGCTCACCAGGCCTGGATCAATCGCCCGTCGTCGCGCCAGGCGCAGAGCAAGGTTGAGGCCCGCCACCACGGCGGTGGCGATCAACACCCCATACCAGCGAAGCGTTAAAGGCCCCAGCTGGAGCTGGGGCCCGGGAGACATGAACAGAGCCAGGGGCATGGAAGCGGGGTTCAGACGACGCCCTCTGCCGCCTGCACTTTTTCCACCTGGCGCTTCTTGAGCACCAGCAGGATCTGGGCCAGAGCCACAGCCCCGAGGAAGGCCAGCAGGCCGTAGATGCGAACGGGGTTCTGCAAGACCACCTCCGCATCCACCTGGCCGAAGCCACCGACGTTGGGGTCGTTGGTGAGCGGGGCGCCGGCCTCGATGCTGTCACCCACTTTGACGAGCAGGGTGGGACCCGCGGGCACGGTTTCGGCAGCCGTGCTGCCATCGGCCTTGGTGATCTCCACGATTTGGGCACCCTTCTCGCCCTCGGTGATGGAGGCGATGGTGCCGCCGGCGGGAGCGGTGAAGACGCCGTTGTTGCTCTTCTCACCCGTGGGATAGACCTGGCCGCGCCCGCGGTTGCCGCCCACATGCAGCTGATACTTGCCGAAGTGGATGGAGCTGTCGGTGGCGGGGTCGGGGGAGAGAACAGGGAAGACGATCGTTTGATGCTGATCGCCGGGCAGGGGGCCCACCAAAAGAATGTTGGGCTGGCTGTCGCTGTATTGGGTGTAGTAGATCCCGGCGGTTTCCTCCTTCAACTCATCGCTCAGGCGCTCGGGCGGAGCGAGGGTGAAGCCCTCCGGCAGCATCACCACCGCGCCCACATTCAGGCCCGTGGGGCTGCCGTCGCCGGACACCTGCTTCACAGAGGCGTCATAAGGGATCTGAACCTCCGCCTTGAACACCGTGTCGGGGAAGACCGCCTGAGGCACCTCCACGCGCGTGGCCTTCTTGGCCAGGTGGCAGTTGGCGCACACCAGCTTGCCGGTGGCTTCCCGGGGGGTGGCGTAATTCTGCTGCGCCCAGAAGGGATAAGCCCAGCTGGGAGTGGCACCCGCAAGGAGGACACCGAGAGCCAGGGAGAGGGAGACGAGGCTGCCGAAGACGGCCTGGAGGGAACGACGCATGGGGAGAACGGCGAAAGCTGGCGTACTGGAGAGCGAAGGAGCGGGGGATCTGGAGGGGATCAGGCCCACCAGGGGGCATCGCCGGTGCGGAAGTCGGTTTCCGTCCACTGGCTCACAAACACCGTGTCGTTCTCGACATTGACGTGGGCCAGGGCCAGAGAGAGGGGAGCGGGGCCGCGGACCACCTTGCCTGTGGCGTCGTATTGGCTGCCATGGCAGGGGCACATGAATTTGTTGGCGCCGCTGTTCCAGGGCACCACACATCCGAGATGGGTGCAGATCGCGTTGATGCCGTAGGAGCCGATCGCCTCCGGACCCTCGACGATCAGATAGGTGGGATCGCCCTTGAGACCCTGCACCAGGCTGCGATCCCCCTCCTTGTGGCTCGCCAACCAGCCGCTGGCGGTGACGGTGTTGCCCAGCTCATCCTTGGCGGTGGTGCCCCCACCGGAGCCCGCGGCCTTGGGAGGGATGAAGTAGTTCACCACCGGATAGAGCGCACCGAGGGTGACGCCCGTGATGGTGCCGAAGGTGAGCAGATTCATGAACTGCCGGCGACCCATGCCGGGCACGTCACCACCAGGAGAAGTTGCGGGAAACTGAGTCATCTGGCCGTTCCGGAGACGTCAGGCATGGCCCAGCCATTATGAACTGTGCCCGGCCGGAGCCGAGGGCAAAGGGCGCCCCTGGATGGAAGGCTTCACGGTTCGAAGGGTCTCGGCCGCGGCAGGCGGCAGCGAACGCGCGACACGCGGACCGGACGCTCCCCCCAAAATGGGATGCCTGACGAACCCCTCCCATGGCCGAGCCCGAGGTGGCCCTCACGGCCACGGAGCTGCTGCAGCTCTTGCGCGAGCGGTGGCGGGTGTCCTACGACCTGCGGCTCGTGCAGCGCCAGGGACGGCTCTATTTCCAGGTCATGTGGGGCCACCTGGAGCAACAGTCCTTTCCGCTGACGCCCCAGGGTTACAACGAGCGGCTGGCGGAGGTGGCCGCCACCCTCAATGCGCTGGGCGCTGCGGAGCAGGTGCGCACCTGGCTGCAGACCACCCGCGACAAGCCCCGCATCGGTCGCGCCCTCTCGCTTGCGCTGAGTGTTCCCAGCGCCCGCGCGGTGGAGTTTCTTCTCTGAAGCGCCCATCAGGGACGCCGGCGCGGGCGGTGGTTCAGGCCCGCGCGGAGGCGTCCGCGGCGGCGCGGGGCTGGCCCAGGGCCACCAGACCCACGCCCACCAGATAGAGCAACGTGATCGCCCCGGAAAGCAGGAGCATGGTGATCGGGTCCGTGGAGGGGGTGAGCACCGCCCCAGCCAGGGCGCTGGCCAGCACCACCCAGCGCCAGGCGCCGAGCATGGTGCGGGCGTCGATCAGGCCCAGGGCACCGAGCACCAGCTGCAACACGGGCAGCTGGAAGGCCAGGGCCGTGGCCACCATCAGCAGCAGCACAAAGTCGAGATAGCGCTCGATCGACCAGAGGGGTTCCACCACGTCCGCCCCGTAACTCACCAGAAAGCGCAGGGCCGCTGGCACCAGCGCCCACCAGGCGAAGGCGAGTCCGGCGAAGAAGAGCACGCTGGACCCCGCCACGGCCGGCGCGAGCAGGCGACGCTCCCGGCGCGTGAGCCCTGGCAGCACGAAGGCCAGGCCCTCGAACAACCACCAGGGCAGGGCGAGCACCAGCCCCGCATAGCCGGCCACCTTGAGGGAGACGAAAAAGAATTCCCCCGGGGCGAGTTGCAGGAAGCGAATGCCCGCCGCCGGCTGCTCCAGCAACCGCACCAGCGGTCGCACGACCACCACGGCCCCGGCCGCGGCCAGCACCAACACCAGCAGGCTGCGCAGGATGCGCCGCCTCAGCTCCTCCAGATGCTCCACGAAGCTCATCTCCACCTCGCCGGGACAGTCGTCGTCGGCCCAGGCGGCGCCGACGGCACCGGACTCAGGGGGGGGCGCCGTGGCCAACGCCGCGGGGGCGGACTCCGCGCAGGAGGACTCCGCGGGGGCGGTTGGAGGGGTGGCCTCAGGAGGGGACGTCACACGCTGAGCTTAGGAACCCGCCAGCAGGGCGCGGGCTCGATCCGGTTGCCCCCACAGAATCTCACCGCCGCGATGGCGCACCGTGCCGGCCTCGGCTCCCGGCAGCCGCTGCAGGCCCTCCACGGGCACCATCACCACAGGCACGCGGGCGTTGCCCCGCCCGCGGCTGAAATGGGCCGCCAGATCGGCCGCCGCCGCCAGATCGGCCGCATCGGCGGCCCCGGCGGAAGCTTTCAGCACCACATGGCTGCCGGGCATCTCCTGGGCATGGAACCAGAGATCGCCACGGCGGGCCTGGCGGAGGCTGATCCATTCGTTCTGGCGGTGGTTGCGCCCCACCTGCAGGCTCAGGCCGGAGGGGGAGCGCAGCTCCAGCGGATGGGGCGCCTCCGTCGCCTGGTCGCCCCGGGGACGGGGGCGGGCGGCCCCTCGCGCGCCGGCGCGGCCGCGGGGCTCCAGCCGCTCCAGGTCCTCGTCCAGGGCGGCCAGGGGGTCGGCCTGTTCGGCCTGCTCCACATAGACCTGCGCCTCCTCCAGCCAGGCCAGCCGTCGGCGATGGGCCTCCAGGCGAGGCTCGATTGCCGCCACGGAGCGGCGCTGCCGGCGCGCCCGCTTGTAGAGCGTCTGGGCCACCTGGATCTGCTCCTTGCTGGGGTTGGGCAGGCAGAGGAGGGCGTCCGCCTGCTGTTGCAGCCCGTCGCTGTCAGCGGCGAGCCGCAGGAGCGCCTCCTGCTCGGCCAGCTGGCGCCGTTCGCGCTGCTCCAGCCCCGCCAGGCGGTGCCGCAGGGCGTCGCGTCGGCGCTCCAGATGGCGGGCGTCGAGCCAGGCGCGGGTGGCTTGGGCCAGGGCCCCGTTCAGGGCCAGGGCGCCCGGGACGGTCCGCCCCCGCGCGCTGGCGGGGGCGACCTGGATGGCCTTGTCGGCGGCCTCGCCGTTTGCGGCCTCGTCGTTTGCGGCCTCGTCGGTGGGGGCCCAGCAGCGATAGCCCCCTCCCGGCTCCGGGCGCAGGGTGAAGCCTTCCTGCTCCACCGCCGTGAGCCAGGCCTGCCAACGACCCCAGAGCCGGTCCCAGTCGTCGCCATCCAGCTGCCCCACCAGCCGATCCGGCGGCAGAGCCTCTCCCCCTCCGGGAGATGCGGCGAGAAGCTGACGCACCAGGGCAGGGCTGAGGCCTTGATACGCCTCCGGCAGGGCCTTCGCGAGGGGCAGGGGGAGGGTGAGGAGGCGCCGCTGCCAGCGCTCCCGGGGCTCCGCGGACCGGGGCACCTCCCCTTGCAGAGGGGGGGGCGGGCTGTAGGGATCCCCGGTGCCGATCGGCCGCCAGCGGGACTGGTTCGGTCGCACCTGACGCGCCAGGGCGATCACCTCCTGGTCGCCGTTGAGCAGAAACAGATTGCTGTGGCGGCCCATCAGCTCCAGCACCAGGTGGCGGCGCGGCGCCTCCCCCGGGCGGGGCGCGAAGGCGAAGCGCACCACGCGCTCCCAGCCCTGCTGCTCGATCGCCACCAGGGCCAGGCCCCGCAAGGCGTGTTGCACCTGGGAGGCGAGGGTGCTGCCCTCCCCCTGCCGCGGTGGCGGTGGAATCGCCAGCAGGCGGGGGGCTTCCGCCAACCAGCTGAGCTCCAGCCACTGCAGGCCGCCGAGGTGGCGCAGGGCCAGTTGCAAGGTCTGTCCATCCGGCTGCTGCGCCTTCTCAAAGCGGCTGGGCACCAGCACGGGGCGCAGCTCCGCCACGAGGGCGCGCAGGGTGGTGGCGTCGATGGGCTGCAGGCGGGGGGGGGGCGGGTGCGGGCCCATGGGCGAGCGGATCCGGGCTGACCTCTACTGTGCGGCCAAGGCTGCCGATGTGCGGGCAGCCGATGCCCTCGATCGGATGACACAGCCCCCCGGCCCCCCCCATCCCGGCGCCGCCGCTCAGCTCACGGTGCTCACCGGCCCGAGCGGCGTGGGCAAAGGCACCCTGGTGCGGAGCTTGCTGGAACGCCATCCGGCGCTCTGGCTGTCGGTGTCCGCCACCACGCGCTCGCCCCGCGCGGGCGAGGTGGAGGGGGAACACTATTTCTTCCTCACGCCGGAGCGGTTCGCGCGGCAGGTGGAGGAGGGGGGCTTTCTGGAATGGGCCGCCTTCGCCGGCAACCGCTACGGCACGCCGCGGGCGGCAGTGGAGGAGAAGCTGGCGTCCGGGCGGCCGGTGTTGCTGGAGATCGAGGTGGAGGGAGCGCGGCAGGTGCGTCGCTCCTTCCCGTCTGGGCGGCAGATTTTCGTCGCGCCGCCGTCGTTCGCGGAGCTGGAGCGCCGCATCCGGGGCCGCGGAACGGACGCCGAGGAGGCCATCCAGCGGCGGTTGGCCCGGGCGCGGCAGGAGCTGGCGGCGGCGGCGGAGTTTGACGCTCTGCTCGTCAACGACAACCTGGAGGCCGCCGGCCGGGAGCTCGAGCGGCTGATGGGCCTGGCTCAGGGCTGATGCCCACAAAAAAAGGCCCCCGTGGAGGGAGCCGCTGCTGACATCGCGAGAGGAGGTCCCGAGGTGCAGCCGTTAGAGGGGGTGGAAGAGGAGATCAGGGAAAAAGCGATTGAATTCGATCATGATGCCGGCCGTGAGGGTGAACCAGATGGCGGCAAAGACGGGAGCAGTGGTCAGAAACTTTTTCATGGTGTTCTGAAAGGGCGGAGGCGGAAATGAAAGGGGCCCGAGGGCTCAGCGCGGCGAAACGGTGACTTTGCTGTCCGATTCCACCAATTGACCACCGGTGAATTCACGCAGGGCGGCCAGAGGCCAGGTTGCCGCGGCAAGGGTGCTCTTGAGCGCCAGAGGCAGATCGATCTGAATCTCCTTCATCGTGGCGTCCTTGCCGGGGCGGACGGCGATCAGATAGCCGCGGCCGGCCCAGCCGATGCAGCCAGCGATGTAAAGGAAGGCGATGCCCGGAATGATGAAGTCACCGGCATGGCTCCAGCGACCATCGACGATCAGGTGCGGCAGACCATCGGTGCCACAGAGGGCCTGGCTGTAGAGCTTGAAGCGGGCTTTCGCCTGGTCGGTCTTGGCGGCTCCGGCGCGCTGCTGGAAGCGAACGTTTTCCGCGCAGGGGGTGAGGCCGCCGATGTCGGCATGGGCCGCCGGCACCCATCCGAACAGGAGGAAGGCGGTGAGGAGAACGGGAAGGAGACGGCGCATGGACGGGGCCGCAGTTCAAGATGTCAAGGCGGAGAGTAGGGGAGCGTCAAGGGGACCATGCCGGCAGTTCTGGCCCTCGAAACAAGTTGTGACGAGTCCGCCGCCGCCATCGTGACCGAGGCGGGGGTCGTGGCCTCGGCTCTGGCCTCCCAGGTGGAGGAGCACGCCCGCTGGGGCGGCGTGGTGCCAGAGATCGCCTCGCGACGGCATCTGGAGGCCCTTCCGGGGCTGATCAGCCGGGTGCAGGAGGAGAGCGGCCTCCCCATGGCGTCCATCGACGCCGTGGCCGCCACCGTCACGCCCGGCCTTGTCGGGGCCCTGCTGGTGGGGTCGGTGATGGGGCGCACCCTGGCGCGGCTCCACCAGAAGCCATTTCTGGGGATCCATCACCTGGAGGGCCACCTCTGCTCCGCTTGGCTGGAGGGGGAGAGACCCCCCATGCCCCATCTCGTGCTGCTGGTGAGCGGCGGCCACAGCGAGCTTCTGCGGGTGGATCGCCCCGGGCGCTATCGGCGGCTTGGGCGCAGCCGGGACGACGCGGCGGGCGAGTGCTTCGACAAGGTGGCGCGCCTCCTCGGGCTGGGCTACCCCGGTGGGCCGGCGATCGAACAGGCGGCGCAAGGGGGCGATGAGCGGCGCTTCGTCTTCCCCAAGGGACGGGTGTCGCTGCCGGGCGGGGGCTTCCACCCCTACGACTTCAGCTTCAGCGGCCTCAAGACCGCCGTGGGACGGCAGGTGCGGGAGCTGGAGGAGGCTGGGGCCCCCCTCCCCCTGGCGGATCTGGCCGCCAGCTTTCAGGCGGTCGTGGGCGAGGTGCTGGTGGAGCGCAGCCTGCGCTGCGTGGAGTCGGAGGGACTCGACACCCTGGTGGTGGTGGGTGGCGTGGCGGCGAACCGACGGCTGCGGGAGCGCTTGCGCGAGCAGGCCTCCGCGCGCGGCATCGACTGGCGCGTGGCCCCCCTGGCCTGGTGCACCGACAACGCGGCGATGATCGGCCGCGCCGCCCTGGAGCGGTTGGCGGCGGGCCAGACCAGCCCGATCACCCTGGGGGTGGCCGCCCGCTTCCCCCTGGAGGAGGCCGACGCGCTCTATGGGGAGGCGCCCTGCTTCTAGCGGCGGATGGCGCGCGCCCCTTTGCGGCTTCGATCCCCCGCGTCCAGATCCAGTAGATTTCCTTTCATCTTTTTTCCGGCCCAGCGCGAGATGGGTCTCTGCCATGGCATCGGCTCGCCCGCCCCTGGAGTCCCCAGATGGGCTTCCGGCCCAGGCCTCTTCCGCTGATCCGGACGAACCGCCGCAATCCGGGGTCGCCCTCAGCGCGCTCGATCAGCCGGAGCCTGTCTCCCAGGCTGAGCTCAACGCCTGGCGACGGGGATTCACACCTCAGGCGGAGATCTGGAATGGTCGGCTGGCCATGGTGGGTCTGTCCGTGGGCCTCACCGTTTTGATCGTGGCGCGTTTGGCGCATCACGGTTGACCGGTGGATAACTGACCAGCGGAAAATCGATCAGCAAAAATTGAGCGGCGGATCGTTGAACGCCGCACAGTCGACAGCGGCGACCGAGGGGCAGGCCCCTCGGTGCTCAACCACGGCGAGAGCCCGTTCCGCCCCTACGTCCGACCCCGCAGGATCTGCGACAACTCGGTGGGTTTGAGGCTGTGGTGCATGGCCTCTTCCGTTGTGGCCCGCCCGGCCTGGACAAGCTCGGCCAGGGATTGGTTGATGGTGATCATGCCGTCGAAGGTGCTGCGGAGCATGATGGATTCGATTTCATCCAATTCACCGCGCTGGATGTAGTCGCGACAGGCATCTGTGTTGATGAAGAGGTCAAAGAAGGCGGCCCTTTTTCCGTCGGTGGTTTTGATCAGCCCCTGGGACAACACCGCCAGAAGACATTCCGAGATCGCTCGGCGCACCGCATCCTGCTCCTGGGGGGGATACATGCCCAGCACCCGCTCCACGGTGCGCACGGCGGAGTTGGTGTGCAGGGTGCCGAACACGAGGTGTCCGGTCTGGGAGGCCTTGATCGCCGTGGCCAGGGTCTCCTGGTCGCGGATCTCGCCGATGAGGATCACATCCGGATCCTCCCGCAGGGAGGCTTTGAGGGCGTTGCTGAAGAGCTTGGTGTGCAGGCCGACCTCCCGTTGCCGCACCAGGGACTGCTTGCTCTCATGCACGAATTCCACCGGATCCTCGATCGTGAGGATATGGCGCTTCATCGTGGTGTTGATATGGTTGATGATCGCAGCCAGGGTGGTGCTTTTCCCGGATCCAGTGGCTCCGGTCACCAGAAAGAGCCCCTTGGGTCGCTCAGCGATTTCCTTGAGTTGCGGTGGCAGATTCAACTGCTCCATGCTGGGCATTTTGGAGGGAATCAGCCGCAGCACCATCGCCGGACCCCGCATGGCTTCAAGCGCATTGATCCGCACGCGCACATAGGGAAAACTGAAGGAGCCATCAAATTCTTTTTCCCGATTGAACAGATCCACATCGGAGGGTTCCATGATCTCCCGCAGCCACTGCCGGAAGGTGGTGTTGTCCGTCACCGGCCAGCCGGTGCGGGTGATCTCTCCGCGGGCGCGGTAGCGAGGCTCCTCGCCGACGCCGAGGTGGATGTCGGAAAAGTTGAGCTCGTAGGCCACCCGCACGATCCCCTCCATCGAAGCGGGCACGCGCTCGGGAATCCCCTCCAGCTTCACGAACGACGCCGTTGTGGGCTCGCTCGCGCCGGACTGGGGCGGGGGTGGCGGAGGGGCCGGCGGCGCTCCCGAGACCGAGGGGAAGGGGGCCTGACGGGAGGGGGAGGATTGGGTCATGGTTGCGTAAAACGGTCGGCCCATGCTGCCACCGTTGGCCAAGAACCGCACAAGAGGATCCCCTGGCTCGGGGAGCGGCGGCGGACAGGATCCCTAGGATCCGCTGGTCCGCAACCAGGCCTTGTCAGCTGCTGCCGGTGCCCTGCCCCTGGTCACCATCGTGTTGGGCACCCGCCCGGAAGCCATCAAGCTCGCGCCCGTGATCCGCGCGTTTCAGGAGGCCGATGATTTCCGCACCCGTGTGGTGCTCACCGGCCAGCACCGCGAGATGGTGAGCCAGGTGATGGAGCTCTTCGACCTGCGCGCCGATCATGACCTGGCCCTGATGGCGCCCCAGCAGACCCTCACCCACGTCACCTGCGCGGCCCTGCAGGGGCTGCGGGAGGAGTTCCAGCGCCACCGGCCCGACCTGGTGCTCGTGCAGGGGGACACCACCACCGCTTTTTCCAGCGCCCTGGCCGCCTTCTACGAGCAGATCCCCGTGGGGCACGTGGAGGCCGGACTGCGCACCGACAACCTCTTCGACCCCTTCCCGGAGGAGGCCAATCGCCGCCTGATCTCCCAGCTGGCGCTGCTCCACTTCGCTCCCACGGAACAGTCCGCCGCCAATCTGCGCGCCTCGGGGGTGGTGGGGGAGACCATCACCACCGGCAACACGGTGATCGACGCCCTTCTGTTGATGGCGGAGACCACGCCGGACTGGGAGGTGCCCGGCCTGGATTGGAACCGGCAGCGGGTGCTGCTGGCGACGGTTCATCGCCGCGAGAACTGGGGGGAACGGCTGGAGCAGATCGGTCGCGGCTTTCTGGCCCTCCTCGATCTCTTCCCCGACACTGCCCTGCTGCTTCCGCTTCATCGCAACCCCACCGTGCGGGAGCCGCTGCAGGCCTTGCTGGGGAACCATCCGCGGGCCTTCCTCACCGAACCGCTCGACTACAACCACCTCGTGGCGGCCATGCGCGGCTGCACCCTGTTGCTCACCGATTCCGGTGGGCTGCAGGAGGAGGCGCCAGCGCTCGGCAAACCGGTGCTCGTGCTTCGGCGCACCACGGAGCGACCGGAGGCGATCACCGCCGGCACGGCGCGGCTGGTGGGCACCGAGAGCACGGCGATCGTGGCGGAAGCCAGCCGGCTGCTCAACGATCCCGAGGCCTACGCCGCCATGGCCCAGGCCCACAACCCCTTCGGCGATGGCTACGCCAGCGGCCGCATCCTGGCGGCCGCGCGACGCTTCATCGCTTCTTCTCCTTCGCCCAAGGCGGCAGATCAATGAACACCCGGGTGCCGGACGACAGTCCGGAGAGGATCTGCGTGTCCTTGCCGCTGCTCACCCCCAGTTCCACAGGCTGAAACGTTGGTTTGCGGTCCTTGCCCACCAGCAGGACCCCCGGCCGGCCCTTCTCCGTCACCACCGCCACGGTGGGCACCAGGGTGCGCGAGGGCAGAGCGCCGGTCTGGAAGTCGATGTCGGCGGTCATGCCGATCCGCAGTTCCGGCGGGGGATTGAGGAGCTCCAGCTTCACCTCGAAGGAGGTGACGTTGTTCTGCTTCACGGCGCGGGGAGCGATCTGGCG
>CAYVWU010000049.1:0-13981 GCA_964455575.1 uncultured Cyanobium sp. | reverse complement strand
CGCCCCGGCCGCTTCGACCGCCAGGTGCTCGTCGATCGGCCGGACCTCTCCGGCCGGCGCACCATCCTCGACATCTATGCCAAGAAGGTGAAGCTTTCCCCCGGTGTCGATCTCGATCGCATCGCCCAGGCCACCAGCGGCTTCGCCGGCGCCGACCTGGCCAATCTCGTCAACGAGGCGGCCCTGCTCGCCGCCCGGGCCATGCGCACGAGCGTCGATCAGGCGGATCTGAACGAGGCCATCGAGCGGGTCGTGGCGGGTCTGGAGAAGCGCAGCCGGGTGCTGCAACCCGATGAGAAGAAGGTGGTCGCCTACCACGAGGTGGGCCACGCCATCGTCGGCCACCTGATGCCGGGCGGCAGCAAGGTGGCCAAGATCTCCATCGTGCCCCGCGGCATGGCCGCCCTCGGCTACACCCTCCAACTCCCCACCGAGGAGCGCTTCCTCAATTCCAAGGACGATCTCGAAGGGCAGATCGCCACCCTCCTGGGGGGCCGCAGCGCGGAGGAGATCGTCTTTGGCGAGGTCACCACCGGCGCCGCCAACGATCTGCAGCGCGCCACCGACATCGCCGAGCAGATGGTGGGCACCTACGGCATGAGCGACACCCTCGGCCCCCTCGCCTATGACAAGCAGGGCGGCAGCCGCTTCCTCGGCGCCGGCAACAACCCCCGCCGGGTGGTCAGCGACGCCACCGCCGAAGCGATCGACCGCGAGGTGCGCGGCCTGGTGGATCGCGGCCATGAGCGGGCGCTGGCCATCCTGCGCCACAACCGCGAGCTGCTCGAATCCATCTCCAAGGAGATCCTGGAGAAGGAGGTGATCGAGGGGGATGAGCTCAAGGGGCTCCTCGCCACCAGCGTCATGCCGCCGGAGCCGGTTCTGGCGGCCTGAGCGGCCCCTCGGTCCATGGAAGGATGAAGAAACTTCAGACCGCCGGTCGTCGCGCCCGGCGGTCGATTGCCCATGGCAAGGAAATGGCCAGCATTGCGGTCATGTCGCTAGGCCATGGGTGGCCTGGAGTCCACAGGTTGAGCGATAACGCTGTTGTCAACACGAGCAGGGATCGGGATCCGTGTTCCCCTCTTCTCTCCACCGCTCTGTTGTGGAGGGCGTTGCCCGGGCCGTGCAGGGCTGCGTGGACGAAGGAGGAAGCGATCAAGGGGGCGAAATGAAGGGTGCGAAAGAGGGGGGCAAAGAGGGCGCGAACCCGCGCCACGCCTCCTGAGATCTCGTTGGCAGGTCTTTTCGTCTTCACCACCGTGCGGCAACCGCGTTGCCCGGCGGCAGAGGGCGGTCGGGACCGCCCCTTGACGACGCCCCCCCCGATCCCTGATAAGGGATCTTTGGCAAGGGCCCATGTCCGCCGTCAGCGAAAGTCCCGGCCTGGCGGGGTTGCGGGGACACGACTACCTCTCCTCGGCCGATCTGGACGCCGACCAGACCCTGACCCTGCTGGAGCTGGCCGCGGACCTCAAGGCCGGCCGCCGCCGCTGCGACCTCACCGGCCGCACCCTCGGTCTGATCTTCACCAAGGCCTCCACCCGCACCCGCGTGAGCTTCACGGTGGCCATGGCCCGCGCCGGGGGCCAAACGATCGACCTCGATCCCAACGTCACCCAATTGGGTCGCGGCGAGCCTCTGGCCGACACCGCCCGGGTGCTCAGCCGCTACGTGGACGCCCTGGCGGTGCGCACCTACGCCCAGAGCGAGCTGGAGGACTACGCCCACTGGGCCACGATCCCCGTGATCAATGCCCTCACGGACCAGGAGCACCCCTGCCAGGCCCTCGCCGACTACCTCACCGTGCGGGACGCCTTCGGCCAGCTCGCCGGCCTCACCCTCGCCTATGTGGGGGATGGCAACAACGTGGCCCATTCGCTCCTGCTCTGCGGCGCCCTGCTGGGGGTCAACGTGCGCATCGGCTGTCCGCCGGGCTTCGAGCCCGACCCTCGGATGGTGGAGCGGGCCCGGGCCCTGGCGGGCGACCGCGCCACCATCACCCTCACCGCCGAGCCGCTCGCCGCCGTGCGCGGTGCCCACGCGCTCTACACCGATGTTTGGGCCTCCATGGGCCAGGAGGAGGAGCAGAGCCGCCGGGAGGAGGCCTTCCGCGGCTGGTGCCTGGATGAGGCCCTGCTCTCCGAGGCGGACAGCCGCGCGATCGTGCTCCATTGCCTGCCGGCCCATCGGGGGGAGGAGATCAGCGCGGGCGTCATCGAGGGGGCGGCCAGCCAGGTGTTCAATCAGGCCGAGAATCGTCTGCATGTCCAGCAGGCTCTGCTCGCCACGCTGCTGGGCGGCCTCTGACCCCCGCCCCTGGACAATCACCCCCCTTTGGCGGTACACCTGTACCAGGCCTGATCTGTTCCTGTGCCCGATGCCCTCACCCCTGCCCAGCAGGAGCTCTACGACTGGCTGGACGACTACATCCGCGCGCGTCGCCACAGCCCCTCCATCCGGCAGATGATGGAGGCCATGGGCCTGCGCTCTCCCGCGCCGATCCAGAGCCGGCTGCGCCATCTGCAGCAGAAGGGGTGGATCACCTGGCAAGAGGGTCAGGCCCGCACGCTGCAGCTCCTCGGTGGCGGGGCGCCGGCGGGCATTCCTGTGCTCGGGGCGGTGGCCGCCGGCGGCCTGATCGAAGCCTTCCAGGACACGAGCGAGCGCCTCGATCTCACCCCCCTGCTGGAGACCCGTGGCCTCTTCGCCCTCACGGTCAATGGCGACTCCATGGTGGAGGCCCATATCGCCGATGGGGATGTGGTGCTCCTGGAGCCGGTGGCGGATCCCAGCCGCCTGCGGGACGGCACGATCGTCAGCGCGCTGGTGCCGGGCAGCGGCACCACCCTCAAGCACTTCCACCGCGAGGGCAAAACGGTGCGCCTGGAAGCCGCCAACCCCGCCTACGCGCCCATCCTGCTGCCCGCCGATCAGGTCACCATCCAGGGCCGCCTGGTGGCGGTCTGGCGCCAGGTCTGAAGGGCCCGCGCTCGCTGGCCGGCCTCCGGACGCGCCAGCCCGCCGCCGCGAGGGGCCGGACCCACGAGGGTGTAAGCTCAATAAGTGGCAAGCGACGCTGGCCACATCAATGGGGCCATAGCTCAGCTGGTAGAGCACCTGCATGGCATGCAGGGGGTCAGCGGTTCGAGTCCGCTTGGCTCCATTCGATTGACCCTTTGCGATGCAAGGGGTCTTTTTTGTTTTCTCGGGGCGACCTCCTCAACGGCGCCCCCGCTCCATGCCTCCTCGCAACAGCTTCATGCGGAGGGCCTCCCAGCGGTCGCCGCTGGCCCTTACCGTCGAGTGCGCGCTCCCATGGTTTCCAGTAAGGCAATCGTGTCCAGATGAGCCTCGCGGTGCAGAAAGGCATAGTTTGTTTCGACAGTGTTGTCGGTGACCTCGCCGATCTGACGCAGGCCCTCTTGGCCGACGGCCCAGCATTGATAACCGAAGCCAGCCAGGAGGTTCAGCACATCATTGGGGTGATAATCAAAGGCTGCACTCCATTTTCGCAATAACTCGGAAAACACTTTTGGGCGATCATTGACTAGCGTGTTTTGTGCGCCTGTCAGGACAAGAAGTTCGGCGCCCTCCACGTCAATCTTGATGTAATCGGGCTTTGCATTGTGATTGCGGGCCCAGTCATCCAGCCTCATTGTCAGGCCGATGATCGACTGGGAATCGTCTCGATGGGCTACATTCTTCAAACTTGCGTTGACACCATTTTCTGGGGCAATAAAAAAGTCGAAGCTGCCATTGGTGTCCGATAAGCCGTGCGAATACACGCGAATCTGATCGCCGAGCTGGTTCAGCGCCACATTGCGCTGCAGATAGTCAAAGCTGGTCGGCAGGGGTTCAAAGGCATGGATGATGGCCTGGGGTTCTCGCCGGGCCAGGCGTAGGGCGTGATAGCCAATGTTGGCGCCAACATCAAGAATGCATTGGGCTCCAGACGAGAGGATGTTCATGACCATCGATTCGCTGGGCTCGTAAGCTCGAAAGTTGAGAGCTTCCAACGGGGCGACGCGTGCCTCCTGCGGTGGAGCCAATAAGCGCACACCTTCGGGCTGCATGAGGAAATCAACCCCTGAGGGTGTCAGGCGGATCTCCTGAACTTCGCTCTGCTGTAGATGAGGGAGGTAGTCCCACAGCTGCTGATGCAACTGACAGGCTTCAGTGATGAAAGCGGCTTTGCTCAAGCCGCCATCCGCATAGGCCTGTTGCAGGGTTGCTAGGGCTGTGCTCCTTGGACGACTCATGCAGAAATGGCCTCGATGAAACGCTGGAAACCTTCGCAAACGCCAACCTTTGGTGTCCAGCCAAGGGCAAGCAGGCGGCTGATGTCTGGCACAATGTGATTTGTGGTGCTCGCCAGATAGTCGGCCTTGGGTGGATGATACTCCAAGCGAGCCCCTTTGTCTTTGAAGTTTTCACAGAGGAGCCTTGCGAGCTCCAAAACTGAGTAATTTTCCTTTGGGTTGCCCAAGTTATAGGCTTGGCCGGGTTCTCCCTTCAGCAACACGGTCAGGATGCCAGCTGTCGCATCGCTTGCATAACAAAACGCCCGCCGTGCTGTTCCCGAGCTGGTCATGATGATTGGTTTTCCTTGGGCAAGGGCAAAGGCGAAATCAGAGAAAACACGTCCGTCATCTGCTTTCAGGCCCGGACCGTAGGTGTGAAATGGCCGAACAATGCTGGTGTGTAGGTTGTATTGGGATTGCCAGGCAACACATAGGGCTTCTCCTGATCGTTTGCTCTCGGCTTAACACGAACGGATGTTGGTCGGATCCAGCGGGCCGAAATCCGTTTCGCTCAAGGTGGCGCAGGAGGAGGTTCCGTAGACTTCACTGCTGGAGATGAAGACAAAACGACGGGCGCTACCACAGGCTTCCAAGAGGGCCGTCGTTCCAATCGTGTTGGGAAGGATGGTGCCGACAGGGTCTGTTGGGAAAAACTTTGGACTGGCTTGGCTGGCGGCATGGATGAGGCTGTCCGGAGAGCCAAGTTCAGGTTTTTCAAACTGGCTGAGATCCCATTCCAGCCACTGCATGTGTGGATCTGAAGCCACATCTGCCAGGCTGTTGCAGGCGCGACGCTGATCGCGAACAACGGCGACAACCGTGATCGGGTGTCGCAAACGTCCCGTTGCGTTGATCGCCAGGAGTGCCCGGATCAGCCCGCCTCCAAGAAAGCCAGCGGCTCCAGTCACAACAATGCGTTGGCCTTCCAACTCAGACCAGGGCAGCTCAGCGGCAAGAACTTTCCGGCTGTCCTCCTGGACAATTCCGCGAAAATGGGGATGCACGCCTGACTCCAGCCGGGTTTGCTGTTGTTCTCAAATTAAGCGCGGGCAGGAGTTGATGGGAGGAGATTCTTCACAGTCTGTCCTGGTTTTGATCAGCAACTGGCGGCCACACGGAGCAGCCGACCGCGGCGGAGGCGTCGCTGCAACGGCGAACAGAGCGGACACTCCACAGGCTGAAGTCTTGGCACACATGCCTTTGGCATTCGAAAGCCCTTCCTGGACATGGCGTGCAGATGCTGCCGAAATTGGCGCTTTCTCAACATCCTTGTTGTCTGTCATGCCTGTTCTCTGCTTCGTTCAACAAGACGGGGGCGGGGGTGGCATTAACGTGCTGTGATGGCTGATCTTGATGCCCTCCTGTCTGTTCTGGTGAATGAAAGCCTCCGACTTTGTCGCCTGCTACCTGGAATGTCGAGGAGTGACCTGCGTTTTCGAGTTGGTGGGTGGCATGATCACCCATCTTCTCGACTCGATCAGTACGCAAACAGACCTGGCGATTGTTTGCTGTCATCACGAGCAAGCCGCTGGGTTTGCCGCTGAAGGCTACGCCAGAATCAAAGGACTCCCAGGCATCGCCCTGGCCACCAGTGGGCCAGGGGCAACCAATCTATTGACCGCTATTGCCAGTAGCTATTTTGACTCGATTCCAGCGGTCTTTATCACCGGTCAGGTCAACACCCATGAACTGAAGCAGGATCGCGGCATCCGACAGCTGGGTTTCCAGGAATGTGACATCGTTTCGATGGCCAAACCCGTCTCCAAGTCGGCGGTTCAGGTTCTGGATGCGGCAGAGCTTGGCCATGCTCTGGAGGAGGCTTTTGCTCTGGCTATGGAAGGCCGTCAAGGCCCTTGCTTGATTGATCTGCCGATGAATGTGCAAGCAGCGCTGCTTGATGATGAACATGTTGATCACTGGCTCCGCCGGGCCAAGATCCCCGCTGCTCCGCTTCCTGGTTCGCTCCCGGCCGTTGCAGACGGTGTCCAGTTGGAAGTGGAGTTGAAAAATCTATTGACAGCGATTGATCAATCCTCCAGACCGTTATTGCTGCTGGGTGGCGGCTGTGCAACTGTTGGCAGCAGAGATGCGGCGCGGCGCATGGCTGATGTGCTCGGTATCCCCATTGTTTTCTCCCTCATGGCCGTCGATCTGATTCCTGATGCCAGCCACCAGCGCGTTGGCTTGATCGGGTCGTATGGCAATCGCTGGGCCAACAAGGCTCTGGCGATGGCGGATCTTCTGATCGTGGTCGGCAGCAGGTTGGATATCCGGCAGACGGGATCTGATCTGAAGAGCTTCTGTGAAGGGAAGGACATCTGGCACATCGATCTTGACCCCTCAGAGATTGGTGTTCGTGTGCAGCCCCAGCATCAACTCTGCTGTTCGATCCAAGCCATGGCCGATCAGCTGGCCACGCTTCCGCCCAATGCGGTCTGCCATCATCCTGTCTGGCTGGACCAGCTTCGACGACTCCGCGCTCAATTCCCTGTCGTCCGCGAGTATGCCTGCGAGCCCTCGGAAATCAATCCGCTCGCTCTTCTTCAACAGCTGTCCAAACTTGTTCCAGAGTCGTGTCACTATGTCACGGATGTTGGCCAACATCAGATGTGGGCGGCTCAGAGTTTGCTCTTTCGAACCCCTGACCGTTTCCTGACCTCAGGGGGAATGGGAGCCATGGGTTTTGGTTTGCCAGCTGCGATTGGCGCCGCCTTCGCTTCTCCAGGGGTGATGACACTGTTGATCAGCGGTGACGGAAGTTTTCAGCTCAATATTCAGGAGTTGGAAACCTTGAGACGCAATCAGCTGTTGATCAAGATCATTCTCTTCAACAATAATTGCCATGGCATGGTGCGTCAATTTCAAGAGGCTTACTTTCACGGCAAGGTCCAATCAACAGTCACCGGTTACAGCGCCCCCGATTTCACGGCCGTTTCCCTTGCTTACGCGATCCCAGCGCGACGCATCCAGTGGGCAGAAGAGATGGCTGACGGCCTGGGCTGGCTGTTCTCGTCTTGTGGTCCTGCCCTGCTGGAAGTGAGCATTTCTTCGACCAGCAATGTTTATCCAAAGCTTGCCTTTGGCCGCCCTTTTGGTGAGATGGAGCCCGAGGCCTCCCCTCTGGCCATGGAAGGAACCTGATCCCTTCCTTTGGCCATGGAAGCAACCTGATCCCTCTCCGCCCGGCCCTTCCCTCTGGTGGAGGGCCGCCTCTACTGGCGCTCCAGAAGTCTGCGCAGGAACCGTCTTGCTCTGATCAGTCGGATTCTTGACAGGCGATGGACGACCTTGGACAGAGGCTCGGTCACGAACAGGGAGTTGCGCCATAAAACCACTGGCACCAGCGTGTTCCAGAAGGCGGGCCTGTCCCAGAAGGCTGCCAGCAGGACCTTCAGGGGCCTTTCTCCATAGGGTGGTCTGTAGGTGGGATCTTTGAGATAAGGATGGAAGTAGTCGGTGATAATCAGATCAAGCAGCTTTTCCTTGGCGGCCAGCGGAAGCTTGCCTTCTGCGTGGAGAAAGTCCAAGACCTTCCGATAGCTGGTGCCAAACACATGGAAGTGCTTGTAGTCCATGACGGCAAGGCTGCGACCCAGCATTAAACTGGATCTGATCTCAGCACTTGGAAGCCCGCCAAAGAGGGCGGGATAAATCCAGCTCAGCTGGCCGAGAAAACTGTCCATCCCCGGATGGGCCAAGTCGTTCCCGCGAATGGATGCTTTATTGACGATGGTGGCGCTGATGTATGTGAGCAAAAAGTGTGTTCTGCTGGCGTGTTTCAGGGGATCGTTGAATTCCTGCCATTCGAATTCGTCTTCGGGATAGAGAGTGAGGTCGATGGTGTCGCGATAGTATTGGGGCACGATGGTGATGAGGCCAAGGTTGCGGTTGCGCAACAGAGGCATCAAGCGAGGGATGGCATTGGGGAGGAGGAGGTCATCATCGGAAAAAATCCATACATAGGTGCCATTGGCTGCGTCATAACAGTTTTTGAGATTGTAATCCGGTCCGAAGTTGCGTTCGTTTCGCAAGTCTCTTATGCTCGGTCTTCTGTGAATAAAGCTTTCGATGACTTCGGGGGTGTTGTCGGTTGAAGCATTGTCGGAGATCAGAATCTCAATCTCATCGCTATCGGGATCGGATTGCTCGAGGATGGACTCCAGGCACAGCTTCAAGAGGGAGGCTCGATTATATGTCGGGATGGCGATCGAGAGTCTTGGCGTTGAAGTATCGGCGGACATGATGTGTCGGTGCTTTTCATTTAACTCTGGCATGCCTCCTTGTTGGTGCACTGCGAGTCGGTCCCGAGCCATCGGTTTTCCTGGCCTCGTCTCTCGACGGACGTTGACCTGGCCAGTTGACGTTGGAGTCGTTTCGGCCTCGGCGGCATCGATGGTGTTGCGGACACTCTTGATCCACGCTTGCAGCGGATCCTGGCCTTGACCATCAGGATTGTGTCGCCCCCTCCGCCAGCGCGATGCCCGAGATCTCCCGCCGCCTGTCCTGGCTGGACCGCCTCCTGACCCTATGGATCCTCCTGGCCATGGCTGGCGGCCTCGCCCTCGGCCGCTTCCTCCCCGCCCTGCCGGAATGGCTCGACGCTCTGAAGGTGGGGTCCATCTCCCTGCCCATTGCCCTGGGGCTGCTGCTGATGATGTACCCCGTGCTTGCCAAGGTGCGCTACGGCGAGTTGGGCCATCTGGCCGGTGAACGCCGCCTGCTGGCGCTGTCGCTGCTGCTCAATTGGCTGCTGGGCCCGCTGCTGATGTTCACGCTCGCCTGGCTCTTTCTTGCCGATGCGCCTGGTTTTCGCACCGGTCTGATTGTGATCGGCCTGGCCCGTTGTATCGCCATGGTGTTGATCTGGAATGATCTTGCCTGTGGTGATCGCGAAGTTGGAGCCTTGCTTGTGGCGATTAATTCCATCTTTCAGATCCTGGCCTATTCATTGCTCGGCACCTTTTATCTGCGCATCCTGCCGGCCTGGCTCGGCCTGGAGACCCAGGATGTGGTCTTTTCCACTGAGGAGATCAGCAAGGCGGTTTTGCTTTTTCTTGGCCTGCCCTTGCTGGCGGGGGCGCTCACGCGCTGGATCGGCGTGCGCGCGAAAGGCCTGCGTTGGTATGAGACGCGCTTCCTCCCGCGCCTCAGCCCATGGGCGCTGTATGGGTTGCTCTTCACCATCGTGGTGATGTTTGCCCTCCAAGGTCAGGCGATCACCTCCAACCCGGCCCGGGTGGCGCAGGTGGCGCTTCCCCTTCTCCTCTACTTTCTGATCATGTGGTTTGTCGCCTTCGCCCTCAGTCGCCGCTGCGGCCTGGAGGATGCGCAGGCCACCGCGGTGGCGTTCACGGCCGCGGGCAACAACTTCGAGCTGGCCATCGCCGTCAGCATCGGCGTCTGGGGCGTCACCTCCCAGCAGGCCTTGGCTGGCGTGATCGGGCCGTTGATCGAGGTGCCCGCGCTGGTGGGGCTGGTCTCTGTCGCGCGGGCGCTCACGGGTCGTGTCCCGGAGGAGGGCTCCAGGACCTGAGAGCTGTCCCCCTCCACCCCCCCCTGCTCCTGAGGCTCGTCCCCTTCGCTCGCGGCCTCTGGACGGCCTCCCGGGGGATGACCGTTCAGGATGGGCGAGAGAGGGCCAGCGGATGCCAGAGCCAGCAGCCACCGGGAGGCGACCCCCGCGCCGGCCCCTGATCGGGGTGATCGGCGCCGGGGAGGAGGCCCGCCCGGAGGATTGCCGGCTGGCGGAGGAGCTGGGCGCGGCGATCGCCCTCAACGGTTGGGCCCTGCTCACCGGCGGGCGGCCCGTTGGTGTGATGGCGGCGGCCTGCGTCGGGGCGATGGCGGTGGAGGGGCACCAGGTGGTGGGCGTTCTGCCGGGAGATGGTGCCGCTGACCCCGCGGCGGAGGTCACGGCCCCCCTTGATGTGGCGCTCTTCACGGGACTGGGGCAGGCGCGCAACGTCGTCAATGTCCTCAGCAGCGAGGTGGTGGTGGTCTGTGGGGAGGGGGGCGCGGGCACGGTCTCGGAGGCCGCCCACGCCCTCAAGGCCCGTCGCCCCCTGATCCTGCTGGCGGTGCCCGAGGCGTGGCACCGCCTGTTCGGGCGCCTGGATCGCGGCGTGATCGCCTGCGCCACGGTGCCCGAGGTGATCGACGCCATCGCGACCGCGCTGGCCCCTGCGGCCGACACAGCGGCAGTGCTCCCGCCCCCTGCGTCTGCCGAGGCACCCGCGCCCGCTCCCCACGCCTCCCTCCTGCCCGTGGCGCTGGTGCAGCTCGCCCCCGGGGAGGACGGCGCCGCCAATCGCCGCGAGGCCGAAGCCTGGCTGGAGCAGGCCCTGCGTCCCCGCCCGGGCCACCGCCCGCCGCGGCTGCTCATGCTGCCCGAGATCTGGAACGCTCCCTACGCCGCCGATCGCTTCGCCGCTTTCGCCGAGCCGATCCCGGATCTTCCCGCCTCCCGGGCCTCGGAGCCTGGACCCGACCTCACGGAGGGACCTTCCCCGTCCCTGGCCATGGTGGCCCGTCTGGCCCGGCGCCATGGGGTGAGCGTGATCGCCGGCTCCATCCCGGAGCGGGGCCGCGATGGACGTCTTTACAACACGGCCACCGTCCTCGATCCGCAGGGGCGCCTGCGGGCGAAGCACCGCAAGCTGCATCTCTTCGATGTCGACGTGCCCGGAGGCATCCGCTTCCGCGAATCCGATAGCCTTCAGGGCGGGCTGGTCCCGGGCGTGCTCAGCGGCGCGGGCGATCCCCTGGCCACAGGCCTCGTATCGCCCCCCACCCTGGGGCTGCTCATCTGCTACGACATCCGCTTCCCGGAGCTGACCCTGCTGCTCCAGCAACGCCATGGCTGCACCCTGCTGGCCTGCCCGGCGGCCTTCAACACCACCACCGGCCCGCGCCATTGGCATCTGGTGATGCGCGCCCGGGCTCTGGATGCCCAATGCTTCCTCCTGGCCTGCGCCAGCGCGCGACCCTCCCTCCCGGGCGCCTACCCAAGCTACGGCCATTCCCTGGTGGTGGATCCCTGGGGGGCGGTGATCGCGGAGGCGGGCATCGGTCCCCAGGTGCTGCACGCCGAGCTCGATCTGGCGGAGGTGGAGCGGGCCCGACGGGCGATTCCCACCAGCCAGCAACGCCGCACGGACGTCTATCGGCTCAGCTCCGTCTGAGGACAGGCGTGGCCGCCTCCCAGGCGCCGCGATGGTGCTCGGTCGTCAGTCGTCAGTCGTCAGTCGACAGCGGTCAGCGGTCAGCGGTCAGCGAGGAGGTGGGGATTGAGCTCGTAAGTCACCCCGGGCACAGGGTCGATGAAGCGGCAGGGGCTCGGTTGGGCCGCCACCAGGGCCGCGGCGTCCGCGGGGCTCCCCTTCACCCGCAGGAACGACGACAGCAGGCCGCTGAACCGCACATCCCCGCCGGTGGTGCTGGCCAGGACGGTGGCGGGTTGAAAGCGGCGCAACAGCTCCGGCAGGGCGCTCCTCCCCCGCACGAAGGCTCCCGCCACCGGCAGGCCCACGTCCACGACGGGCGTGATCACCGCTGTGGCCGGGAAGGGGGGGCGTTCAGGGCTGGGAAAGCCATGGGGTTCGAGGTAGATGTTGCCGGCGGGGTGAAGGATCATCCAGCCGTTCTCCCGCTGGGGCACCGAGGCGCCCTCCACGGCGACCACGGTGATCGGGGGTTCCGGATGGCGCTGCCCGGGCTCCATCGGGATGATTCGGGTGAAGCCCAGCCGTCTCGCCTTCAGGGCCGCCTGGTAGGACGCCAGCACTTTGACCTCTTTGGGAAGCAGCGCCAGGCTGGGAGGATGGCAATGGTCGTCCAGTCCCTGACTGAGCAGCAGCAGATCCACCCGGTCCGGCACCGGCTGGGGGGAGCCGAGCTCCCCTTTCAGCAAGAAGCCGCCCGGCCCGAAGCTCAGCGGTCCGGTGAACCAGGGATCCACCAGCACCCGCGTCTTGCCCAAGTCCAGCAGCCAGCCATTGGCGCCGAGATAGGTGGCGGATAGCGGAGACCGTTCCAGGATCATCGGGGGGGACCTCTTGGCGGTCCCACATTGGCGCAACCCTCGCGGGGACGTGAAGTGCGCCCGCGTTCAGATCACCGTCACGGGATGGGTGGCGCTGATGGCGTAACCCGCCAGAACCACGACGCTGTCGAGGGCCGCATCCCATCCGGCCGTGTCGGAGTTGAAGGCCAGAACGGTCCCCGCGCGGTCGGCCACCGTGAAGGCCCGGGTGCTGTTGGCGGGGAAGGCTGTGGGGGTCAGCAGGCTCGCCAGCGCGCCTGGGGTCAGGTCGGCCACGGTGCCCAGGGAGTCGATCAGGGTGAGCCCCGGGCCGGGGAGATCCAGCGCATCGCCGGGGCTGTAGTCGGTGATGGTGTCAGGACTGGCCAGCAGGGACTCGCGGAAGGAGGCGAAGGCGAAGCAGTCGTTCCCCTGGCCACCGGTCAGCAGGTCTTGGCCCGCGCCACCGCTGAGGGTGTCGTCGCCCTCTCCACCGATCAGCCAGTCGTCGCCGTCGCCTCCGCTGACGACATCCTCACCCCCCATCCCATTGAGTTGATCCGGCCCCGCCGTGCCGGTCATCGCCTCGCGGTCCTGACCGCCGCTGAGCGGCACGCTGAGGTTGATCTCCCCCACCTCCACCCGCCCGCTCGCTCTGCTGCTGTTGTCGCCGAGATAGAAAAAGTTCGCTGTCGTGTAGGGGTTGTAAGGGATGAGGGAGGGGAGGGCGGTCTGGCTGTAGTCCTGCACGCGCCCCTGGAGGATCAGGCGCTTGTTGGCCAGCAGGAGATAGGTGTCGTCGAACATCCGCAGGCTGTAGCTTGTCGCCGAGCGGGTGTCGATCCCCTCCACCGCGTCGGCGACCGCCGTGAACGGCGTGGCCCCGCCGGCCTGGCTGAAGATCCGGTTGCTCCAGAAGCCCAGCTCGATGCCGACCGGCGTGGCCCCTTGATCCAGCAGGAGGAGGGAGACCCCGGCCCTGTTGTCGCTGAGATGGGTTTCGTTGTCCAGGCGCAGGGTGAGGTCCAGGCCGAAGCCCACGCCGCGATCCAGGGCGGGGAAGGCGCTGTTGACGAGGGCGGGGACGGCGCTGACATGGTTGCTGTAGCCCGCGATGTCGGCGAGCAGCGTTGTGGAGTCGAGGAGGGTCCCGCGGCTGGAGAGGCTCTGGCGGCCGGCGAAGCCGGTGCCGAAGGCCAGCCAACCCTGCTGGCTGGGCAAAGGTCCCGACGGGTTGTAGAGGTTGAGGCGGCTGTCGTCATTGAGGAGGGTGCCGCGGATCGCCGTTGGGGTGCCCACCACGTAACCATCGCCGGGAACCAGGGAGAGGGTGATCGTCTCGTTGGTTTCGATCCGTGTGTCCGCCACGGGCGTCAGCGTCAGGGTGGCCGTGGCGGAGCCCGCCGCGAACGTGACGCTGAGGCCCGTGGCAGTCAGGCCCGTGTAGTCGCTCCATGGGGTGGCGGTGCCACCCACCAGGGTGTTCACACGCAGTGGGGCTGTCGTGGCACCGGTGCGGGAGAAGGTGTAGACAAGCCCTTGGCCGCCATCTTCGGCGACCGCCGTAGCGCTGATGGACAGGGTGACCACCGGCGGTGGAGCGCCGATGGTGCCATCGTCGTCGAGATCGAGCTGAAAGAGGCGTTCCAGCTCCCAG
>CAYVWU010000048.1:0-14302 GCA_964455575.1 uncultured Cyanobium sp. | reverse complement strand
CCTGCACGGCGGCGCCGATGGCCACCACCTCGTCGGGATTCACCGATTGGCAGGGGTCGCGCGGAATGAGGGTGCGCACCATCTCTTGCACCATCGGCATGCGTGTCGCCCCGCCGACGAGCACCACATCATCAATGGACTCCGCATTGAGATTGGCATCGCGCAGGGCCCGCTGCACCGGCCGCAGAAGGCGGTCGAGCAGCTCGGGGCAGAGGGCCTCGAACGTGCTCCGTTCCAGGGTGGTCTCGATGTGCAGAGGACCTTCGGGACCGGTGGCGATGAAGGGGAGGGAGATCGGCGCGCTGCGCACGCCGGAGAGCTCCTGCTTGGCTTTTTCCGCCGCCTCGCTCAGGCGCTGCAGGGCCTGGCGGTCGCGGCGGAGATCCATCCCGTGCTCCTTGAGAAAGGCCTCCGCCACCCAGTCCACGATGCGCTGGTCCCAGTCGTTGCCGCCGAGTTGGGTGTCGCCGCTGGTGGCTTTCACATCAAAGACGCCATTGGCGATGCGCAGGAGGGACACGTCAAAGGTGCCGCCGCCCAGATCGAAGACCAGCACGCGCTTGACCGTGGTGCGATCGAAGCCGTAGGCGAGGGCCGCGGCGGTGGGTTCGTTGAGGATCCGCTCCACGCTGATCCCCGCCAGGCGGCCCGCATCGCGGGTGGCCTGCCGTTGGGCGTCGTTGAAATAGGCGGGAACGGTGATCACCGCCGCTTCAACCGGCTCGCCCAGATAGGTGGAGGCGTCCTCCACAAGTTTGCGCAGGATGCAGGCTTGCAGTTCCTCCGGGGCGTATTCCCGCTCCGTGGCGGGACAGACCACCCGCACCTGGCCGGCGTCGTTGGCCCGCACGGTGTAAGGCACGGCCAGGCTGCTCTCCTCGAGCTCCTCCCAGCGGCGA
This sequence comes from uncultured Cyanobium sp., assembly GCA_964455575.1. Taxonomy (GTDB): domain Bacteria; phylum Cyanobacteriota; class Cyanobacteriia; order PCC-6307; family Cyanobiaceae; genus Cyanobium. The sequence continues at coordinate 13,403 of CAYVWU010000048.1, read as the reverse complement.
CCGAGGAAACGCTTGAGATTGGCAAAGGTGTTGCGCGGATTGAGCACCAGTTGGCGCCGGGCCGCCTGGCCCACCAGCAGCTCCTGGTCGCGCGTGAAGCCCACCACCGAGGGGGTGGTGCGGGTGCCCTCGGCATTGGCGATCACCTGGGGACGGCCGCCCTCGAGCACCGCCACCACCGAATTGGTGGTGCCCAGATCGATGCCCACGATTCGCCCCATGTCGGTCCGGAAGCCACGCGTCAGAGGCCCAACGCTACTTGTCAGTCCCGATGGGTTAAACCCCCCTTAATCCCCCGGGAGCTGCCGACTGTCAAGATCAGGGTGTTCTTGGTTGTCCCACAGCTGCCGCATGACAGCCGAATCCAGGACTGAGGACTTCGCCCTGCGCCACCGCCCCCCCGCGGAGAAGCTTGTGGATCAGGGGTTTCATCAGCTCAGCTTCCTGCTGGCGGCCATGGTGGCGGTGGTGCTGGTAGCGATCTTCCTCACGGTGTTGGTGGGGGCGTGGGAGGCGATCCGCACCTTCGGCTGGACCTTCCTGACCACCTCCGCCTGGGATCCCGTCAATGCGAAGTACGGGGCCTTCACCGCCATCTATGGCACGTTGGCGTCCTCGCTGCTGGCCCTCGTCCTGGCGGTTCCCCTGGGGGTGGGCACAGCGCTGTTCATCACGGAAGATCTGCTGCCCGCGGCCTTGCGCAACGTGATCGGGGTGATGGTGGAGTTGCTGGCGGCCATCCCCTCGGTGGTGTTGGGGTTGTGGGCCATTTTTGTGATGGAGCCCTTCCTCCGGCCCGTTCTGACTGGGCTGCACAACCTTTTGGGCTGGTTGCCGTTCTTTGCCACCGTCCCCCAGGGCCCCGGGATGGCCCCGGCCATTTTGATCCTGGTGGTGATGATTCTGCCGATCATCACGGCCATCGCCCGAGACGCGCTGCAGCAAGTGCCCATGGAATTGCGGCAGGCGGCCTATGGGGTGGGAACCACCCGTTGGGGAGCGATTTTCAACATCATCTTGCCAGCGGCGATCTCGGCCATCATGGGGGGGGTGATGCTCGCTTTGGGTCGGGCGATGGGGGAAACGATGGCGGTGACGATGATCATCGGCAATTCGATGAAGTTCAGTTTGTCCCTGCTGGCGCCGGCCAACACCATTTCGTCGATGTTGGCCAATCAATTTGGCGAAGCGGATGGCATCCAGGTGTCTGCCCTGATGTATGCGGCCTTGGTGTTGATGTTGCTCACATTTGCTGTGAATATTCTCGCCCAATGGGTGGTGAAGCGCCTGAGTTTGCGCTACTGATCTCCATGGTCCCTGTTTTTGGATCCTGCCAGTTGATCCCCCTGTTCCCGTCCTCATTGTCATGATTCCCCCAGCGCGCGCCACGGAAGACTCCCCACCCGCAGCCGCTTACCTCCGGAACAGCCTGTTTTATGACCCCTCATTAAAGCGCAACAGCTTTAACGGGTTCTTCAATGTTCTTGCCGGGATCTTCGCCACCATCGCGGTGTTGCCCTTGATCCTGGTTCTGGCGTATGTGCTGGTCAAAGGGGGGGGATTGATTCGACCAAGCCTGTTCAGCGACTTGCCCCCCGCGCCCGGCAGTGCCGGAGGTGGCATTGGCAATGCGTTGATTGGAACCATCATCGTCACCCTGCTGGCCTCCCTGATTGCGATCCCTGTGGGAGTGGGTGGCGGAATCTTTTTGGCGGAGTATTCCAGGAATGGCTGGTTTGCCCGTTTCGTCCGCTTTGGCAATGACGTACTGGCCGGAGTGCCCTCGATCATCAGCGGCGTTTTTGTTTACGGCGCGATTGTGGCCACCCGCATCTTCTTTGGGCAGAGCTACAGCGCCATGGCGGGAGCGATCGCTCTGGCGGTGTTGATGCTGCCCACGGTGATCAAGACCACTGACGAGGGGCTGCGCATGGTCCCCAATGATCTGAGGCTCGGGGCCTATGGCATCGGCGCCTCGCGATTCATGACCATCACCCGCATCACGCTTCCTTCCGCGTTCACGCCGATTGCCACAGGCTCGGTGTTGGCCATCGCCCGGGCGGCGGGGGAGACGGCGCCGCTGATCTTCACCGCTCTGTTTTCTCCCTTCTGGCCAGAGGGGTTGTTCAATCCGATTGCGACGATGTCGGTGTTGATTTTTAACTTCGCCATCATGCCCTATGAGGCCCAGAATGAGTTGGCTTGGGCGGCATCCTTTGTCCTGGTGCTCATGATTCTGCTGGCCAATCTGCTCTCCCGCTGGCTGGCGAGCTTCCGGCGATTCTGATGCGGTCCACCGATTGCCGCCCTCCCGCCCCCACCTGAGCGGCGTCAAGCTTTCCTCCCCTCTCCCAAGTTCCCCCTGCTCTCCTCTTTCTTTCTCCTCGCCATCTTCCCGCCATGAGTACTTCCAGCGCTTCAGTTCTCACTCCTCCCAGCACGAGCAGCGAGCGGTCCGGTGACGTCTGCCTGTCCCTCCAGAACGTCAGCATTTCCTATGGAAGTTTCGAGGCGGTGAGGAATGTGTATTTGGACATCCCGCGCAAGCAGGTGACGGCGTTCATCGGTCCTTCGGGGTGCGGCAAATCCACCGTGCTTCGGGCGCTGAACCGCATGAATGATCTCATCCCCGGCTGTAGCCTCAAGGGCCGCGTGATCTTTGATGGTCACGATCTTTATGACAAGCGTGTCGATCCCGTGGAGGTGCGGCGCCGCATCGGCATGGTGTTTCAAAAGCCCAATCCCTTCCCGAAGAGCATCTACGAAAACATTGCTTTTGGCGCGCGGATCAATGGCTACCGCGGCGATATGGACAAGCTTGTGGAAACATCCTTGAAGAAGGCGGCGGTGTGGGACGAATGTAAAGACAAATTGAAGGACAGCGGCTTTTCCCTTTCTGGAGGTCAGCAACAGCGGCTTTGCATCGCCCGGGCGATCGCCACAGAGCCCGAGGTGATCCTGATGGATGAACCCTGCTCCGCTCTGGATCCGATTTCCACGCTAAAGATTGAGGAAACGATCCATGAACTCAAACGCTATTACACGATTGTGATCGTGACCCACAATATGCAACAGGCCGTGCGAGTCGCCGACATGACGGCCTTTTATAATGCGGAAGCCGTAGAGGGTGGCACAGGCAAGATTGGCTATTTGGTGGAATTCAGCGCCACGGAGAAGATTTTCAACGCTCCTGCGCAAAAGGCCACCTTGGACTATGTGAGCGGCAAATTCGGTTGAGGCGGGCGATCGGATGGTCCCTCGCTGAAAAGATGCCCAAATCAATCAGCGATCAACCTTTGGCGGTTGATCGCTGTTGGAGACGCTGATCGCTATCAACCAAGAGGAAAGAAATTTTTTCTCGGTGAATGAGCGCCATGAGGAGTTAAAGGGGACGTTGCCTTCAAGCCTGCGCTCGAGCGCCAAGACGTGTCCTTTGACGAAGACGGCGGGAGAAGGAATAAGCGGCAGCGGCGCCGACCACAGGCAGTGGGCCAGGAACTGGAGCTGAGAAGTTGGAAATCACAGCCACTCCAGGATCCGCGTAACTGTCCCTGGAAAGAATACGCCATCCAAAAGTATCACCAGCAACGACAGAAAAAATAGTTGTTCCTGAACCTTGCTGATCATTTTGGGAGATGAATGTTGCAGTGTTGTTGACTAAATAATAAAACTGATCCCAATTCCATCGTCACTCGATGAATAGCTCCAGTTGAATGTGACTGAACCTGTAGCAAGCGCCGCCGTGGTGTAATCGGTATTTCTGGTACTAATAGGTACTGACCCGTTGGTTCCAGTTAAAGTGACTGAGATGGGTGCCGCTGCCGTGTTGACGCTACCGCCAGGGCCAAGGGTGGAAAAAGTCCAAAATGCTGGAGCATAAGGCCCTTGGAAACCGCTAACAATTTGTGCGTGCGACGGCAGCGAAACCAGAGAAGCAACAGTTGTGGAAAGAATGAAAAATAACGTTTTTTTATTGGTGTTGTTATAAACATTTATATAAAATTATTGTATCTTGCGCGAGCGCCTGTATAGAACGACCGGTTTTTCAGCTGTCCTGCAGCAAGGGGATGCCTTCTTGCTCTGAGTCTCGTTTGGGAAGACGATCGCCCGCTTCGAGTCACATTCCGTTCAGCGTTGGTGGTCGTGCTTCCCTCAAGGTCATCTCTTTTCTTAAGGGCCAGTAGGGGGAGAAATACTTGCTCCTTTTCTTACCCCTGCCACGCCCCTACTGCCAAAGCGAGGTGTGAGGAAGCCGGCCCGATTCGATGGGGAGCGGTTCGGCTGTCGCTGACAAGTGTGGCTCTGGTGACAGGATCCAGAAATGACCAACCCAAAAAAAACCGGCTCAGGGCCGGTGAAAAACGGAGAGGGAGGGATTCGAACCCTCGATAGAGTTGCCCCTATACAGCATTTCCAGTGCTGCGCCTTCGACCACTCGGCCACCTCTCCAGAGACTGGGATGACCAGGTGGCAATGTAGCAGCACGCCTTCCCCACTCATGCACAAGCCCATGACTCGCACCCATCCGGTGACCGTGCACTGGCGCCAGACCGGCCGGGTGATCCGCCATGAGGTGCCGGAGGGGGACTACATCCTCCGCAGCTTTGAGGCCCAGGGCGATCCCTTGCCCTTCAGCTGCCGCCAGGGCTGTTGCACGGCCTGCGCCGTGCGGGTGCTGGCCGGGGAGATCGACCACCGGGAGGCCCTCGGCCTGTCTCAGGAGCTGCGCCGGCAGGGGTATGGCCTGCTCTGCGTCGCCCGGGCGATCGCCCCGCTGGAGGTGGAAACGCAGGATGAGGACGAGGTTTACGAGCTGCAGTTCGGCCGTTATTTCCAGGCCGGCCAGGTGCGGCCCGGCCTCCCCCTGGAGGAGGACTGAGCCGTCTCCTCCTCTCGCCCCCCGCCCCGTTCCGCCCCTCGCTCCGTTCCGCCCCCTCCCCCATGTCCGTTTCCAACAACGCCCTCAGCGCCAGTGGTCTGCCGACCGATCGTCTGGAACAGCTGCTGGACGTGGCCCGCGCCGCCGCCCTGGCCGGCGCCCGGCCCCTGAAGGAGCTCTTCGGCCACTTGGAGCGGGTAAAGGAGAAGGGGGGAGCGGGCAACCTGGTCACCGAGGCGGATCTGGCGGCGGAGGCGGCCGTGCTGGAGGTGCTCGCCGAAGCCACGCCCACCTTCGGGGTGCTGGCGGAGGAGAGCGGACGGCGCCAAGGGGAGGGCCCCCTGGAGTGGTGCGTCGACCCCCTGGATGGCACCACGAACTACGCCCATGGCTTTCCGGTCTTCTGCACCTCCGTCGGCCTGCTGCACCAGGGGAGACCCCTCTTGGGGGCGCTGGTGGTGCCGGTGTTGGAGCAAGTGTTCTGGGCCGCGCCGGGATTGGGGGCCTGGTGCAACGGCAGCCGCCTGCGGGTGACGGACTGCGCCCGGCTGAGCGATGCGCTCCTGGCCACAGGTTTCGCCTACGACCGCACCCGTCAGCGGGACAACAACTACGCCGAATTCGCCCATTTCACCCACTGCAGCCATGGCGTGCGTCGGGCCGGGGCGGCGGCGGTGGATCTGGCGTTCGTGGCCTCTGGCGCGGTGGATGGCTATTGGGAGCGGGGGCTGTCCCCATGGGATCTGGCGGCGGGGGTGGTGCTGGTGGAGGAGGCTGGTGGCGTGGTGAGCGGGTATGGGGGGGAGCCGCTGGACCTGGCCAGCGGACGGATGCTGGCCTGCGCTCCGGGGCTGCAGGCGCCGATGATCGCCGCCCTGGCCGCCTGCCGGCCTCTGCCAGGTGCGCTCTATGGAGCCCCGGAACTGGACGGCGCCTCTGGCCCCCCCTGACCGGCGCCTCTGGACAGCCCTGACCGGCGCCCGCTGCCGATCCCGGTGGACAGGCCTCTCCATAGGATCCCCACCGCTCCCCCCAACCCTGTTCACGCCCCTCGATGGCCCTGCAACCCGCCGCCGGCGCCCGGGATCTCAATCCCCGGGAGGTGGAACGTCAACGCCAGCTCTGTGAACAGCTCGCGGAGGTCTACCGCCTCTGGGGCTACCAGGAGGTGTCCCCCCCCACCGTGGAGCGGCTGGACACGCTCAAAGCCGGCGGCGCGATCGCCGATCGGGAGGTGGTGCGCCTGGTGGCGGATGATCCGCTCGGTTTGCGGCCGGAGCTGACGGCCTCCATCGCCCGGGCGGCGAGCACCCGCCTGGCCCATCGGCCCCGCCCCCTGCGCCTGTGGGCCAGCGGCACCACCTTCCGCTGCTTCCAGGGCGACGGCGGCGATCTGCGCATCAGCGAGCGCCTGCAGAGCGGGGTGGAGCTGCTGGGGGAAGCGTCCGACGCGGCGGACATGGAGCTGCTGCACCTGCTGCTGGCGGCGATCGCCCGCCTGGGGCTCCAGGGGAACCACCAGACCACCCTGCTCCTGGGCCATCACGAGCTTCTCGGCGCGCTGTTGGAGGTGGTGCCGGCGGAGGCGCGCCCCTTGGCGCGGGAGCGGCTGACGAGCTTTGACGCCCTGGGCTTGGACGCCCTCCCCCTGCCGGAGACGGCCCGGGGGCGGCTGCGCACTCTGATGGGCCTGCGGGGGGAGCCCACAAAGGTGCTGTATCAATTGGAGCAATGGCTGGGTCCCCTGCCGCTGCTGGGGCGGATCGAAGCCTTGCTGCGCAGCCTGGAGCCAGTGGCGGCGCGGGTGGGTGTGCGGTTGCAGCTCGATCCCACCTTCCAGCCCCATTTCGACCTCTACGACGGCTTGGTGTTCAAGGTGGTCTGCCAGGGGCGGGAGGCGCCGGTGGCGATTGCCAGCGGCGGCCGTTACGACCGGCTGGTGGCGCGGTTCTGCGCCGCGGGCGCGGTGGCGGCGGGCACAGGGTTCGGCTTTGCGATCGATGCCCTCCAGGAGCTGTTTGCCGTGGACAGCCTCTCGCCGCGGGAGGCGGAGCCCTGGCTGGTGGCCGTGGCGGCGCTCGATCAGCTGCCAGCGGCCCTGGAGCGAATGGCGGAGCTGCATCGCCAGGGCGAGGCGGCGGAAGTCTGCGGCCAGGCCTGCGGTTCGGAGGAGGAGGCGCGGGCTTGGGCGGCGGAGCGGGGCTGCCGCGGCGCGATCTGGCTGGGGTGAATCCCTAAGATCCGCGAGCGTTTCCACCCTGGCCATGCCCCACACGATCCTCACGGATGTTTGCGAAGGGGTGGCGGATTGCGTCAGCGCCTGTCCCGTGGCCTGCATCCATCCCGGCGCGGGGGCCAACACGAAAGGAACAGCCTTCTATTGGATTGATTTCGACACCTGCATCGACTGCGGCATCTGCCTGCAGGTGTGCCCCGTGGAGGGAGCGATCGTGCCGGAGGAGCGCCCGGAGCTGCAGAAGCGGTCCTGATCGCAAGGTTCGGACACCCGTCCATCGCCCCGAGGGCCAACTGGAACCCCTGCCCTTACTCTGAAGTAGCGATTCCGTTTGTCCATGCCGGTTCTGGAAGAAGGTCAGATTCAGATTCATACGGAAAATATTTTTCCGATCATCAAGAAAGCTGTTTATTCCGGTCACGAGGTTTTCCTGCGTGAGCTGGTGAGCAATGGCGTGGATGCGATCAACAAGCGCCGCATGGCAGCCCTGGCGGGCGATTGTTCCGAGGGTGAGGACGGCCGGATCAGCATCCAGATCGATCGCGAAGCCAAAACGATCACGATCAGTGACAACGGCATCGGCATGACCGCCGATGAGGTGAAGCGCTATATCAACCAGGTGGCCTTCTCCAGCGCCGAAGAGTTTCTGGAGAAATACAAAACCGACACCGATGCCATCATCGGCCATTTCGGCCTGGGCTTTTATTCCAGCTTCATGGTCGCCTCCCAGGTGGAGATTGTCACCTTGAGCGCTCGCCCGGACTCCGAGGCGGTGCGCTGGAGCTGCGATGGCTCACCGAAGTTCAGCCTCTCCGGCGCGGAGCGGTCCGCCCCCGGCACCGATGTGATCCTGCATCTGATGGAGGAGGAGCTGGAGTATCTGGAGCCCTCCCGCCTGCGCAACCTGATCACCACCTATTGCGACTTCCTGCCGGTGGAGGTGCAGCTGGAAGGGGAGACGGTGAACAAGAGGGTGGCGCCCTGGCGGCGCTCGGCCCGGGAGCTTACCGACAAGGACTATATCGACCTCTACCATTACCTCTATCCCTTCCAGGGCGACCCCTTGCTGTGGGTGCATCTCAATACAGATTACCCCTACAGCCTGCAGGGCATTCTGTATTTCCCCAAGATCACCGGTCGGGCGGATTGGGAGAAGGGGGAGATTCGTCTCTATTGCAATCAGGTCTTCGTCAGCGACTCCATCAAGGAGGTGGTGCCCCGCTATCTGCTGCCTCTGCGCGGTGTTCTGGACTCCCCGGACATTCCCCTCAACGTCAGCCGCAGCGCGTTGCAGACCGATCGCCGCGTGCGCTCGATTGGCGCGTTTGTGGCGCGGAAGATCGGCGATCGCCTGAAGGAGCTCCATCAGGAGGATCCCAGCCGCTATGGCGAGATCTGGGATTCGGTGGCGCCCTTCATCAAGATCGGCGCCATGGAGGATGAAAAGTTCGCCGACCAGGTGGAGGGCGCGATTTTGTTCGGCACCACGGCGGAGGCCGTGGAGGGCGGCACCGATCCAATCAGCTGCTCCGCGGGCCGGTACACAACCCTGGCGAGCTACCGCGCCCGCCAGCCGGAAGAGAATTCAAAACGGGTGTTGTATTGCACCGATGAGGCGGGCCAGGCGGGCCCGTTGGCCCTGTGGAAAGGCCAGGGGGCGGAGGTGTTGCTGGCGGATACGTTGATCGACGCCCAGTTCATCCCTTGGTTGGAAGCCCGCCACAGCGAGTTGCGCTTCCAGCGGGTGGATGCCGAGCTGGATGCGAGCCTGCAGGAGAGCACGCCGGATTTGACGGATGCGGAGGGCAAGGACCCCGCCGAGCAGCTGCGGGAGATCTTCCGCACGGCCCTGGCCAATGACAAGGTGACGGTGCAGGTGCAGTCGCTGAAAGGGGAGGAGGCACCCGCGGCGTTGATCCTGTTGCCGGAGCAGATGCGCCGCATGAATGACCTTGGCGCCCTGATGGAGCAACGCCTGCCCGGCCTGCCCGATCACCACGTGCTGCTGATCAACCGTCGCCACCCGTTGGTGGAGGGGCTGCTGAAGCTGTCCAGCGGCGCCATCCTCACCAGCGGCAGTGGCGAGGCCTCCCCCAGCCAGCGCCTGGCGAATGATCTGAGCCGCCACATCTATGAGATGGCGCGCCTGGCGGTGGGTGGCCTGGAGCCAAACCAGTTGGCTGGCTTCCAGCAGCGGAGTTGTGATCTGATGGGGCAGTTGATGCAGCGGTCGTTGTAAGGCTGCGCCTGAGGGGGCCCTTGGGTCTGAGCAGAGGCACCGGGCCCCCTTCGCTGACCTCTGAGGTGCGGATTTCGCGCTGCCGGACAGACCATCTCGGATTGAACCGGTAGCCTTCTATACTCACCAGTCCTTTGTGCAACGTGGGGAACAACTGGTTACCGAGCTGTTCTCAGGGAGGTTTTCCTTTTTGATCGGCTATCCACTCATTAGTACGCCCGGCTCCTCCAGGAAGGTGACAGCATCAACGACTCCCCCCAACGGAGGACCAACGAGGCCAGTGAATCGAGCGGCAAAGACACGGAATGAGCGTTTCCATGCACGGAGTGCATTGTTTCTTTTTCTACGGGGGGATTAGAACTAATCTAATTTTCCACCTCCAGGATTTGCCTTTGAAAGCCAATCGGATGCAGCCTTTCTGCTGGACGTTGCACCCAGCGGAATGTCAGGATTGGCAGATTGTTACCAGCTGATTTCATTGCCCCACCCAGGGCCGCGGGCGCCCCGCTACTCCTTGAGCCTCACGGCCGCAGGACTCAGGCCTGAGTTGGCTTCTGTCATCGCGGGTATCCATCTGGAGGGGCAGGGTGACTGGATGCGCACGAAGGCAGCCGTGCTGGAACGCAACGCCCTCCAGGCCCGTTCGGCCAGTAGTGCCAAACGGCTGGAATCGGAGCTCCGCCAGCGGTTGCAGTGCCTCACCGCGCCCCAGCTTCAGTTGCTGGCGCGGGGATCGATCGAGGAGCGCACCGCAATGGCCTGGCTGGCCGTACTCAAGCACTTTCAGATCGCGGCCGACCTCACCCGCGAGGTGCTGATAGGCAAGCTCACCAGCCTGGATCCTGTCCTACGCCGTTCAGATGTAGCTGCATTCTATGAAGACTGCGAGCGTGATCACCCGGAGCTTAGGGCCTTAGCGCCTTCCTCCCAGCAGAAGGTGCGATCAACACTGCTGCAGATGCTTCGGGATGCAGGGCTCCTGGCCGGCAAGGCAGGGAAGGGGGGAACGCTTGGCACGGTGCAGAGACCACTTCTCTCGCCGGAGGTGAAAGAGCTGGTGTCCAGTGACGACCCGGCGCTGTTGGCCGGCTTCCTTCTCCAAGCGCCAGCCAAGCTCGCCAAGAGCCGAAAGGCTGATGCTCCCCCGCACACCACATCCCGGCCACAGGCAAGCCCAGACGTGAGGTCCGCAATCAAGCCAACGGCGGGTTCAAAAGCAGCAGCCAAGCCCAAAGCCAAGCCTGCAGCCAAGGAAGCCGCCCCGGCTCGGAGGGCGAAACCATGAGCAGCGTCACTGGCCTCGACAAGCGCCTGCAGGAGGTGCTGACCCGCCCCGAGTTCCTGGAGATGCGCGGGGTGGCCAAGGAGGTGCCGATCTTCATCCAGACCTACAGCCCTGCTGATGAAGATCAGCTGAGGTTGGTAGTGAAGGGTGCAGAGCAGTATCTGCGTAAGCAGGGCCTGCGGGTGAAGCACGTGGACTTGTTTGAGCTGGTGCTGCAGCTGCTCGAATCCGAAGGGTGGCTTGAAAAGATTCTGCAGAAAGAGCAAAGCTGGAGCAAAGGTGCCCTATTTGACACTCTGCAGAACGTCGCAGAGCCCACCGATGCGTTGGTGCCGAAGTTGATGGAGATCCTGGGGGGCGACACCCAGATCAGCCTGATCACAGGTTCAGGCCGGATCTATCCCTTCCTGCGTACGCACACGATTCTGGAAGCGCTGCAGCCGGCGATGGTGCGACATCCAGTTGTTGTCTTCTTCCCTGGTGATTATTCCCAGGATGCCGATGGTGGCTCCTACCTGCGCCTGTTTGGCACCACGACAGCCAGCAAGATCGAAAACCCGCATTACCGCGCCACCAGCCTCGATTACATCGACATCCAGAGCTCATGACTGCCACCACCATCCGCGAGCTCTTCGTCAAGCCCGTCGACCGCCCCATTGATGGGGTGATCAAGGCTGATGACGAGCGGCATCTGCAGATTGAACTCGATGAGTACGTCGTTACCCGTGAGGTAAGCAAGGGGCTGGGTGTGTTTACAGATGCCTACCTGCACAACCCCACTGCCAACGGCGTGTGGATCTCTGGGTTCTTTGGCTCAGGCAAGTCGCACCTGCTGAAGATGCTCTCACTGATGCTCGACAGCGAGAAGCGCATTGGAGAGCCAGGCGCTCGCCCAGCCGACATTCTTCTGCCCAAGGTCAGCGATGAGATCCTTCGCGCCGACTTGAAAAAAGCGACTTCCATTCCAGCTCGCAGCATCCTGTTCAACATTGATCAGAAGTTTGACACTAAGGGCGGGGACAAGGAGTCGCCGATCCTGGATGTCTTCTTCAAGGTGCTGAACGAACTGCAGGGGTATTACGGAAAGCAGGGCTATATTGCACAACTTGAGTATGATCTTGACAAACGAGGTCGTTTTGACTCCTTTAAGCAGATCTACCGAGAGGTGAATGGCTCCGAATGGGAGACCGACAGAAAGGCTGTTCTGACAGCAACGAAGAGCGAGTTTGCCAAGGCTTATGCCGTGCATTCCGGCATGAACGAAAGCGACGCCCTTAGGGTGATCGACGACGCCAAAGACAGCTTCAAGTTGTCCATTGAAGACTTTGGTCATCGCGTCAAGGAATACCTCGACAGCCAGCCGCCGGGCTTCCGTCTCAATTTCTTTGTGGATGAAGCGGGACAGTTCATCGGACAGGAACGCAGTCGCCTGCTGAATCTCCAGACCGTGGTGGAGAGTCTGGCGACTGCCACGAACGGCCGGGCCACGGTGTTCATCACCTCCCAGGCTGATCTGGAGGGTGTTCTGGGCCAGGTGAAATTTGAACAGGCTGACGATCTCAGCCGCATTCAGGGACGTTTCAAAACGAAGATGAACCTTGCGAGCGCCGACGTCCAGGAGGTGATCCAACGCAGGCTGCTCGAAAAAGACCCGCAGGAACCGGAGCAGCTGATCACGATCTACGAGCAGGAAAAAGACAACTTCACGACTCTGTTCCGATTTGGTGATGGCTCAATCCAACTCAAGGGCTGGAGCGATTGCCAAAGCTTTTGTGGGCTTTACCCCTTTCATCCCTACCAGCTGAGCTTGTTCCAACAGGCGATTCAGAGTCTGGCCATCCACAGCATCTTCGAGGGCCGCAACATGGCGGTGGGTGAGCGCTCGATGCTCTCGGTCTTCCAGGAGGTGGCCAAAGCGATCAAGGAAATGCCGGTGGGGCGCCTGGCCAGCTTTGATCAGCTGTATGACGGGATCAATGATGTCATCCGAAGTGACAAGAAGCGGACGATGGTCACCGCCCAGAACCAGGTGGGCGGGCTCGAGCTACGCATCCTCAAAGCGCTATTCCTGCTCAAATGGGTACCGCAGTTCAAGAGCACGGCGCGCAACATCGCGATCCTGTTAATCAATGAACCCAACTTCGACATCCGGGCCCATGAGCAGGCGGTGAAGGATGCGCTGATCAATCTGGAGAGCCAGAGCTACCTGCAACGCAACGGCGAAATCTATGAGTTCCTGACCGACAAGGAGAAGGATGTAGATCAGGAGATCAAGCGCACCGAGGTACCCGACTCGGAGGTGATCAAGGCCCTGCAGCGCATCGTATTTGACGACGTGCTAAGGAGTAACAAGATACGTTTTGAGGAGAATGGCAATGACTACTCCTTTGCCCGGAAGATCGATGATGGTCTGATCATGGGCAGAGAGACCGATGTGGCGGTGAATTTGGTGACAACAGAGCACTTTAACTATGGAAACGCGGCGATCCTGCGCAGTCGCAACATGGGTGGCACTGAACTGATGGTGGTGCTGCCGAGCAAAGAGCGGCTTCTCGATCAGATCCGTAGCCAGCTCAAAACGGAGCTTTACATCCGCCAGAACAGCGGCAGCGAGGACGAAGCCCTGAACGCGATCCTGGCGATCCGGGCGAAGCAGAGCACGACGCGCCGTCAAGAGATAGGACGGCTGGCAGAGGACCAACTGCGCACAGCGGAGCTCGTGGTGAACGGACAAACCCTCTCTGTGGGGGAAGGCGATCCCAAG
>CAYVWU010000047.1:0-14788 GCA_964455575.1 uncultured Cyanobium sp. | reverse complement strand
CCCAGCTCTACGACACCCTGCCGCTCTCCAGCGTCCGTCAGGCGGAGCAGCAGGACCGTTTCCCCGACGGGGGCGAACTGAAGACCCTGATCAACTTCTTCCAAAGCGGACGCGTCCGCGTGGAAGCCGCGCAGAGGCTCTCCGCCAACGCCGCCGCCATCGTCGCCAAAGCCGCCGACCGCATCTTCGTGGGCGGCACGCCGCTCTCCTACCTCGACGGCCCTCTCGGGGGAGAGAACAGCGCTTCCACCCCCCTGGCCGCGGACCAGGAAGCCTTCCAACGCTCGGTGCAGACCTTTGTCGGCACGACGACCGCGCGCAAAGGGAACGTCTTCAGCCGCCTCCTGGAGGGGGCTGGCGGGGACGCCGATGTGCGCGTGGTGCTGCCCAGCGGCTTCAACCCGATCTCCGTGGGCGTCTACGGCACGGAGCGGATGAAGAAATCCATCCGCGACCTGGCCTGGTTCCTGCGCTACGTGGGTTATGCCCTTGTCGCCGGTGATCCGAGCATCCTTGCGGTGAATACTCGCGGCTTGCGGGATGTGCTGGAGAAGGCCTGCTCCCTGGCCGCCACCAACGTGGCCCTGCAGGAGATGCGCGCCGCGGCCGCCGGTCTGTTCCAAGGCGAGCCTGAGGCCCGCTCCCTGGTCATCGAATGCTTCAACGTCCTGCTGAAGGAGCTGGAGCTGTCCACGCCCTCCACCCGCCAAAGGCTCGGCAGTCCGGTGAACCAGGGCTTGCAACTGCCGGCGATCTACGCCCTCGCCGCGGAAGGCCGCCAACGCTTCGTCATGAAGCCCGGCTTGTCCGGTCGGGAAAAGGCTGAGGTGATCCGGGCGGCTTATCGCCAGGTGTTTGAACGCGACATCGTCAAGGGCTACTCGCTGGAGGTATGTCCAGTTGAGGCCACCCAGTGCCGCCAGGGCCAGATCTCCATGCGCGAATTCATCCGCGCCCTGGGACGCAGCAAGGAATATCAAAAGCAGTTTTACGGACGCTTCTCCAATAGCCGCGTCGTCGAGCTGGCCTTCCGCCATTTCCTCGGCCGCGGCTTGAGCTCCATTGAGGAGTTCCGCTATCACTTCGCCATCGTCAGCGCCCAAGGTCTCAAGGGCTTGGTGGATGTGCTGGTGAACAGCATGGAATACGCCCGGGTCTTCGGCGAGGAGACCGTGCCGTACCTGCGGGATCTGGGCGAGGAAGCCCAGGAAAGCGCCGGCTGGGGGTCCAACCGCAAGCTCTTCCGCTTCAGCGCTCCCTTCGAGGGCGCTCCGCAGTACATCACCCTGTACGCCTCCTATCGCCAGCCCCTGCCCGATCAGCACGCCTACGGCGGCGGCAACGATCCCCTGGCGCTCACCTACGGCGCCATCTTCCCTTCCGGTACAGCCTCCGTTGCCACCCGGGCCGTGCCGTTCAGCTACGACAGCCGGCGCATCCTGATCAGCAACGGCCTGAGCCAGCCCGGCCAGATGGCCAGTCCCCAGTTCCGCAAGGCTTCGCCCCGACGGGTCGGCCCGCGGGTGGTGCGGCTCAAGCAGATCGCCACAGGGGGCAATTCCGTGCCTCGGCGTGGCGGACAGCCCAGTGTGCGGGGCACGGAAGCCGCCACCCAGGCCGTGATTCGCGCGGTCTACGTCCAGGTGCTGGGCAACAGCGGCTACGCCGGCGAGCGCAACACGGTGGAGGAGATCAAGCTGGAGAACGGCGACATCAGCTTGCGGGAATTCATCCGGCAGGTGGCGCGCTCCGACGCATTCCGCCGTCGTTACTGGAGCGGTCTCTACATCTGCAAGGCGATCGAGGTGATGCATCGTCGTCTGCTCGGGCGACCCACCTTTGGTCGCTGGGAGATCGACGCCTATTTCGACACCGCCGCGCGCAAGGGTTTCTATGGCGTCGTCGACGCCATGATCAACAGCTCCGAATACACCACCACCTTCGGCGAGGACACCGTTCCCTACGAGCGGTTCATCACCCCCACGGATCTCAACACCCGTCGAGTCCCCGCCCTGCGGCGTCCCCTCAATCTGGAGGCCATTCCCGATCTGCGGATGACGCCACGCCCCGACGTGCCGGCCCCGCAAAAGATCCGCACCACCGCGGACGTCACCCCCCGCAACCTGCCGTCGCGCCCCACGACCATCCGCGGGGGTTGGTCGGCCCAGATCGCCGGAGGCGAAACCCTGGCCTCAGCCCCTGCCGCCAGCGGCCCGGGCACCCTGCGCCAACCGCCGGCACCAGCCCGCACCTGGCGCCCCCAGACCGGCACCGCTTCCGGCTGGACCGCGAGCGTGGCCGCCGCTCCCGTGGCACGCACAACCGCCTTCACGGCCCCAGCGACCGCTCCCACGGTCGGCGTCTGGAAATCCGCGGTCTCCGCCGGATCTCTCGCCCTCGGCCCCGCGACAGCTCCCTCCCAGGCCATGGAGAAAGCTCTGCGCAGCGTCAATCCTCAAGGATTCCGACGCCGTCAGAGCCTGGGTCGGGCGGTGCAACTACCCAGTGCTCCCAGCGAAAGCCAGCTCAAGGAAGTGGTGCAGGCCAGCTACCGCCAGCTCCTCAACAGGGTGCCATTCGCGGCGGAGCGCCTGCTGGACGCCGAATCGCAACTGCGCAACGGGCAGGTGTCGGTGGCGGAATTCGTGGGGCTGATCGCCAGCAGCGATCTCTTCCTGCAACGCCTCAACCGCCTGGCTCCCCTGCGAGCCGCAGCGGCCGCCCATCTCGCCCTGCTCGGTCGCGCCGCGTTGCCTGGGGAAACCAGCCGGTTCCTGTCCACCCGCACGAGTCAGGGTCTTCCCGCCGCCGTTCAGAACCTCCTCGCCAGTGAGGAGTACGCCCAGGCCTTTGGCCGTTCCACGGTGCCTTTCCTCCGGGGTCTCAACACCCAGGACGGTGTGCCCCTGGCCACGGTCAATCGCTCCGCCGAGCTCTATGGAGGCAACGGTGGCCTGACGCCAAGCCCGCGTCCCGCCATCTGAGACAACCCGGAAGCCGTCCAGATGGCCGGCTTCCTGTCCCAGTCGAGCGAAGGCCAGTGCTCCCCTTTGGGCTTGGCCACTCCGAGTGACCTCCAGGCCTCGGTCCCTCGCTGTGCGAGTGTGGCCCCAGTTCCGGACGATTCAGAGGTTCTGGGTTCCAGAGCTGAGTTCCAGCCCTTCGTCAGACGGGGGAGCCTCCTTTCCGGATCCGCCTGTTTCGGACCACTCAGAGAGACCGCTCGAACAACATCGCCAGCCCCCGGATGCGGCTCCGGGGGCTTTTTCGCATGGTCGCAATCGGTCAGAACTAACAATGCAGAAACGCTCTCCTTTCCGAGCCGCGGCCGCGCAACAAGGACGGCAGATAATGAACAATTGCTGCAACATTCCCCGCCGCCGCGGGCGGGCAAACGCATTGCAAGCCAAGGGATTTCAGCTCCCCTGCCGCCATGAAGATCTGTTACCGAGGCCGGGAGCTACGTCAGCCCCTGGCGCAGAATGACACGGCGATCGGCACCACCGATCACACCCTTACCCACCGGATACCGGTCTCCTTAACGGTGACCGCTTGTTTCGAGGCAGAACTGCATGAGCATCGTCTCCAACTCGATCATCAACGCGGACGCCGAAGCCCGCTACCTCAGCCCTGGCGAACTCGACCAGGTCAAGTCCTTTGTGGCCGGCGGTCAACGTCGTCTGCGCGTCGCCCAAGCCCTCAGTGAGAGCCGCGAACGCATCGTCAAACAGGCCGCAGGTCAGCTCTTCCAGAAGCGACCTGACGTCATCTCTCCTGGCGGCAACGCCTACGGCGAGGAGATGACCGCCTCCTGTCTGAGGGACATGGACTACTACCTCCGGCTCGTCACCTACGGAGTGGTTGCTGGCGATGTCACTCCCATCGAGGAGATCGGCATTATCGGCGCTCGCGAAATGTATCGCTCCCTGGGCACCCCTCTCGAAGCCATGGCGGAAGCCGTGCGGGAAATGAAGGCGGTGGCCACCAGCATCCTCACCGGCGGTGACGCCGAGGAAGCTGGCTTCTACTTCGACTATGTGGTCGGCGCCCTCTCCTGAGGCCCATCCATTCCATCACCGCCATCTTCATCGGGATTCCATGCAAGACGCCATCACCAACGTCATCAACCAGGCTGACGTCCAAGGTCTTTACCTGGACGGCTCGGCCATGGGTCGCCTCGAGAAGTATTTCTCCAGTGGCGAATTGCGTGTCCGTGCTGCCGCAACGATCAGCGCCAATGCTTCCGCCATCATCAAGGAAGCTGTCGCCAAGTCCTTGCTCTACTCGGACATCACCCGTCCCGGCGGCAACATGTACACATGCCGTCGATATGCGGCCTGCATCCGCGACCTGGACTACTACCTGCGTTATGCCACCTACGCCATGCTGGCTGGAGACACCTCCATCCTGGATGAGCGTGTGCTCAACGGTCTGAAGGAAACCTACAACTCCCTGGGTGTTCCCATCGGTGCCACCGTGCAGTCCATCCAGGCGATGAAGGAAGCCACGTCTGCCCTCGTGGGTCCCGATGCCGGACGTGAAATGGGTGTCTACTTCGACTACATCAGCTCCGGGCTGGGTAACTGAGCCAGTTCTCCAAACGCCGCCAGCAAACACCATGCGTCTGTTCAAAGTCACCGCTTGCATACCGTCCCCCGAAAAGGCACGCACCCAGCGGGAGATTCAGAACACCTACTTCACCAAGTGGGTACCCTATGAGAGCTGGTTTGCCGAGCAACAGCGCATCATGAAGCAGGGCGGCAAAATTCTGAAAGTGGAATTGGCCACTGGACGACGTCAGCAGAATTGCGGCAACTGAGCCTCAATTTCCTGTTGCCGCGCTGAACGATCCACGGCACACCGAAACGGCGCACCCCGGACGTCACCCATCTCCGCTTACGGGCTGGGGTTTCCTCCCCTCCACCGCCGACGCACTCCATGCCCAGCCACGGCTGGGCTTTTTGCTGTGCTACCACGCGTCCTGCCGCGCTGCCCTCCCTCTGGACGAGGCGCCAGGCGACGGCAAGCCTCGTCAAAGAAGGGGGGCGGAGAACATTTTGTCGTCGCTCCCTCGACAAAGCCCCTACCGGCAGGGCTCAATGGATCACTGGCTGGGCAGAGCCTGCCGCGCCCCTTTCCTTCCAACCCATGGAATCCCTTCCCCAGGCCCGCAAGCCCCCCCAGAGCCTGCTTCCTCTCCCCTGGGAGCGGTGGCCAGCGGAGGCGCGCTTGATGATGGGCTTGGTGCTGATCTGGAGCCTGCTGGGCCTGTTGATGCTCACCTCCGCCAGCTGGTGGGTCGCCGAACGGGAAATGGGCGATGCGGCCTACTACATCAAGCGCCAAGGCCTCTGGCTTCTGGCCAGCGGCGCCCTGTTCTGGCTGGCCATCCGCACGACCCTGCGCCGCTGGCTCCATCTGGCACCCACCGCTCTGCTGATCGGTGGCGTGCTGGTGGCCGCCACGCTCGTGATCGGCAGCACGGTGAACGGCGCCAGCCGCTGGCTGGTGCTGGGGCCGGTGCAGATCCAACCGACTGAACTGGTCAAACCCTTCGTGGTGCTCCAGGGGGCTGTGCTCTTCTCCCACTGGCGCCGCATCGGAGGCGACCAGAAGCTTCTCTGGCTCGGTGTCTTCGGCGCGCTGATCCTGTTGATCCTCAAGCAGCCCAACCTCAGCACTGCGGCGCTGACGGGACTGTTGCTCTGGTTGATGGCCCTGGCGGGCGGGCTGCCCCTGCTCCAGCTGCTCGGAGCCGCCGGGGGAGGAGCCTTGCTCGGCGGCGCGAGCATCCTGATCAACCAATACCAGCGCGATCGGGTGATCTCCTTTCTGGATCCCTGGAAGGACGACCAGGGCGCTGGTTACCAGCTGGTGCAGAGTTTGCTGGCGATCGGTTCCGGTGGAGTGCTCGGTCAGGGCTTCGGCCTCTCCACCCAAAAACTCAACTACCTGCCGATTCAAACGACGGATTTCATCTTCGCCGTCTTCGCTGAGGAGTTCGGCTTCGTCGGCTGCCTCATGTTTTTGCTGTTCCTGCTCCTCTTCGGGTTCGTCGGCCTTCGCATTGCCCTCTCCTGCGCCAGCAGCCAGCATCGCCTGGTGGCCATCGGCTGCACCGTTCTGCTGGTGGGGCAGTCGATCCTGAACATTGCCGTGGCCAGCGGCTCCATGCCCACCACAGGCCTGCCGTTGCCGATGGTGAGCTACGGCGGCAACTCCCTGCTGAGCAGCCTGCTGGTGGCGGGGCTGCTCGTGCGCTGCTCCCTGGAATCGGCGGGGATGGAACCCGCCCGGCCCCGGCGGCGACGCCCCACGCCAGGCCCGATAGGCTGACCCCTCCGCCCCCGCGCCGCGCCGATGACCAGCCTCGGGCTTCAGCTCGCTGACTGGACCCGCTCCAGCGAAGCCCTCCTGCAGGCCTCCCTGAGCCATCCCACGCCCCTGACCCTGGGTCTGGTCTTCCTCGGGGGCCTCCTCACCAGTCTCGGCCCCTGCTCCCTCTCGTTGTTGCCGGTCACCCTGGCCTACCTGGCCGGCTTCGGCACCACGAACGACGCCACCACTCCCCTCGCGGCCCCCGCTTCACGCTCCCTGGCGATGCCCTGGCAGCGCAGCCTGAGCTTCAGCGGTGGCATTGTCGCCTCCCTCGTGCTTCTCGGCTTCAGCAGCGGGCTGCTGGGTCGCCTCTACGGACAGATCCCTGAGGGTGTTTCGCTCGTGGTCGCCGGGGTGGCCGTGGTGATGGGGCTCCATCTCCTCGGCCTGATTCCCCTGCGGCTCCCATCGGGTCCGGACCCGGAGCGCTGGCGACAAGCCGTGCCCGCTCCCCTGGCGCCCCTGGCGGCTGGCCTGGCCTTCGGCCTGGCCGCCACCCCCTGCACCACGCCGGTGCTGGCGGTCCTCCTGGCCTGGATGGCCCAGACGGGGCGCCCGCTGGCAGGGCTCCTGCTGCTCACCTGCTTCGGCGCTGGCCAGGTGCTGCCCCTGCTTCTGGCCGGCACGGTGGCGGCCAGCCTGCCCACCCTCCTCCATCTGCGCCTGCTGGGGCGCTGGATTCCACCGATCAGCGGCGTGGTCCTCGTCACCACCGGCGCCCTCACCCTGGTGGCCCACCTGGCATGAGCGCGCTCCCTCCCCCGTCATCGCCATGGAGGCCCCTCTGGCGGCTGCTGGCCTGGCTCGCCGATCTGCGCTTGGCCATCCTGCTGCTCCTGTTGATCGCCATCGCCAGCGGTCTCGGCACGGCGATCCCGCAGAAGGAAACAACTGCCTTCTACCACCAGCGTTATGACGAGGCCCCCTGGTTGGGCTGGCTGAAGGCCGACGGCCTGCTGCGTCTCCAGCTCGACCATGTTTATTCGAGCGGCTGGTTTCTGGCCCTGCTCGCCCTGCTGGGGGTGGCCCTGCTGCTGTGCAGCTGGCGGCGTCAGTGGCCGGCCCTGCAAGCCTCGCTGCGCTGGATCGACTACACCACGCCGCGGCAACTCAGCAAGCTCTCCCTGGCGGAAACGATCCAGGACCCGGCAGAGGGGGCCCTGGCCCAGCTGGCGAGCCAATTGCGCGCCAAGGGCTGGACTGTCAAGGAGCACGAGGGGCGCCTGGCCGCCCGCAAAGGCCTCGTGGGAAAGGTGGGCCCCCTGCTGGTTCACGCCGGCCTGGTGCTGTTGATGATCGGCGCGGCCTGGGGCGCCCTGGCGGGGCAGCGCCTGGAACGGTTTCTGGCGCCAGGCAGCGACCTGGAGCTCCTGGATCGCCAGGGGCGATCGCAGATGACCGTGGTGCTCGATCGCTTTGCCATCCAGCGGGATCCCGCCGGGCGGCCGGAACAGTTCACCTCCTCCCTGCGACTGGTGTTCCCCCCCGGACCGACGGCGGCGGACAACCCGAGCCTGGAGCGCTCAGCGGAAATCAGCGTCAACCACCCCCTGCGCACCAAGGGCATCACCCTCTATCAGGCCGACTGGACCCTGGCCTCCATTCAGATCCAGCTGGGACGTTCTCCTGTGCTCGAGCTGCCGTTGCAGCGCTTCCCCCAGCTGGGAGAGGAGGTCTGGGGGCTGCTGCTGCCCACCCGGCCCGACGGGAGCCAGCCGGTGCTGCTCACCATGAGCAGCGAGGAGGGACCGGTGGAGGTGTTTGACGCGGAGGGCACCTCCCTGGGCCTTCTGCGCCCGGGCGACGAAGGACTGGAGGTGCGCGGCCTGCCGGTGAAGGTGGTGGGGGTGGTGCCCGCCAGCGGCGTGCTGTTCAAGAGGGATCCCGGAGTGCCACTGGTCTATGGCGGCTTCGCGGTGGTCTTGCTCGGCGGGGCCCTCAGCCTGGTGGCCACCCGCCAGCTGTGGGCGGTGGAAGAACGCCGCGCGGAGGGCCACCGACTGCACGCGGCGGGGTTGTGCAACCGCAACCTCACCGCGTTTGCCCGCGAGTTGCCCGTTTTGCTCCGCGAGCTCGGAACCCTTCAGCAGGGTTGACGAGTGCCGTGGCTGACCCGCACGACAGTGTGCACGTTGCCACGGGGGTTGAAATCCGCCACCAACTCCATCCAGCTCGGATCACAGGCATCCACCAGGTCATCCAGGATGAGGTTGGCCACCTCTTCGTGGGAGATGCTGCGATTGCGAAAGCTGTTGATATAGAGCTTCAGGGCTTTGAGCTCGAGCACCAGGGGACCGGGCTGGTACAGCAGGCGCAGCACGGCGAAATCCGGGTACCCGGAGTATGGGCAGTGGCAGGTGAATTCCGGCAGCTCGACCGCTACCTCATAGGGGCGACCAGGGCGTGGGTTGGCAAAGCAGACCAACCCGCCTTCTTCAATGGCCCTCTGGCCATAGAGCGGCGTCGTGGTCCGCTCCGCGCCCGGGGCGGCGGAAGCGACGGGATCCAGGGGAGGGGAGGTGGTCATGGGGGTGGCGAAGGTCCTGGGCTGACCGTAGGCGGCTCCCTGACAGGGCAGGGGGTTGGTAGCAACGGCCACCCCGAAGGCCTGCCCTTCGCGGCCTAATGGTCAGCACGAATGGCTCCCCTGCCGGGGCCATTCCACCGCGGGGTCTGAGAGACTTCCCCGGCCCCTCTTCTTTCCCTCACCGCACACCATGAAAAAGATCGAGGCCATCATCCGCCCCTTCAAGCTCGAGGACGTGAAGATCGCGCTGGTGAATGCGGGCGTTGTGGGGATGACGGTGAGCGAGGTCCGAGGGTTCGGACGTCAGAAGGGCCAGGTGGAGCGCTATCGGGGTTCGGAGTTCACGGTGGAATTCCTCCAGAAGCTGAAGCTGGAGATTGTGGTGGACGACAACCAGGTGACCACCGTGGTTCAAGCCATCGAGGACGCGGCGCGCACGGGCGAAATCGGGGATGGCAAGATCTTCATCTCTCCTGTGGAATCCGTGATCCGGATCCGCACAGGCGACCGCGACAGCGAGGCCATCTGAGCCGAGAAGGCTTCACCGCCGCCTGCGAAACAGCGGCTCAGGCGGCCAGAGTCGCGTCCACCACCCCGTGAAGGCGAGCGTCATCCCAGCCCCCGGCGCTTCCTTCGCCCGGTTTCACTCCCCCTGGCGCGGAGGCCAACCAGAGCAGGTATTCATGGTTGCCGGCCGGGCCGGTGAGGGGGGAGCCCACCACTCCCCTCGCCTGCCAACCGAGCGCCACAGCCGCCTCCACCACCCCGCCGAGGGCAGCGACATGGGCTAGGGGATCGCGCACCACGCCGCCCTTGCCCACCCCCTCCCGTCCCACCTCGAACTGGGGTTTGACCAGCAGCACCAGATCCAGCGTCCCGGTAGGGGAGGCGGGGCGGAGCAGCGCCCCCAAGGCCGGCAACACGAGCCGAAGGGAGATGAAGGACAGATCAGCCACCGCCAGATCCGGCCATGGATCCTCGGGACCGTACAGATCGTCGGCGGAGAGATGGCGCAGGTTCGTGCGCTCCCGCAGCACGAGCCGAGGATCGGTGCGCAGGCTCCAGGCCACCTGGCCGTAGCCCACGTCGATGCCATAGATCCGCCGGGCTCCGCGCTGCAGCAGGCAGTCGCTGAAGCCTCCCGTGGAGAGTCCGCCATCCAGGCAGACCCGATCCGCCACGGGGATCGGGAAGGCCTGGAGCGCCGCCTCCAGCTTCTCGCCACCCCGGGACACATAGCGTGGGCGGGCCGCCACCTCCAGGGGAGCATCGGCGGGGAGGCTGGTGCCGGGCTTGTCCAGCACCTGGCCGCCCTGGCGCACCCAGCCGGCGCGGATGAGCTGCTGAGCCTGCTCGCGACTGGCGGCAAGGCCTCGCTGCAGGAGCAGGAGATCCAGCCGCTGCCGTTTGGTCATGATTCCCACGCAGAAAACGGAACAAAAGCCAACGAGCGGTCCCCTCCACCGGCAAGGAGGAGAGGATGGCGCCAACTCGTACGCTGACCATGGCACGAGACAGCAGACGCCGAGGACGAACTGGTGAGGTGATCGAGCTGTTGCGTCCGGGCAGCTTTGTGCGGTTCCACGACCACCCTGAAGATCTGCCACCGTTTCAGGTGATTCATTGCCGCGGCGGGCGTTGCTGGGTGCGCCAACAATCCTGGGGCACGCTGCTGCATCTCGAAGTGGCCCATCGCCAGCTCAGGGCCGCGGCCTGAACCCCCGTTCGGGTCGCCCGATAGGTTGGGGGACCTGCCTGGGACATCGCCCTTGATCGAGCGCTACACCCTCCCTGAGATGGGTTCCCTCTGGAGTGAGGAGGCCAAATTTCGCGGCTGGCTGGACGTGGAGATCGCCGCCTGCCAGGCCAATGCGGAACTGGGGCGCGTGCCGGCGGAGGCCCTGGAGCAGATCCGCCAGCGGGCGGCCTTTTCCGTGCGGCGCATTCTGGAGATCGAAGCGGAGGTGAAGCACGACGTGATCGCCTTCCTCACCAACGTGAACGAGCACGTGGGGGATGCCGGCCGCTACATCCATGTGGGCATGACCAGCTCGGATGTGCTGGACACGGGGCTGGCGCTGCAATTGAAGGCTTCAGTGGAGGAGCTTGAGAAGGAGCAGGCCCAACTGATCGAGGCTCTGCGCGCCCTGGCCCGCGACCACAAGGACACGGTGATGATCGGCCGGTCCCACGGCATCCACGGCGAACCGATCACCTTTGGCTTCAAGGTGGCGGGCTGGCTGGCGGAAACCCTCCGCAACCAGGAGCGCCTGGCCCGGCTGAAGACCACCGTGGCGGTGGGACAGATCAGTGGCGCCATGGGCACCTACGCCAACACCGATCCGGAGGTGGAGGCGATCACCTGCCGGCTGCTGGGATTGGTGCCCGACACGGCGAGCACCCAGGTGATCAGCCGCGATCGCCATGCGGAGTACGTGCAGACCCTGGCCTTGATCGGGGCCTCCCTGGAGCGCTTCGCCACGGAGATCCGCAACCTGCAGCGCAGCGACGTGTTGGAAGTGGAGGAGAATTTCGCCAAGGGGCAGAAGGGAAGTTCCGCCATGCCCCACAAGCGCAATCCGATTCGCAGCGAGCGAATCAGCGGCCTGGCGAGGGTGTTGAGGGGCTACACGGTGGCCGCGCTGGAGGACATGGCCCTGTGGCATGAGCGCGACATCAGCCACAGCTCCGTGGAGCGAATGATGCTGCCCGATTGTTCGGTGACCTTGCATTTCATGCTGCGGGAGATGACGGAAGTCGTGCGGGGGTTGGGGGTGTATCCCGACAACATGACCCGCAACATGAACGTTTTTGGTGGTGTGGTGTTCAGCCAGCGGGTGCTGCTGGAGCTGGTGGCGGCCGGCTTGAGCCGGGAGGCGGCCTATGCCCTGGTTCAGCGCCATGCCCACGCCGCGTGGAACACCGCGGGGGGAGATTTCCGCGCCAACCTGGCCGCGGATCCGGAGGTGATGGCCCACCTGGACCCGGAGCGGCTGGCGGCCTGCTTCGCCACCGAGCCCCACCGGGCCCAGCTGGGGGTGATCTACGACCGTCTGGGGATCTAGGGCGGTGGGTGGCGCCTTCGACTGGGGGTTCACGCCACCGGCGAGCGCGGCGATCGGCGACCATGACGTGCCCCTGCTTTCGCGCCACCTCGACGGCAAGACGATCGCCCTGCTCGTGGGCGGCGGCATCGCGGCGATGAAGGCGCCACTGCTGGCGCGCGCCTTGCGGCGGCGAGGGGCGGAGGTGACGGCGTTCTGCACGACGGAGGCCCTGCGATATGTGGGGGCGGACGCTCTGGAGTGGAGCACCTGCCGGCCGCTGGTGCGGGAGCTCACCTGGCGAGCGGAACACCTGAGCGACGGCGAGGAGTTCGCCGCCTATCTCGTCGCCCCTGCCACCTACAACACCATCGGCAAGGCGGCGGCGGGCATCGCCGACACGGTGCTCACGGCGACGCTGGCGTCGGCGTTGGGCCGTCTCGCCCGTGGGCAGACGGCGGTGCTGCTGGCGCCGACCATGCATGGAACGCTGCACAACGCGGTGCTGGAGGCCAATTGCCGACGATTGGCGGGGTTGGGGGTGCGGTTCGTGCCCCCGCGCGATGCCTATGGCAAGCACAATCTGCCGGACGAGGAACTGCTCGTGGCCGCGGTGTGCCGCGCCTTGAGCACCTCGCCCCTGCGGGAGCGTCGCGTGCTGGTGACGGGTGGCCCCACGCCCGTGCCGCTGGACGGGGTGCGGCGGATCACCGGGCGATTCCGGGGGCAGCTGGGCGCCGCGATCCATGAAGAGCTGCTGCGACGGGGCGCCGACAGTCGCCTGGTGCTGGGGGATGGCGGCTGGCGTCCGCCGACCTGGCTGCCGGCGGTGGCCGTGGCCCCCACCTACGACGCCTACAAGGCGCAGGTGCTGGCGGAGGTGGCGGCGGGAGCGGCGGCGGCGGTGTTCTCCGCGGCCGTGGCCGACTATCGGCCCAGGGAGGCCGTGGCGGGGAAGGTCCCGAGCGGTCGCCCGGAGTGGAGGCTGGAGCTGGAGCCGACGGAGAAGGTGATCGAGCTGGCGGCGGCGGCGGCGCCGCGGATGCCGCTGGTGAGCTTCAAGTATCTGGAGGGGGTGAGCCACGGCGAGCTGATGGCGGAGGCGCGTCGGCGGTTGGCCCGCTACGCCGTGGTGGTGGCCAACCGGGGGGAGGAGATCAGCGAAGCGCTGCAGGTGGCCTGGATCGTCACCCGCGCGGGCGAGCGACGGGTGGAGGGGAAGCCAGCGATCGCCATCGCCATCGCCGATGCCCTGGAGGAGCTTCTGGCGCCTCAGGCTGAAGTGTCCGCTCCTTCCGCCCCCTCCGCCAACTCCCCATGATCCCCCTGTCGTTCGCCTTGTTCTGGACCCCCTACGCCGACACCCTCTACGCGGTCGCCAGCATCAGCGGCCTGCTGCTGTTCCTCTGGCTCGTCCTGCGGCAGCGCTGAAGGGGGCAGCAGATCGTCGATCTCACAGACCGGGAAGCGGTTGATGGCCCGAAGGGCGCGGCGCGCGTTGCGGCGCAGCTGGTCACTGATGGCTTCGGCGTAGGGGATCTGCGCCAACAGATCCACGGTGCGGCGCAGCACGCGCACCACATCGCCCTCATCGAGGGAGGTGCTGGCGATCACCTCGCTCCAGGACGCCCCCTGGGCCCAACGGGCCACGAGGCCAGTCAGCTCCGGCTCCCACCAGACGGGCACCACCACGCGCCAGTGCTCCTGCTGGCGCTCCAGCTGGCGCCGCAGGGACCGCAGATCATGGAGGGACTCCTCCGCGGCGGGCGGTGGCGGAAAGCCACACCAGAGGTCCGGCCGGTTGACCTCCGTGGAGATGGCCTCCAGAACGGCAGCCAGGTCCGGAGGCTCCAGGCCGTCCAGGTGGCCGCTCATCAACGCGAGGCCAAGCCAGAGCTCGTTGTCGCCCCGCAACACAGCGACGGTGCGGCCCACCTCGGTGGGCTCCAGGCCGTCTTGGCCAGCGAGGGCGCCGAAGAAGCGCAGGATTTCAATCAGCGCCAGGAACGTGTCCCAATGACGATTGGAGCGGAAGTGGAGGAGGCGCTGCCGCTCGTCGAGTTCCGCTTCCAGCTCTTCCATGCGACGGCGCGCTTTCTTGAGCTGCTTGCGGTCGCCCCAGCGATGGGCGGGGTGGCGTTCCAGCTCCTCCTCCAGCTGGCGCACGGTTTCAGCCTGCTGGCGCACCTCCCCGGCCAGGTCGTATTGGGGAGTGTGCATGTCGTGGCGACGGGCCATGGAGGCCACCGCGAGGGCAAGGCCGCCGCTGAGCTGATCGCCGTGGCGCAACTCCCCGACATGGTGCAGCTCGGGCGGCTGAAGCTGGCTCACCTGCAGGCAGCTGAGTTCGGCATGGAGGCTGACGACGGCGCCGCAGGGCACAAGGATCCAGAGGTTCTCGTCCGTGAGGCAGAGGAGGAGGGGAAATTGGCCGGGCCCCTTCACTTTTTCGACGATCACCGCGGGAGTGACGCGCCCCTTCAGCTGGGGCCCCTTGAGGCTCACCAGGGTGCCTTCGCAACTGAATTGCAGAGCCAGGGTGAGTTCATGGGCGAGGGTCTCCTCAGCCTGCTGCTGGAGGATGCGGAGCAGGCGCCGCTCTTCCCGCAGGCGGCCCCGCTCCTTTTCATAGGCCTCAAACGCCTCCCAGGGCACGTCGTCCACGCCGCTCTGGAGCTGGGCAAGCTGGGCGTGGAGGGTGTCGATGGCGGCCTGGTCGTCGACGAGATCGAGGGTGGCGAGATAGCGGCCGAAGCTGCGTTCCACCAGCTCCTTGGCTTTGGCGAGGTCGTAGCGCTGCAGCAGGTTGAGCACCATGCCGTAGCTGGGGGTGAACTGG
>CAYVWU010000046.1:0-14852 GCA_964455575.1 uncultured Cyanobium sp. | reverse complement strand
AACTGCTCAGATCCATTGTGCCGCAGGCGGTCTAGCCTTTTTCAGGAGGCCCTACAGAAAGGCATCCGTCATTTGCCGCCCAAAGGGCAACGCGAAAACGCCTTGAGCCGGGCCGGCCTCCCCGCTTGACTCTCCACCTACTGGAGAGTTCAAGCTGAGGGGATCGTCTCCCCTCATCCCATGGCCTTCAAGCCCCACGCCCCGATCCATCTCTATCGGATGGAGCTCCCCAATCACGCCTGTCCTTGGGGCCTCAAGGCCCTGCGCCTGCTGCAGGAGCAGGGTCTGTCCGTCGTCGATCACACGCTCCGCAGCGAGGAGGAGGTCGGCCACTTCAAGGCGGTCCATGGCGTCGCCACCACCCCCCAGATCTTCATCGGCGAGGAGCGCATCGGCGGCTACAGCGACCTGGCGGCGCGGCTCGGTGTTCGCGCGGAGGGCTCGGATGTCTCCTACACCCCGGTCGTGGTCGTGTTCGGCACCGCAGTTCTGCTGACGCTGGTCCTGGGGGCAGGACCCAGCGGCTTCATGGGAATCGCTCTCTGTCTGCTGGCCATGCTCAAGCTGATGGACGTGGACGCCTTCGCCACCAGCTTCCGCAAGTACGACCTGCTCAGCCAGCGCTGGCGGAGCTGGGCGCAGCTCTACCCGGGCATTGAACTGCTGGTGGGGCTTGGGGTGCTATTGCCGCGGAGCCGTCAAGGGGCGACGGGACTGGTGGGCGCCACAGCCGTCGCGCTCGGCCTCATGGGGCTGGTGTCCGTGGGCAAGGCGGTGTTCATCGATCGGCTGGCGCTGAACTGCGCCTGCGTGGGCGGCAACACCAAGACCCCGCTGGGACTGGTCAGCCTGGCTGAGAACCTGATCATGGCCTTGATGGGGGTCTGGATGGTCCTCGGCTGAGGATGGAGCTCCATGAAACGCACGGGCTCAGGCTGAAAGGATCACGCACCGCCTGTGCCATACCAACGGCGATACCACTGCGCCATCTGATCGATCTCCGCGCTCTGCACACGCACCATCGCCGCCTCCAGGTCGCGCAACTCGGGATGAACGGTGCCCCATTGGGCATGGGACGCCATCATCACGCCCATGCGGTGGTGCGCGATCATCTGCTCGAGGAACACCCGATCGACGTCGGGAGCGTTGCGCAGGGCCTCCAGGCTGGTGGAAAACCCGGGCAGCCCGCCGCCCATGCCCATGCCCATGCCTCCACCCATGCCCATGCCCATGCCGCCGCCCGGTCCCATGCCGCCGCCCATCCCGCCCATCCCGGGGCCATGACCCCAGCCGGCAGCGGGCCAGACGGGAACATCACGGCCCGTCCACTGGCGGTACCAGCGGCGCATCTGAGCGTTCTCCTGGCTTTGGCTGTCGCGGATCCGCTGGGCAAGGGCGCGGATCTCCGGGCGTCGCGAGCGCTGCAGGGCCAGATCCGCCATGGCGATGGCTCCCTCGTGGTGGGGGATCATCATCACGATGAAATGGGTATCGGCGGAACGCTGGCCCAGGGGCTCGACGCTCGGTGCCGCGCCAGTGACAGGGGCCGGTGGGACGGAGGCCGGTGAAGCCGGGGAGGCCGTTGAAGGGCCGGCGTGCGCCAACAACGCACCAAGGAGCAGGACCGCGGCGGCGATGGGCTGAAGGATCGGGCCCCAGCGACCTGCCGGACCGACAAGCGGGGAACGGGGCGCCATGGGCTCCCTCCGGTGAGACTCTCTCCATCCTGACCAGCGGGAGGGTTGGCGTACCCATGGTCGGGGGCGTCAGGAGTTGGATCGGTTCAGTGGATGGGGCACTGAAACCGAGGTCCCCAGACGTCAACTCCTGAGCCCATTCCGAACTTAAAGCCTGGAGGGTCCTCCAGTCAGGAGCGCGACCCGAACGGACGCGCCCTGCCAGGACGGCTCCCAACGGAAGCACGAAAAACATCAACGACCAACAGGCCGCGATGGAGGAGAAGCGACAGCCGCTGGAGGCCGTCTTGACCCATGGCGAACCATCCCCGCCCCGCAAACTCACCGGAAAAGCGACGAGGCCTGCGCGCTGGTGGACATCGCCGGGCCCGCTGCGTCGGGAGGCTGGCGAACCAGGGGGGCGGGTCAACGCAGAGGCTGGCTCGCCGGGGATGGAGGCAGGGGGCGATAGATCGAAACGCCAATCACGTCCTCCACCTTGGAGGCGTAGTTGACAAAGTTCCGACTGCGCACAACGCCACGCTCCGGAATGGCATGAAGGGCCTGCAGTCCAGTGTCCGTGCGCTCGAGGATGCCGGTGTGTGTCACATCCAGCCCTGGTACAGAGGTCACGAACGCAAAGACATCACCGCTTTGGAGCATCGCTGCTGCCTGGGGGAGAGCGGAGAGCGGCACATAGGTCTGTCGGACGACCAGGTTGCGTTCCAACGCTGTGATGCAGCCGCGGGCTAAAGGCGCCTTCATGGGCTGATAACTGCCGGGATGGCTGGACATGAACGTCAGCCGGCGCTCTCTGCTGACAGCGCCGGGCAAGCGGGAGGAGATGTCGGTGACGACGCCACGTCGCTGAGCATTCTGAGCCCAGAGGGTGAAATAGTGATGGCGAGCGCAATAATCAATGCGCCCATCCTGATAGCGCAGACGCTTGACAGTCGTCGGGAAGTCCTCAACGCGCGGGCTGTGAAACAAGGCAAGCAGTTGTTCGACAAAAAGCACGCAGTCGAAGCTCATCCAATCCAGTCGCAATGTCTCTTTCGGGCCCTGATCGAGAGAAAAAGCGTGATAAGGACGACCGAGCATCTGGCGTGCCAGACGGGCGAGGGAGTCGCCGATGGCCGCGGAGCGCGAACGGGCAAACGTCGCCTTCACCAGCTCCCTGGTGTTGCCGATCCACAGAACCTGTGACAAGCCAGCGCTTGGCAGGCAAACGGCAGCCATGGCGAGGAGTGAAAGAAAGCTTTTCCTTTGGCCTGGAGTCATCGCTGGCGGCCAAAACAGACGGACACATCTCTTCATCTTAAACCCCATCAGGTTTGCGCTCTCAGGAAGCCGCTTGCACATTTTGAATGATTTGCTGGTGATAGCTTTTGGATAAGTGTCGCTGGCATCTGGCATGAATCGCCTATCTCCGAGACGCTTCTTCCGCTCGCTTCCTTCAGGTGTACAACAGGTCTTGGAGTGGCTTCTGATCGTGTCGATCACCATTGCCTTGGTGGTGCTGACGCGGGAATGGCTGCGCTTTCTCCTCCTGCCACTGGCCCTGGTCCTCTTCTTGCGGGTGGCGGATCGCGTGCCGGTGGTTGGGCCGATCTGGCGCTGGTTGTTCGGAACGCGCAACCTGTGGGATTGGTTGACACTCCTCTTCATCCCCCTGGCATTGGCGGTGATTGGCTTGCAGGTCTCTCAAATCTTCAATGCGCAACGCAGTGATGGCGATGTCGAGAAAACACGTTTCGATGCTGTGGAGAAATACCTGACCAGCCTGGCATCAACAGAGATTCTTCCTGCCGAGACACCACTCAACACGGCGAGCAATGCCGAGGCACTCAATGCTTTGGAAGCCGTTGATGATGGTGTCCAAAGTGGCTGTGGTTTTTCTCAACCTCGCGCCGTCACGGCTGCGAGCCTGACGCAGGCGATCGCAAGCAACCTGACCAATCTAAGAAAAAGCCTGCCGGACAAGCAAATCCAAAAGAAGATCATTCTGGAATACCTCTATGCCAGGGGACTGATCAACCGCCGGCTCAACGAAGCTCCCCAGGCAGGAAGCGACACGGTCATCAGCCTGCGACATGTTGACATGTCAAGTGGCAACTTTTATCAAGCAAGACTGCCAAAGGCATGCCTGAACTCAGTGATGTTTGCCGACTCTGCCGGCTCAGAACAGTCCTCCTCTGATTTTCGCTTTGCAGATCTACAAGGGGCCAATCTCAGCGGATCAAACCTTGCCCGCGCTAATTTACGCAATGCCAATCTGCGGGATGCCGTTTTAACGGACTGGGCCAGCCTTTACAAAGCCGACTTGAGAGGCGCCGATTTGAGAGGGATCAAGTTTGATAAACACACAACTTTTGATGGAGCGATTTTTAATACGAGAGCAATCAAATCTGATCATGATCGCGAAGGGTGGCTGGGTTCTCTCCTCTGCGGGCGACAAATCCGGATCATTGACACCTCAGGCATCTGCATGGACGAAAAAGATTACATGAACATCCCGCCGACGCAATTTCCAAATGAGTTTTATGCACCAGGCCATCTCGACCCGGAAACAAAGCTGCCGACAAGGTTATCCCAGTCCAAAGTAAAGAGGCTAGCCAAGAAGATCCCCCTCTCCTTGCGGAATGATCTTCCATGAAACCGCCACCAATGGCCATGCATCTCCACAACAGACTGAGAAAAGACTGGCTGCTCACCCCCCTTCTGCTGCTGAGTCTCCTCCTCGCCCCGTCTCTCTCCAGTCTGGCCCAGGAACGCTTGTCAGGCCGTTCAGATGTAGAGGCCTTTTTGGATGAGATGGCCAAACGCCACACGCTGGATCGCAAGGTTCTGGCAGAGCAATTCATGGGTATCACCATCGATGCCAAGGTGATCCAGCTGATTCAACCTGTGCCGCCTGGAGAGAGGTCATGGCAGACCTGGAAGGCCAACCACCTCGACCCCCTCAGGATTCGCGAAGGACGACGCTTTCTGGCGGCGCACAGAGCAAAGCTTCTGGCGGCGCAACAGGCCACTGGCGTGCCGCCGGAAATCATTACAGCCATTCTTGGCATCGAGTCCAATTACGGAGCCACGAAGGGAGACTTTCCAACATTGCGAACACTGGCCACACTGACGTTTGGCACCCCGGAATGGTCTGCGGACTATCGCGCGCAACTGGTTGACTTCCTTCTCCTGGCGCGGGAACAAGGGAAGGATCCAGCCTCCTTTTCAGGCTCTTATGCTGGAGCATTGGGCTATCCCCAGTTCCTGCCAACGTCTTGGCGGCGCTTTGGTCGGGACGGCGATGGAGATGGGACGGTGGATTTGATCAATACCATCGATGACGCCATCTTCAGCGTGGGCAACTTTCTACGCCACTACGGCTGGACGGCGGGGAGTCCCATTGCCATCCCAGTCCGGCTTCCCAGCAGGAAGGCGCATGAACTAAGGTCCGCTCCCAATGCCGACAAGCCAAACCTGTCGATGGAACAACTGCGTGACGCGGGGGTGGAACCACTGTCGGGACAGCTGATCCGAGAGCCAGCCATTCTGGTGGATTTACCGACCCCGGGAAAGCCAACAGAGTATTGGGTCGGGTACCCGAACTTCTACGCCTTGATGGAGTACAACCGGCTGTTCTTTTATGCCATGGCTGTGCAGCAGCTCTCCGAGGCCATCGCGGCGCCCTGAGAGGAGGGGAGGCTGGGCGACGCCGGTGGAGAATCGAGGGGCAGCCGTTGAGCCTGCTCACGCTCAACCCCTCTCGCCCCCCCTGGAAGGGCCACCATGCGACCTGTTGTTGTCCCCGACCATCCAGCCGATCCCGCACGGCGTCTCGCGATGCCAGGGCGGCTCGCCCTCACCAGTCTGATCGGCTGGGGTGCCTTGCTCACCGGGGTGCAGGCGGAGTCCATGCGGGAACCCCTGTTGCCCCAACCCGCCAGCCTGGCACCGGTGGAGACGGAAGCCTTTCGGGAACGGTATGGCCAGGAGGCCCTGTTTCGCCTCAAGCTCGGGGTGGAGTCCGGAGAACGGTCCCGCGCCGCCGGCAGCGCGCCTGCGGCA
Organism: uncultured Cyanobium sp.; assembly: GCA_964455575.1. Taxonomy (GTDB): domain Bacteria; phylum Cyanobacteriota; class Cyanobacteriia; order PCC-6307; family Cyanobiaceae; genus Cyanobium. The sequence continues at coordinate 9,111 of CAYVWU010000046.1, read as the reverse complement.
ACCTGCGAGACCGGCTGGGCCAACTCACCGCAATCCCGCAGCTTTCAAGCCGCCTTGAGCCGCAAGCAGTGGTATGACGCTGGAGAAGCGTTGGGGGCCTGGCGTCGCCAATGCGGATCCGGTGTCCGGCAGAGCGGGTCACCCTGAAGACCCCCGGGGGCCTGACGCATGGGTGTCAGCACTCCTCTTCGAGGAGGACCTCCACGCGCCCGTCTTTGACAGCGCTGCGCAGAACGGCGTGATCCTCCTCGGTCTGGTCGGCATAGGCCATGGCGAAGGCGGCCATCGCTTGATCGAAGGCCTCGCCCTTGCCGAGATAGCCGCTGATGGTGGCGCTGTCTCCTGATTTCGCATGGGCACGGGCAACGGTCCAGCCGCAATAGTCGCCATAACGTTCCATTTGCGTGGCGGAAAAACCCTCCACTGGGAAAGTCATTTTCATGTCGCGCAACTGCCGCACATAAAAATCACGGCCGTTTCGACCACGCACCCAACCCAGAAAAATGTCGGCAGAGGATTGGGTGAGGCGTTGCCCCATCACCACGCGCTGACCCTGGTTGTCATAACGACTTTTGGCCGTATAGGGCTCCAAAACAGATCGGCGGGCTTCTTTGAACTGCAACAACAAGGGATGGTTATCCTCCGAGAAAAACAAGCCGATCAGACAGCGTGTGCCGACGCTTCCAATGCCAACAACTTTGACAGCAGCATCTTCAAAGCGATAGCGATCAAAGAGAACGCGACGCTCATCGGAGAGGGAGTCGCGATAGTCCTCCAGTCCCTCCCGCATGATCGCTTCAAAATCCTCCACCGCCGGATGGAAAAGGATCGGGGGTTGATCGACGATGCGAGGACGCCCGGCGACAGTGGCGACAATTCGGGGAAACAGGTGGTCGATGATCCGAGCGCGAGCTTTGCCGGCCAACTCCAGACGGTCCTCTCTCGCTTTGGCGTCGGGAGCACTGTCGATGATGTTCTCCATGTCCAGACGGTCATACCACACCTGCAGAGGACTCATCTTTGAATACTTGCGCAGATGCTGCCGATAGGAGCGGGTCATCGCGATGACAGCCGTTCTACACTCCTCATCAGAAAGGTGATTCTCGCGTCCAGCCACGACAACACTGGTGGCCAAACGCTTGAGATCCCATTCCCAGGGGGCGGGATGGGTTTCATCAAAGTCGTTCAGATCAAAGACCAGATGGCGTTCGGGTGTGGCGAACAAGCCAAAGTTGAGGACATGACAATCCCCACAGGCCTGCACCTGGATGCCGGTGGAGGGTAGCGAAGCCAGATCGAAGGCCATCAATGATGCGGAACCGCGCAGAAAGGCGAAGGGACTCTGCAGCATGCGGCCATAGCGAATCGGGATCAGCTCGGGCAGGCGATCCTGATCGGAAGCCGCCAGAACGGCGAGCGGATCACGTCGATGATCGGGGCGTGGCCACACACCATGCCGCTTGCGGGGCAGGGAAAGGCGCAGGGATTGACCGACCTGCAACCGCTCCTCCCTGGAGCAAAAGCGAGGTTGGGAGGCTCCGCGCGGGGTGGAGTCGGACGGTTGGATCACGGAGCTCGGAGTCTTGTGCCAATCTACGGAGGCACCGGTGGGCGAAAGCAGGGCAGGCCTCAGGAGCGGTGCTGAGCACAATCTGGAAGCCTCTGTGGCGGGATGTGGGGGAAACGTGTTCTTCCGCAAGGTTGAGGCTCGCGGGGAATGATCTTCGACAGAGGAAGCCAATCGGAGGACGGCTGACGGTGGGCGTCGCTCCGGGGGGTGGAAGGCTGCGTTGATCCGCCAGAAACGGTCGGCCTGGAAATGGAGATGATGTCGCTCAAGAAGAGAGGTCATGTCCAGGTTGTCGGGTTCCAAGAGACAACTCCTCCGACTCCGCGTCTGCGTTGGAGGCGTGAAAGAGTCAATGTGTCGCTGTTTTCTGTCCTGATCCCCGCAGGATCGGTGAATGGCAACCCCTCCGTCGACGTTCAGGAGAGACAAGCCGATGATCGACATGGACCTCTGTGCGGCTTTGCGGCGACCGTGGGGCCCAGCCTGACGAGCCAGCGCGCCCAATGTCCCGACTGCACCGATGGGCTCCTTCGCCCGAACGTAGCCTCAGCAACTACCGCAGATCCTCCCGCCCATGGGCGACCCCACCGCTGAACTCAGCCCCGCCGACTGGCACCGCATCTGCGATGCCTTGCGCTACATGGGCCGGGATCTTCATCACCGCTCCTTTGCGGTCACCTCCGAGCGTCGGCAGCTCCTTTGGGAGGAAATGGACCACTGCCTGGCGCTGGCCGACCGGTTGACGGACCGCGCGACGCCAGAGGGCTGAACGTCTCCAGTCAGGTGAGCCATTCCCTGCCCCCCCGTCAACGACACCATCGCCGGCGGCCACCACGCTTCTGCTGGTTGAGAAGCCCTGATCAGCGATCGAACCACCTCCCCGAGCAGGCCGCGAGGCCCATGGCCAACAAGACGGCCGCTGGAGAGGTTGGAACGGCTCCCCGAAGACGGTCGCGCCAGCGGTGGTCGCAGCGGAGCTGGTTTCCTCCCAGTGGCGGCGCATCAAGGCTGCGGGAGGGCTCCTGGGCTCCAGGGCTCCAGGGCTTCAGGGCTCCAGGGCTCCAGGCGCAGGCCGCCGTCCCTGATGGTCTCCTGGATCAGGCCACAGTGGTCCGCTCCTTGCATTGGTGGCCTGCATGATCACTGGGGCGAGCATTGTCAGGCGGACGCAGCTGTTGACCTCCTGCTTGATTCCCAGAGCGAATGCGAGGAACATCGCCACTGGCTCACCCCATGTCATCGCAGACGCCCACCGGGAGGGAGTGATCCTGAGTGGTCCTCCCTGAAGCGAGAGGACTGTTGATGCTTGCCGGCCTTGACCTGTGGCCCGCGAAGGGGAGGTCCAATATGATGGAGTCTTAAGGAATTGCTGAGAGACAGCATCCAATCTACATCAGATGTGCATCCTCAGAATCTATCTCTTGTCGATCATCTACAGTTCTGATAGATATTTTCGAAACCACCATGAAGATGTCGCCATGCAAAAAAGCATTCTGCAAGGTTGCAAGGTTCAAAATCTTTGCCCCATCTTGCCTGAATTCAATATCAGCCTTCTTGGTTTTATCAGCTCTGCCGGCAGTTGCCGCCATTGATCTCAAAGCCAACTTCAGATTGTATGGGGAAGTCTATCGCTTTGGCCTTGGCCGCGGAAACGTTCCAATTCATTTCGGCGTCAATACAGTTCCAGCACAGCAGATTGGGGATTTTGGATATTTGCCAGGCGGCAGACCGTTTGCCAACGGAGTTCTAAGCACACTTACACTGCCCACTGCAGGAGTCCCCGGAGTCGTCGATCACCGTTTTTCCGTTCCCTTCTCACTTGAAGAATCTATTCCTGCATCTTTGTACATCGGCATGGGAGATAATGGCATTAACTCAATAAGCGGCGGAAACGTTCAGGTTTACTTTGATTTCTCAGATAATATATATTTTCCGGGATGGTCCATTCTCGGGCCGGCTCCTGACCAAGGGCTTACCCTTGAAGAATTTACACTGGCCAGTGGAGAATCACTTGAATCAGCTGGATATAACCTCTCCTTCATACCAGCTCATACCATTCTTACAGCTGGTGTCTCTGCATTTGATCGACTTGGTCTACCGCTGACAGTTGACAGACATGTTGCAGGCACTCAGAACCTCGCAGCAGTCAATTTCGGCAATGCAACTGCGTCTTCAAAGTTGATTGGAGGTCAGGATGGTCGTGGTGGAATCACGAATGCTCAGGTTGATTTAGATCTTCATGCCGAACCCGATCCATATGTCTATGATTTTGCATTTGCCACTGTTAGCGGTAGCAATAATATTGTCCTCACAAGAGGTCCCATCCCCCCTGTTCCCGCTCCCGCTCCAATACTCGGAGCCATTGTCGTGGCTCGATTTAGCAGAAAACTAAGACATCGCATCAGACAAAGCAAGCACTAGACAGGGCCTCCTGAGCCTCTTGCCAGCTCCTTTCAGCATCCCCCCCCCCGCCGCTGGCCACTTCCTGGTCATCCGTTGCACGACTCCGACCCGGAACCTGTCATCACACCTGGATTCACAGGCCGTTGGGGTTGCCCGGCGGGCTGGCGGGGCCTCCCACCATCGCGATTCTCCGCACGCCAGTGCCATGGGCGCGTGATGCCCCCAATGGCAGACCACACCCCCGCCCGTTGAAACTCAGCCATCCGCTGGGCCTGCATGTACGCCAGGCCAAGGCAATGATCCAGGACGCGCTCATGGACGAACACCTGGCCCGTGCGCGCCAGCGCCAAGTTCAGGTTGCGTCCATCACGGTGCACGTCTGCCACCGTGCGGCTGTAGCGCTCGGTCGTCTGGAGGGGGACGTTCAGCTGGATGACACCGGTTCAGCGGTAGATCGTAAGTACGGAATCCTGCAGGCCTATCCCCTCCTGGAAGACGCCGACATCACCCAGGCTCGGCCCTCCGCTGCCTAAGGCTTCCGGCCACAAGGCGCTGGACTTGATGCCGTGCATTTCCCAGAGGTCGGGGGGTCAGAAGCATTGGATTCAAGACGGTTGATGTTGGCGGTGCTCATCACAGAGCTGTCCTCACTGACAACGTGGATTTTATGACGGCCGTCGACCTCAGGTCAGAATACGTCCTCTCAAAAGCCAACCATTCTTTCCCTGTTGTGTCGCGGCTCGTTTTTGGGGATCGATGCGCACGCCATGAGCGAACCCAGTCCTGTGTTGGTCACATGGCCCCTGATTCCACGCCATGACCAACGCGAAACCCTCAGGAGATCGTCGCGGTGGTTCGCCCATGAAATCCCGTCCCCTGGAGGGTTGCCTCTCGTTCGGGAGCCTCGACTGCAAGGGGCGGCATCGCCTTTGGGTCCAGGTGGTCCTGGCCAAGGCCACTCAAGGCTGAGAGAGCCTGCCGGGTCTCTCGCGTCGGGACCCGATTTTCCTCCCACGCCTGCAAGACATCCTTCCAGGCTCCACCACCTTGGCCGCGTCGTCGCCACCGCTGCCCTTGCTGCCGCCGTTCCCCTCCACCAGAGCGAACCACTGATCGACTGGGCACATGCGCGAGATGTGAAACATCGACTGCCCAGAGGCGTGGCGGGGCTGTGACGACAACTTGCCACATCGGAATTCTGACCAGCAGCTACTGGCGAAACACCCTGACGTTATTGATGCCACCCACTGATGCGACAAGGGTGCGGCTATCCAGCTGATTCACGACCCAGGTGTCGGACTCTGGCCATTGCATAGGCTGCCCTTTGTAGATGCGGGGTCCGTAGCCCTCAAGCTTGAAGTGGATCCAGTTCTGCACAATGGTATAGCTGCCCGTATCAAAGGTCATGAGGTCGTTCAGCCGATGACTCCGCCGGTATGTGCCGTTGGGGAAAAAGATGACTTCCAGAGACATCACGCCCAGTGCTCCCTGCTCCTCGCCCCGCCATGTGCCGACAAGCAGTTCCCTGGACAGTCCCGCCAGCTGCGCCCAAACAGGAGCGATAGCGCCAGTGGTGGCCACCCCTACCAGGACACGAATGAAATCACGCCTGGTTGGGCCAGCAAATGAGCTGCGTCTCATCGAAGGAATGGCCTCGAAACATCATAGATATTTTATATCTGCGCAAAGCCAAGTATATCATCTTAACATAATGAAGCTCACGCCTGCCTCAGTCAACCCCGCCAATACATCCTTTTTCCAAGAGGGACATCTCCTCTTATCCACAGGGCGCATCAATCCACTCCCGAGGGATCAACCTCCCCTCAGCCGCTGAACGCTTGAGCACCCCCTCGCACGCCCGCCAAGCTCCTTCCAGCAGCGCAAAAGGATCCTCCTGCACCCGAACCGAAGCCACGCAAACCATGAGGGCCGCCGCCTGATGGCAGAGCGACTGGTCACCGCAAGGAGCGCCCCGTCAAACAAGGGAGCAAGACCTTGATTGATGCTCGGTACGCCAAGGAGGGGTGATAACGCCAACGTCCCGAGTCGTCGCCTCGCGAAGCCGTTGAGCCGTAGGGCGATCCTGGAGGGGCCGGGCAACGCGATCACCGGACAGGGAACCCCAACGCTCTCGCCACACACCGCTGTGTCCATTTCTGTCCAAGACTTCTCACGTGTGGTCTGCTGTTTCGCCCTGATCTGCTGGTCATCAACAAAGCCCTATTCTCGCCTGGAACGGGGTGGTTTTTCCCAGATATTTGCCAGGTCCCCAAGGGAAGAATGTTGGCCTAAAGCCATGTCACGTGCCTGGGGCTGGCTGACAACCTTCCGAACGAACAATAGCCAGTGACCTTTCATCGGAGATGAACGCCAGCTGGCAGCTTCGCATCATCGAATCCGGTGATACTAGCCAGTGGTGACAACAAGTGACTTCATTGATGACCATAGGAGACAAGTCCGCACAGAAGCGGTGGGAGCGGAACAAGCTGTGGTTGCGCAGGCGGATCCGACCATCGATGACGTGAAACCCCACGAAGCTGGCGCCGCGTGCCGCGAGTAGAAAACAGGTGTTGCTGGGGTGCGGGCGAGGCCATAAGGCGCTGAGTTCGTTGTGCAAAAGATCCAGGTCATCCACTTAGCGCAAGCTCACCCGCACACCCGGAAAGGCTTTCAGCCAATGGTCGAGGCCATCGAGGTGGACGTTGGCCAGACACTGGCTGGTGAGGTTGCCGATGGGCAGGCCCCTGGGGCGCTCCAGCGGGGTGAGCCGGGTGTCGTCGGGGAAGGCGTCGATGGCGGCTCCCTGGCTGGCTCCGTTGGCCAGGATGCGTTCGAGGAGCCAGAGGGTGCCTCCGCAAGCGATCCCCCCGCTGGCTGAGCCAGGAGCAGACGGTGATCGATGCTCGGGAAATCCTGGCGGATGTCCGCCTGGAGGATCCAGCGGTGCTGCAGGCAGGCGCGGCGGAAGCGGCGCAGGGCGCGGTGGGTGCCATAGCCCTGGCGGTTGGCGGCGTTGGTGGAGAGGAACCGGCGCCCAGGGAGGAACCGGCGCCCAGGGGCGACGCGATCACCGCGATCAGGGCGTGGCGCACCACCCGATCGCGGAAGGGAGCCGCGCTCACCAGGCGCCGCTTTGGCTCGTGCACAAGGAACAGCCGGAAGGCGCCGGGGGCATCGGTGAAACTCTCCAGCTCCCTCTGCAGCCGGAAGAGTTCCCCTTCCAGCTTGGCGCCAAAAGCGAGCACCTCCGTGCGGTGGCGCTTTCCTCGGCTCACCTTGCGAAAGGCGGCCAGGAGGTTGGAGAAGGCGGTGACGCGGGGATACAGCTGGCGCAGGGGCGCCTGGGGCTTGGCCATCCGGCGCGGTTGAGCAGGGGCACGAACCACGGGAGCAGATCCATGGTGGCCTGAATGATCGGCAGTTCGCCGCGGCTGGGTGTGGGGCTGGAGCCGGACCTGACGATGGACGATGGCTGGGAAGTGAAAAAATTTCGAGGCGCCTGCGGCGCCGCAGGGCAACAGCCAAACAGCCGCAAACCAACAGCCAGGGTTAAAAAACAGCCAAGTGTTAAGGGATAAAGGGATTAACGTAAAGAAATCGTCCTGGGGGAGAGAAACAGCCGGGACGGACGCCCACAGAGGAAAGGAGGAAGCCCGGGAGATAGCAGTACCGCATGGCCGCGCGTGCGAAGACAGGATCGGTGATCCAGGACCCGCCGCGCAGCAGCCTGTAATTCTGCTCCTGATTGCCCTCAAGCTCTGGATCAGTGCACTCCGAGGGACTCCCGTCCGCTACTGATCCAACCACAGGATCTCGGTGCCACTGATCAGCGCACCACTCAAAGAGTTGCCCATGCATCTCCGACAGGCCCCAGCGATTCACCAGGCCAAACGCTCCCAGGGGCACTGGCCGCTGGGGATAGATCCCCTTGCGGCCAGATCCATAGGTGTAGTTCCCATCGTAGTTCGCCCAACTCACATCCAGCGTGTCGCCAAAATGGAATGGCGTGCGACAGCCCGCCCGACAGGCCGCTTCCCATTGACTCTCGCTGGGCAACCCGAACACAGGCGGCTCTCCTTCGCCGCCGACCGTCCGCCACTTTTCTTTCAGCCAGCCATTCAGCCGCTTCAGCCACTCCTGGCTGCCGGTCCAGCTCACGCTGTCCACCGCCAGGCCTCCGGGCTGGGCATGGATTTCCCAAAGCCCCTTGGCGTCATAGGTGCCAGGGTTGAGGCTCAGATCACGCTCCAGCTTTGGCAACGCCGCCACCGCTAGCCACTGGGCCTGGCTGATCGGATGGCGTACCAACGCATAGGCCTTCAAGCTCACCTGCCGCAAAGCCTCCACGTTCACCCCCTCGCACTTCTGGAGGAATTGGGTGTACGTATCCCGGCCAGCCTCCTCTTCAGGGGATCCGATCGTGTAGTCATCACCAGGCACCACCACCAGCTCCAGCTGTTGCGGCTCCAGCCCTGGACCTTCCGGCAGGGGTAGCTTCCACACAGGTGGTGTCACCACCTCCGTGCGGATTCGCAGGCCCTCCCCTTCCTTGATCGCGGTAAGGGTGAGCATCGGCACGTTGCGACCGGGGCCACTGCCCAGCAAGGGAAGCTCCGCCGACGCCGCCAGCTGCAGCCCCCTGGAGGCTCCTTGCAATACAGGCAGCCGCCGGTCGTGCTCCGCCCAGCCCTCCTCGCCATCCACCAGCAGATCCAGGGCATCGGCGCGGAGCTGCTCCTCCAGCGAGCCCTCGATCCGTTGCCTCAGAGGGGATGGCTCGCCGCCCAGGCGCTTGGCCGCCAGCCCCAGGGCCTCCAGCGCGGCACGGCGCAGCTCGTGCGGCTGCGTCCCGTCCTGGGCCAAGCCCTCCAGCGCAGCCACACCGCTCTCCGAGCCGATCAGCCCCAGCACCACCGCCGCCTCTTTTTGCTCCTCCCACCGCTCCGCCTGCCGCTCAGGCACCACCTCCGCCAACACCCTTGCCAGGCGCTGGCTCGCCACATCCCTGGCCGCACGCCGCTCCGAATCTTCCGCCGCCGCCGCCATCGCCGCCAGCTTGCCGATCGCATCCCGCCGTTCGCTCGCCACCGGCACCCCCAGCTCCCACATCCACTTGCGGGCCCGCTGCAACGCCAGCC
>CAYVWU010000045.1:0-15087 GCA_964455575.1 uncultured Cyanobium sp. | reverse complement strand
CCACCGAGGCCAGCGAGGAGCTGGCCGAACGGCTGGCCACGACCCTGCTGGAGCGAGGTCTGGTGGCCTGCGCCTCCCTGTTGCCGATCGTTTCCCACTACCGCTGGCGGGGCCAGGCGACGCGCGGCGCGGAAGTGCAACTGCTTCTGAAAACCCACCCACCCCGCTTGGAGGACCTGCATGCCGCCGTGATGGCGCTGCACAGCTACGACACGCCCGAATGGATCACCCTCCCGGGCCGCACCCGCGGAGAGTACGGCCTGTGGTGTGCGGCCCAACTGGCCGCGCAATCCCTCAACTCAGATGTTGAGCCACCAACTCCGCCAAGGAGCCCTGGGGACGGGGACCCAGCTGGGTGACCACCTTGCCCGCGCAAAGAGAGCCCAGACGACCGCAACGCTCGAGACTCTCTCCACGGGTGTGGCCGTAAAGAAATCCTGCCGCGTAAAGGTCGCCCGCCCCGGTGGTGTCCACCAGGTCACCGAGCTGGTAGGGGGCGATCGTCACGGTCTGGTCGCCGCGGAGCACCAGGGACCCCTCGGCGCTGCGGGTGAGGGCCGCCACCTTGCAACGGCCACGCACGTGATCAACGGCCTCCTCAAACGTGTTGGCCTCGTAGAGGGAGGTGATCTCCATCTCATTGGCAAAGAGGATGTCGACATGGCCATCGACCAGCTCCTGGAAGCTCTGGCGATGACGATCGACGCAGAAGGCATCCGACAGGGACAGCGCCACCTCCCCGCCGCTCTCGCGCATCACCCGGGCGGCGGAGAGGAACGCCTGCTTGGCTTCATCACTGTCCCAGAGGTAGCCCTCCAGGTAGAGCACCTTGGCCTGACGCACCAGGTCGAGATCCAGATCGGCTGGATGGAGGTTCACCGAGGCGCCGAGGTAGGTGCACATCGTGCGCTGGGCATCCGGCGTCACGAGGATCAGGCAGCGGGCGGTGGAGGGGCCGTCAGTGGCGGCAGGGGTCTCGAAATGAGCGCCGACAGAACGGATGTCATGGGCGAAGATGGCCCCGAGCTGGTCGTCGCGCACGCGGCCGATGAAGGCGGCTCGCCCCCCGAGTTGGGCCAGACCCGCCAAGGTGTTCGCCGCCGAGCCGCCGGAGGTTTCCAGGCCGGGGCCCACGCTGGCGTAAAGGCGCTCCGCCTGGGACTCATCGACCAGGGCCATCGTGCCCTTCGTCAGGCCATGGTTGTCCAGAAAAGCGTCACCGGAGGTCCCCAGCACGTCGACGGTGGCGGTGCCGATGCCCACCACATCAAAGGATTTGGTCGCTGCGGAACTCATGGGTAGGGGGAAAAGGGTGGGAGGGCGAGGGAGGGGCCACGCAGGCCTGAAGGCTGAGCAGGCCCCGCTCTAGACGCTGAGCAGGGCGCGCTTGGGTCCGTGGATCGGATCTTCCACCACGATGGTCTGATCGCGCTGGGCGCCTAGGGAGACGATGGCGATGGGCACCTCCATCAATTCGGCGAGGAAGCGCAGGTAGGCCATGGCGGCCTCGGGCAGATCCTCCAGACGCCGACAGGCGGCGGTGGAGCACTGCCATCCGGGCAGGGAGACGAACACCGGCTGGCAGCGGGCGAAATCCTCCGCGCTGCAGGGGAAATGCTCGATGCGCTCCCCATCCAGGAGATAAGCGACGCACACCTGGATCTCATCCAGCTCATCGAGCACATCCAGCTTGGTGATGGCCAGGCAATCCAAGCCGTTGACCTGCACGGCGTAGCGGCCGATCACCCCGTCGAACCAACCGCAGCGGCGGCGACGACCGGTGGTGGTGCCGAATTCTCCGCCGCGATCGCAGAGGTGATCGTTCAAGCTCCCCAACAACTCCGTGGGGAAGGGACCCTCGCCGACCCGGGTGGTGTAGGCCTTGGCCACCCCGATGACCCGATCGATCAGCGTGGGTCCCACCCCGGCACCGATGCAGGCTCCTCCGGAGACGGGGTTGGAGGAGGTGACATAGGGATAGGTGCCGTGATCGAGATCGAGCAACGTGCCCTGAGCCCCTTCAAAAAGGATGTTTTTGCGCTCCCGCGCCGCCTGATGGATCACCCGGGTGCAATCGACCACGTAGGGAGCCAGCCGCTGACCGTGGGTGGCGTATTCGGCGATCACCGCTTCCGGATCCAGGGGGTCGAGCCCGTAAACCCGTTGCAGCAGATCGTTCTTCTCCGCCAGGGGCCCCAAGAGACGATCGCGCAGCCGATCCACATCCAGGAGATCGATCACGCGAATCCCGTTGCGCTCCGACTTGTCGGCATAGGTGGGGCCGATCCCGCGACCGGTGGTGCCGATCCGCCGATCGCCGCGACGCTGTTCCATCGCCTGATCGAGAAGGCGGTGGTAGGGCATGGTCACATGGGCGGTGGACGCCAATTTGAGGCCTGAAGTGCTAATGCCGCAGGCGATGAGCATGTCGAGCTCACCAAGCATCACCGAAGGATCCACAACCGTTCCCGCCCCGATCAGGCAGGTGGTGTTCGGATAAAGGATTCCGGAGGGGATGAGGTGAAGCTTGAGAACCCGATCGTCGACGACGATGGTGTGGCCTGCATTGACGCCGCCTTGATAGCGAACGACGACGTCAGCGGATCGGCTCAAGAGATCGGTGATCTTTCCCTTGCCCTCATCGCCCCACTGTGCACCGATAACGACAACGTTGGCCAAGGACATTGCGGCCAGAAGCCGCTTTCGAGCACAAAGAAAAATTCTCTCAGATCAAAGGTCTTTTCGTCAAAAGATCTGGGTGATCTTCACAAGCTGTTTGCAAAGGGCCTCAGGCCCCCCGGGTGGCATTGGCCGCGGCCTGCTCCAGCTCCTTGCGCACCCGGCTGCGCAGAGCATCCGGCAGGGGGCGCTTTGTGGTGGTGGCATAGTGGCTCGCCAGGGAGTTCAGAGCCGTCTGCATGGTGGTGAAGGAGCCGAGGCCGTTGACCGAGGCCTGCGGCCGATAGCGGGCCATGTAGTCGTTGATGAGGGCGCGGGCCTGGGCCACCGACTCCGCGGTGCCGGGATCTTCCGGAGCCAAGGCAATGGTGGTCAGCAGAGCCTGGGACACCGTGGCCGTGTCCTGCACGTAGTTGCCACTGAGAAGTCCGCCGCCGCAGGCGGAGAGGGTCAGGCCCAGGCCCAGCACCACCGCCACCAGGCCTGCGCGCAGTCGGGGCAACGCGAGAAGCAGCGCATGGCCTGCCTGGCGGGCGAGGCGAACAACGGGGCGCAGGAGTGCGGCCATGGCGAGGAAGGCGACATTCAGATCCTACGGGTCCCCCCCGAGGGAATCCGCCAACAACCCCGACCGCTCCCGCCGCACACGCTCGCGCAACCAGTCGCAGGCTGCGACAGCCTCCAGCGTCAACGGGTCGCCGCCATGGCGACACACCACCTCCACCTCCCCCGCGGCCGCTCCGCGGCCGACGACGACGCGGTAGGGAATGCCCACGAGATCGGCGTCCTTGAACTTCACGCCCGCCCGCTCCGGTCGGTCGTCCAGCAGGGTCTCCACCCCCTGCCCCCGCAAGCTCTCATAAAGGGTTTCGGCCACGGCCACCTGGATGGCCTCCTGGATGTTGGCGATCACGATGATCACCTCAAAAGGCGCGATCGACACCGGCCAGCGGATGCCATGGGAATCGTGGAGCTGCTCCACGGCGGCCTGGGCGAGACGGGACACGCCGATCCCGTAGCACCCCATCCACAGGGCCTGCTCCTCTCCCTGCTCGGTGGTGAAGGTGGCGCCCAAGGCCTCGGAATACTTGCGACCGAGCTGAAAGATGTGGCCCACCTCGATGCCACGGGCCGCCTCCAGGCGCTGGCTGGGGTCGGCCACGCAGCGATCACCCGCCTGCGCCTCACGGAGATCGAGGGTGTCCGGTGCGGCGATGGCGCCCAGCTCTAGCCAGGTGGCTCCCAGCAGGTGGACGCCCTGGCGGTTGGCGCCGCAGACAAAGGAGGACAGGGCGGTGGCGGTGGCATCCGCCAGACGCAGCAACCGCGGCGTCCAATGCCGCGCCCCGGCGAACCGTTCGTCCTCCAGATGGGGGCCGAGGGAGCCGAACGGCAGCGGGTCGAGCCCTTCCTTCTCCAGAGCCTCCGCATCGACGGGCACCACCTGCAAGAGGGCCCCGCGGTCGCTGATCCGCCCCTGGAGGGCATTGGCGAGCTTCACCGGATTCAGCTGCTGATCGCCCCTCAGGCTGACCAGCACCGGCTGGGGCGCGCCCTCCGCGAACCGGGCGAGCAGCACGAGCACCTTGACGATCTGGGAGGGATGGAACCCATGGGCCTGACAAAGGTCGTCGATGGTCTCCTGGCCCGGGGTGGACAGCTCAAGGCAGGGTTGGGGGGGCAGGGGAACAGCCTCCGGGGCCAGGGAGACGGCCCTTTCCTGGTTGGCGGCGTAGCTGCCGTCCGGACTGGTGAGGATCAGGTCCTCCCCCGCCTCGGCCGTGACCATGAACTCCTGGCTGGCCGACCCTCCGATGGCGCCACTGTCCGCTTCAACAGCAACGGCGCGCAGGCCACAACGCTGGAAAATCCTTCGGTATGCTCCGTCCATCTCGGCGTAGGCCCGGCGCAGGCAGGCCTCATCCGCGTGGAAGGAATATCCGTCCTTCATGATGAATTCTCGGGCCCGCATCAGGCCGAACCGGGGACGGATCTCATCCCTAAACTTACTTTGGATTTGGTAGACACAAGCTGGGAGCTGGCGGTAGGAGCGGAGTAGATCCGCCGCCAGGGCCGTGACCACCTCTTCGTGGGTGGGTCCCAATCCCATCTCGCGACCCTGGCGATCCCGGAGATGGAACATGATCCCCTCCCCGGCGGTGTAACCGGCCCAACGGCCACTGCGCTGCCAGAGCTCGGCGGGCTGAAGCTGGGGCAGCAAGGCCTCAAGGGCCCCGATTGTCTCCATTTCCTGACGAACAATGGCTGAAACCTTGCGGAGCACGCGCCACATCAGCGGCAGATACGCATAAACCCCAGCTGAGACGCGTCGGATGAATCCCGCCCTTAACAAGAGCTTGTGGGAGATGATCTCCGCCTCGGCGGGCTCATCGCGAAGCGTCACCAACAACAGGCGGGAGCTGCGCATTTCAGGCAATGACATCGAATTTGGAACCTATCAGCTGACCGTGAGTGGCCATCTGCGACTGTGTCCAATGGTGAGAGCAGACTGAAAAGCCTCTGGTAAGTTCGCGACACACATTCATTTTCTGCATCTGCGGACCGGTTCTTAATGTTTTCTCCACAAAGCAACTCTCCTTTCGAACCTGTCGGCCTCCCGAGCGAGCATCCCGCCGAAGCCATCGGGTTCCCCTCGCCGCCGAGCGAAGGGGAGTCCGCCGGTGGATCGCTGATCGGCATCGAAGAGGTCCAGAAAGCGTTGAATCGCTCCCGGGCCTCCGTGTACCGCTACACCAACACCGACCCGCGGAACATCAATCCACCCTTCAACCCTCGGAAGCTCAATCCCGAGTTCCGCAGCGACATCAAGCAGCCCCTCCTCTTTCACGCCAACGAGGTGGCCCGCTTCGCCCGGGACGTGCTCCGCATCAAGGAGGTCACCGTCGAGGTTCTCAATGCCCCCTCCACCGCCACCCAGGAGCTCCTCGGCCAGATTCTCAATGAGCTGATCGGCATCCGCCAGCGGCTCGACGCCATGGACCTGAGCACTGATGAACTTCAACCCCGCCGTGAGCAGAGCCGGGAACAGAACAAGGCCCGCCCCGCCGCCTGAAAGCTCATCGCCCCTGGGCCGCCGCCCTCCGAACCCTCTGCTACGGAAGCCGCTTCAACACAAATCCCTCGTAGTCAAGCGCCCGGAACACCGGCACCGGATCACTGAATCCTGTGGCTTCCAACAGTCCGGCCAGGCGGGGCAAGCTGATCGGGTGCACCGGTCCAAGCGGCTGAGCTTCCCCATCGTCCTGGCTTGCCACGGCGTCCTGGCTTGCCACGGAGCGGCCCTGAAAGAGTCGGCGTGCCCCAACGAGCTGCTGTTCCATCCCCGTTCGCTCGGGCAGCATCTGGTCCACGAGCACCACTTGGGCGCCCGGACGCAACCAGCGGGCCAAGGACGATAAAAAACGCAACTTGCCGCCATCGTCCGGCAGCCCTTGCAGCACGAGAACGGCGAGGGCACCGTCAAAACAGGATTCCATCGCCAGCTCCTCCACCGTTCCCTCCATCCACTGGATGGGGGGCTTCACGACGCCCGTGTCGGCTTCCGTCGCCGCCCTGGCCAGCTTGTCGCGAGCCAGAGTCAGCATCTCCGCCGAGGGATCCACCGCCGTCAGGCACCAGTCCGGCCGCAGCTGCCTGGCCTCCAGGAGCTCGGCTCCAGAGCCGCAGCCCGCCACCAGCACCTCCGCCCCTGGGGCTCTCGCCAGGGGAGAGGCGGCCAGAAGGGAGACCGAAAGCCTGGCCAGGCTGGTGTAGCCGGGGATCCAGGTTTCCAGAAGCCTGTCGTACGCATGGGGGACCATCTCTTCAAGATGACGCCCGGAGGACGTCCCTGGCAAGGGGAGCAATCCGCGCGCTCCGGGGCCGTCGCCTTTCTTGGCCGCCAGTTCGGAGTCGGGGGACCGAAGTGCCCTAAGTTGGGCGGCGCCTACCCCCCAATTCATCGTGCCCACCATCCGTTTCGAACGCGAAGGCCAGCAGGTGGGGTGCATCGAAGGCGCCAACTTGCGCAAAGCCGCCCTGGATGCGGGCATCAACCCCTACACGGGCCTGAACAACCTCAACAACTGCGGTGGTTTGGGCCAGTGCGGCACCTGCGTGATGGAAGTCCTTGAGGGTGCCCGGAACCTCTCTCCCCGTTCGGATGTGGAAGAGGTTTACCTTGCCGACCGCCCCGCCACCTACCGCCTCAGCTGCCGCACCACCGTCAATGGCGATGTGACGGTCCGCACCCGTCCCGACGGCGGCGTGGGCCAGGGCTCCAACAGCCTGGTGGGCGCCCTCAAGGCCCTGATCAAGCGCCCTTGACCGGCTCCTTCCACTGGTGACCCCTCCCTCAGGGAGACCACCGGCGTTCACCTCCCGTCGTCGGCTGGGCCGGCGACGGGTTTTTGTCGGCAAAACCATCGGCTGAGGGCAGCTCGGCAGCCGGCGCCTGTCCTTCGCTGTTCATCAGCTGATCGAGTTCGTCGATCAAGCCTTGGATGCCGGCTCGACTCACCTGGCTCAGGTAGTTGCGCTTCAGCCGTTCGATCGCGCCGCAGATCAACTCCTGGGAGCGCTCCAAGGCGGGACCCTCCTCCAGGACAAGCGCCAGCTCTTCCCAGAAGCGATCGATGCAGTGCTGCAACAGGCGCAACTGCTCATCATCCCGGCGCCCCAGGCGGGCGCCAGCCCCACGGGACAGATCCAGCAGGCTGTCGACCATTCCCTGCGCCAGCTGGCGGCTGAACCCCTGCTCCACCTCCTGCAGAGGTTGAAGCTGGCGCAGAGGGGCGGGCACCAGCGTGCGCTGCAGGCTCTGTTGCAGCGCATGACCGAGCACCCCCCGCAACTCCGGCGCCAGGCGGGGCACCACCCGTCCCAGCAGCAGAGGAGCCCAGAGCCGGGTGAACTCCACCAGCTCCCGCTCCTCCTGGCTCATCACGGTCTGATGACTGCGGAGCGCCCGCAGGCGCATCGGCCAGCGCCGGGAGCGCACCTGCTGCTGTACCCCGTCCAGGAACTGCAGGGCGAGCACCTCGAAGAGTTCAAGCGCCAGAAGCGCCACCACGCCCCGACTGATCACGGCCCGCAGGGGCTCCAGGTTGACGAACCCCGCGCCCTGAAGCCGCTCCAGGACGGGAAACAGCCGCAGCCAACGCCAGAACGGCAGGAACAACGGCAGATCGATCCAGCGACGCAGCAGGGCATCCCGCCAGCTCAAGCCCGGCAGTCGACGGCGCAGCCGCACGGCCCGCAGCAGGATGTCCAAGAGGAACACGCTCTGGAAGAGCAGCAGATCCCAGCGCCAGAAGTGATCGGTCGGCCGGCCGGTCTCATCCATGGAGCGCCAGTAGTTGCGCGCCACCAGGGGCAACACCGTCTGCCGCCAGAAGCGCTGCTCCTCGTCCCAGGACCGGCGGGTCAACCACTCCGGACTCAGCAGCTGGGACGCCGCCTCCTTGGAGGAGTCGCTCCGAGCGCGTCGGCGCAGATGATTCTTGATCGTCTCCAGGGTGCCCGAACCCACCGTCGCTTGAAAGGGATCGCTCTCGACCATCTGGTGCATGAGCCTCACCTGCTGGCGGAGGGCCTCCCGTTGGCGGGGAGTGAGGGGGGCCCCGGCCCGATGACCCGCCATGGCCGCCTCCAGCTGGGCGAAAGCCGTCAGAAAGCCCTGGGTTTCCCGGTGAGGCTCAATCCCCTTGAGGGAATCCATCCAGGGTGTGATGTCCGGCACCAAGGGGAGGGGTACCGCCAGGGCCATGGCGGGCAGGGGCTGAATGCTCCGCTGCAACCAGAAGGGCCGCAGGGGCACATAGGTGAGATCCACAGCCACCGCGAGCAGATTGAGCAGGGCCCAGAGCGCCACGAAACGCTCCCAACCCTTCCAGATTCGGCTTCTTGGCTGCGTCAGGGACTCGTGCCAACGGGGGCGAGCCATGGCTGCGCGCGGGGATGTGAGACTAACTCCGCCTCCCGTTCAGGGATTCCGCAGTCCCTCCACTTTGACCAGCCAGGATCCCCAGCCGTCACCCCCAGCCCCGGATGTCTCCCCGAACAAGCGGGAGGGTTCCGCCAACCGAACAGACGCCGCAGCCCATGGAGCCGACCCGCGCGTCTCCACGCGACGGCGCTCTTCCTCCCCCGGGAGCCCCGACCCCCAAGAGAGGGAAGATCCATGGGCCTTCTGGCGCAGCGTGCTGCTCACCCTGGCGGTGGCGCTGGGCATCCGGCAATTTCTGGTGGAGGCCCGCTACATCCCCTCGGGGTCCATGTTGCCGGGCCTGCAGCTGCAGGATCGTCTGCTGGTGGAAAAGCTCTCCTACCGCGGGCGCCAGCCCCAACGCGGGGAGATCGTCGTGTTTCATGCGCCCCACCATTTCGATCCCGTGCTGGGCGCCCAGCACCGCCCCGGCCCCCTGGGGTGTGTGCTGGTGAACATCCCCCTGCTGGGGCCACTGCTGGGGTTGCAGGAACCCGCCTGTGACGCCTACATCAAACGGGTGATCGGTCTGCCCTCCGACAGGGTGGTGGTGGATCCCAGGGGTCTGGTGTCCATCAACGGCCGGCGTCTGCAGGAGCCCTACGTCAAGAACACCTGTCCTGTCGATGCCAAGGGGATGGGCCCCTGTCCCACCTTGGATGTGGTGGTGCCCCCCAACCATGTGCTGGTGTTGGGCGACAACCGCGCCAACAGCTGGGACGCGCGCTTCTGGCCCGGCGGACCGTTCCTGCCCCAGAAGGAGATCATCGGTCGGGCCTTCTGGCGCTTCTTCCCCCTCAGCACCGCGGGCTCGCTGCAAGAGGCCAGCGCTCCTCCGGCAGCAGCCCCGAAGCAATAACCCGCCCCCGCCATCCCTCCGGGGGCGGGGTGGGGGCATTGGCGGCCAGCGACCCGCCTCGCCCCGCGGCTGGAGACCAGACATGGGCCGGATCCCAGAGAACCCAACGCTCGCTGGAGACCGTCAGGCACTCCGGCGGCAAGCCCAGGAAGCGGCTGGGCCCCCAGCTCAAGACCTGCCAGAGGGCTTCCACGGGCCAGCCGCGCCGCTCCACCAGTTCCTGCCAGAGGAGCGTGAGCGCCAACCCATGGCCCGCCACTCCCGCCTTGCGCTGATCGAGCGGCAGCAGCTGCTCCTCCGCGTCCAGCGCCAGGTGATGCACCGCCACAGCGGCCAGCACCCCGTCGCGCAGCCCGGCGATCAGGGCCTCCCGGTCCCGCGGCCCCCCCAGGGAAGGCCGCACGCGCCAGCCCTCCTCCGCTGGATGCAACGTGCCGCTGTCCGCCACGAGATGCCACCAGCAGACGCTGGCGGGGGGAGGGTCCGCTTGGTCCCGCAACAGCTCCACGGCGTCGACGGTGGAGAGATTCATCAGCCGGATGGCGATGTCGGGATGGGCCGCCCGCAGGTTGAGCAGGGTCTGCAGGGGCAGGGTTTCGCTGAGCACCGGATCCGTGGGCCAGCCCGCCCGCAGGGCCTCCACGCGCTCGCGCACGAATCCTTCCTGGGCGAGGGAGGGGTCCCGAGGCGCCAGAAGCACGGGGTGAGCCCCCATCTCCCCCAAGCGGAGACCTCGCTCCAGCAGGGCCAGGGGAGGCAGATGATCGGAGGCGGCCAGCCCCAGAGCCCCCGCCGCCAACTGTTCCGCGTGCAGGGCCAGATCGGCATCCTCACCCGCCAGGCTGAAGCCGCCCCAGAGAGCGAGGCGCAGCGGCGGCGTCCAGGACAGGGTGAGACGCTCCGGGGCATCCCTCCAGGGCTTGGCCCAGGGAAGCAGAGCCACGGTGCCATAGCCGCCGCTGGCCGCCGCCAGGGCCAGGCTCTCCAGGCTTTCGCTGCGTCCCAGCCAGGGATCCTCCAGCACGCTGTGGGGGTCCACCAGGGGCGGGGCCAGCCAGCAGTCGCTGGCGTCGATCGCTCTCACCTCCAGCGCGCCGCTGGCGGGTGGTTGGGCCGGGCGATCCCATCCCAGCAGGCGCCTTCCCTCCAGCCACACATCGCGCCGGGAGGGCGGGCGATCGGGCCCCTCCAGCACTTGGACTTGGCGCAGAACCAGCGTGGACCCCATCAACAGCTCCGGTTCAGAGAGCGCCAGCGGCGGTGCGGTCCAGCACACCGCCGAGATGGCCGGTGAGATTGAGACAAGTCACCACAGGCCGGCCGGTGGGTCCCTGGGGATAGTCGATCACGCTGACGCCGCCGTTGCCTTGCTTGACCATCCAAATGTCAGCGGGGGAGAGGCCCAGCAGAGCGCAGAGGATGGTTTTGTTCACCGCGTCGTGGGCGACCACCAAGGCCGTTTCCTCCGCCGAGAGGCCACCAGCGATGGCCTGCCAGGTGGCCACGGATCGGTCCCAGACCTGTTGCAGCGTCTCCCCATCGGGCATCGTCACCGTGTGGGGCTCCCGCTTCCAGGCGGCCAACAAGTCGGGCCAGGTGGCGGCAATCTCCTTCTCCAGACAGCCCTCCCAGCGCCCGTGGCCGATCTCCACCAGGCCACTGGTGCTGGTGAGCGGCACGCCGGGGTGGTGTTCCAGGATCACCTCCGCCGTCTGGCGAGGGCGGGCCATGGTGCTGGTGTAGGCGCGCTGAATGGCCACGGGGGCGAGGAAATCGCGCGCCGCCTTGGCCTGGTTGAGACCCCGCGCATTCAGGGGGATGTCGATCTGGCCCTGGAAGCGACCTTCACGGTTCCAATCCGTTTCGCCATGGCGCACCAGCAACAGCCGTCGCCCTTGCCCGGGGGGCAGGGCCACGCCGAGGTGCGTGGAATTGTTCAGGGATTCCACCTGCACCTCCAGTGCCCCACCCGGCTCCCGGGTGACATTGAGCACCGAGATCGCGGCGTTGTCCATCCGCAGGCGCCGGAAGCCAGTCGCCTCCAGCCCCAGAGCGCGCAGCACCAGGGCCCGCAGGATGGCGTTATGGGCCACCACCAGCACGCCCTCGCTCGCGCCTTCCGGGAGGGCCCCGGCGTGGCGCTCCAGAAGGCGCTCCAGGAAGCGGCCGGCCTGCGCCATCAGGTCCGGCAGCGGGAGGAAGCGGCTGCCGTCGGTGCGCTGCAGCTCCAGGGTCTCGGGAGCCTCCTTCCAGACTCGCGCCTCCTCGGGGTAGCGAGCCTTCACCTCCTGACGGGTCAGGCCACTCCAGGGAGCGAGATCCACTTCGAGCAGGTCCTCGTCCAAGCGTGGCGCAAGGTCCAGCCCCGCGCCCCGCGCCAGCAGCTGCGCCGTGTCCCGGGCCCGGGCGAGAGGAGAGGCGTAAAGCGCGGAGACCGGCACCTCGCGCAGGGCTTCGCCGGTGCGCTGCGCTTGATCTCTTCCCTCGGGCGCGAGGGCGGAGAGATCATCGCGCCCCTGGATGCGGTGCTCCAGATTGAAGGTGCTCAAGCCATGACGGACGAGCACAAGTCGAAGGGGCACGGCCTAGCGGGATCCAACGGGGGCAACTGTATGGGACGAGAATCCGGGAGACCACCTTCCGTCCTCCCCGCGTGGCTGCTCCGGCCCCAGGCCTCCCGCCGTCTTCCCCTCCCCCGCCAGGGGGCCCGACGCCACGGGGGGAGCTCGGGAGCTGGAAAAGCCTGCTGGCGGTCATGGCCCTCAGCCTGAGCGTCCTCCTCTGGTTCAGCGGGCTCAGGGCGAGCCTCTCGCGCCCCTCGGTGGTGGACGCCCTCGACCTCCGCCAACTTGAGCTCTCTGTGTTGGCGGCGGAAGCCCTGCCCCCATCTCTGCGACCGCTGCTGGTGGGGGATGATCCGCGCGGGCTGCTGCGGGAGACGCTGGAGCGCCAGCAGCGGGAGTCCACCACCCCAGCTCCTGTGGCGGAGCGGCTGGCCCTGGCGCTGCTTCAACCCGCTCCCGAGGGGAGCACGCCCCCCCAAACGCCCTCCACGGCGGCCCCCACCCTGGCGGAGCTGTCCCCGCTGGTGAACAGCGAGCGACGCCCGCTGCTGCGGGCCCTGGAGCGGGGCGTGACGCTGCCTGCGAGGGAGCGGGAGGACCTGGTGGCCCCCTGGGGGGCGACGAGCCTGGTGGCCCAGCTGAGCTGCGAGCGCCTGGGCGGGCCCGCCGCCACCTGCCCCGCCCAGCGCCTGGCCCCCTGGTTGATCCTCCGGCTGCTGGCCCTCACCGTGCTGCCCGCCCTCCTGCTGCTCACTGGGGCGGGACTCCTGGCCCGCCAGCTCTGGCTACTGTGGCGCCGCCGCCTGCCCCTGCCCCCGCCCCTTGTGGGACCACCGCTCTCGCTGGCGGACGTCACCCTGGTGATCGCCGGCGGCTTCGTGCTGCTGGGGGAGGTGATCCTGCCCTCCCTGACACAGATGGGTCTGGGCGGGATGCTGGCCACCTGGCCGCTCTCCGCCTCCACCCGTCAGGGGCTGGAGGTGTTGACGACCTACCTCACCCTGATGGTGGCCCCCCTGGGGCTCCTGGCGCTGCTGGTGCCCCGGCAGCCCTCCCCGCCCGCGGGCGGCTGGCTGCAGTGGGGCTGGCGCCCCCCCGGCGCCGTGGTCGGGCCTGCTCTGAAGATGGTGCTGATGGTGCTTCCCCTGGTGGCACTGGCGAGCTGGCTCCTACAGGCTGTTTGGAGCGATCCGGGCGGCACCAACCCCCTGCTGGACATGGTGCTGGGCACCGCCGATGTCTGGGCGTTGCTCAGCTTCGCCTTCACCGCCGTTGTCCTGGCTCCATTGTTTGAGGAGACCTTGTTTCGTGGCGTGCTGCTGCCGGTGGTGGGGCGGCAGCTGGGCGCCCCCGCGGCGGTGCTGATCAGCGCCCTGATCTTCGCGATCGCCCATCTGAGCCTGGCCGAACTGGTGCCTCTGGCGGTCCTTGGCGTGGGGCTGGGCCTGTTGCGCTGGCAGACCGGACGGCTGGGGGCCTGCGTGTGCCTCCATGCCCTCTGGAACGGACTCACCTTTCTTAATCTTGTCCTGCTGGCACGGTGAGGCCAGGTCCTTGCTGAGAAGCCATCGGGATGGTTCACTTGCACAGCTTTGGGCCCCCTTCCTTGGTCGCGTCGCCTTCCACCCCGTCGAGCCTTGCGCCCGTTCCCTCCCACCCCCGACGCTCCCCAGGCAAGCGACGGTCCACAGGGGTGCCGTCCCCGCTGGGGGAACGGTCGCTGCAATTGATCCATGGCTCCTTGAGCGGTCGCCGCGTCGAGCGCCAATCCCCTCTCCTCGCGAGCCTGCACAAGATTTCCACCGGAGCGCTGGTGGGTCTCGGGGTTTCCCTGGTGGGATTGAGTGCCCTGGCCCTGCACTGGCAGAACCAATGGGCCAAGAACTATGCCCAACTCGAAACCGCCAAGGTGTTGGAACATCGCCTCAATGAATCGGCCTCGGTGCTGGAGCAACATCACATCGGTTCGATGCGCCGCCCGGGTCAGTTGCTGCCCACCAGCAGTGAGAATTTGATCCACCTTCCCGAACCCTCCCAGGCCACCCCGAAGCGGACCCTTCCCCTCCTGGCTGGCCTGGCGATCGGTCGCCCCACCCAGGGACGTGTCCTTCCTCCCCTTCCAGCTGGCTATTGATGGCATCCCCCACCACCCGCAGACATCCACCCGGACGACCGGGGCGATCGGAACGGAGGGTGGCAGGCGGCGAAGGCCGTCCCAGGGGGCACGGGCAGCGCGCCACCCCCCCCCAACCCCTGCCGACCACCCGCTTGTTCTGGGTGTATGGCGTCCTCTGTCTGGCGCTGACCGGGTTGGCGGGGCGCCTGATCTGGTTGCAGGTGTTGCAGGGGGACGCGCTGCAGAGTCGCGCCCGGCAGATCCAAACCCAGTCGGTCAAACCCCTGGGCACCCGCCGCACGATCGTGGACCGGGTGGGTCGTCTGGTGGCGATCGATGAAGAGCGGTTCACCCTGTGGGCCCACCCCCGGTATTTCAGCTTCCCCGGCGATGACACAGGCCAGAAACGCCGACCGGACGAGGTGATGGCGAAATTGGCGGTGGCTCTGGGACGTCCGAAGGAAGAACTGCTGCGGGCCGTTCAGGGACGTGCCAGCGGAGTCAAACTCCTCACCAACCTTGATCCCCAGACCGCGGCGAAGGTGAAGGCCCTGGAGATCAGCGGCCTGGATCTGGAGGCCTACCCCCAGCGCGTCTACCCCCAGGGCTCCCTGTTCGCCAACGTGGTGGGCTTCCTGAACCTGGACCGCGCCCCCCAGGCGGGTCTGGAGCAAAGTCGCGACAGCGATCTGAAACGGCAGGAGACCACGTTCCGCATGCGTCGCGGCGGGGACGGCACCCCTCTCCCGGATGGCTTGCAGGCAGGATCTCTTTACGGCGACGACCTGCGCCTGCAGCTCACGCTCGATTCCCGTCTGCAACTTGTGGCCCAGCAGGCCGTGGCCAAGCAGGTCAAACAATGGAACGCCAAGCGGGGGGTCGC
>CAYVWU010000044.1:0-15257 GCA_964455575.1 uncultured Cyanobium sp. | reverse complement strand
CCCGCTGATTGGCATCGCCGCTGCCGGTGTCCGCCACCGCGAGAAAGCGCAGGCGGCCCTGGGAGAGCGGCGGGGAATCGGCCCGTGCGAGGGCGGGAACCAGGCTGCCAGCGAGCAGCATGGCGGGAAGCTGACGCAACAGGTCGCGGCGTTGCACAGGGCGAGGTCGGGCAGACTCCCAGCTTGCCGAAGGGAGCGCGCTCCCGCTCAGACCAGCAGGGCCGGGGCGGAGGCGCTGGACGCCTCCGGACGGGGATCCGGTGAAGACTCCGGTGGCGCGACAGCTTCGGTGATGACCTCCAGGGTCAGGAGCTGGTGGGAGCCAAAGCTCCGCAGGAAGGGAACATCCCCCGCGTCGCGACCCCGGGCGATGAGCACCCGACCGGAGCGCGGGATGTTGTGACGCGCATCGAAGACGTACCAGCGATCCCCCAGAAACGCCTCAAACCAGGCGGAGAAATCCACGGGGGCCTCCCCCAGCGGGATGCCGGTGTAGCCGAGGTAGCCGGTGCAGTAGCGGGCCGGGATGTTCAGGCAACGGCAGAGGGTGATCGCCAGATGGGCGAAGTCGCGGCAGACCCCGGCGCCATCGGCGAGCGTGTGGCTGGCGGTCTTTTCCGCTCGCACAGCCTGGTAGTCGAACCGGATGCGAGCGTGCACCCAGTCGCAGATGTCCTGGACCAGCGTCCACCCCGGGCGCCGGATGTCGAACGTGCTCCAAGCCAGCGTCATCAGCGCCGCGGTGTCGCAGTAAGCGCTGGCGTTGAGAAAGCGATAGGTGTCAATCGGCAACAGCTGCACCGGGCACTGGGGGGCCGTGGGCACCACGAGATCATTCCTCTCCGGGCGGGTGACGGTGGCGGCAAACCGGAAGCCACTGTCGCCCGTTGGCGCCACCCAGCGACTCCAGCGGTTCCCGCCGCTGTCGGTGAGCAGCTCGTAGGCGCGATCCGGCTCCAGCCGGGTGACCTCCGGGCCCGCCAGGTCTTCACACAGGCTGGGATGGGGATGGACCAGTGCAAGGAAAGGGGTGGGTTCCGGGCAGCGCAGAGCAAGGCGGCAGCCGATGTGGAGGTGCACTGGGGAAGAACGCGATCGGATCGTGCGGTCATCCTGGCCAGGGAACAGGCCCGGCGCAGAAAGCCCGCGAACGATGCCAGCAAGCCCTGATGAAGGGCCTTGGCCGCGGATCGGGCTGCGCCACCCGGGAACCGAGCGGGGTGGGGAGGCGATGGCAGCCGCAAGACCAGCAGGCATGACGGCGGATCGGCCCGTGCACATGGAGCGAGAGCGGAGACTTGCCAACGCTGAACGCATGGACGCCCAGGCGGGGGGACAACGTCTCTTTCCTGGTCTGCGGCTCGCGGATCTGGACGGCGTTGATCTGAATCTCTCCCATTGGGTGTTGCGCGGCGGCGGCCTGAGGGCCGCCCTTTTTGGTCATGCCTCCCCGGCCGAGGCCGTGGCGAAGGCAACGCTCCGCTCCAAGAGACGCTTAAGGGCGGGGCAGGCTTGAAGGGACGTGGCAGGCTTGGTCAGGACGAGTCACGCCTGGACGGCAGTCGCCTCCCGGGCGAGGTTGGCTCAGCGGCGTCCCAGAAGGTCTTCCCAGGTGGGTTCCTTGGGGGGCAAAGAGCCTGCGGTGAAGGTTGACCCCATGGGATGGGGCAGAACTGCGTTGCCAGCAGAAGGCAGGGGGGCCCAAAGGACCCGGACGGACGAGGGACGATGCATGAATGCTGAGAGTGAACGGATTATGGAGATCGCGGCTCATTCGCCGAAGCGACGAGCTTGAGATGGAAACCAATGGAGCGATCGTAACCCAGGGATCGGCCGGATGAACCGTCCGGACCGAGCAAAGCCTGCGCAACGTCCGCGAGGTCCAACGCAAGGCGGAGAGGAGGAGGAGGAGCTGGGTGCTGGGACAGAGGTCAGGAGAAGCGACCCGGCGGCCGCTCCTGCCGGCCGGCGCAACGGGGGCACGGAACGGCCATTGACGATCCAGCAGTCGATCACGGGTCGAGCGCGTGGCAGCCAACTTCTGCTGATCGGGATGAACCACGGCCAATCGCCTTGCGCGGAGGTCGTGAAGATCAGCATCGTTGATCAGGATTCCTGCGTTCGGCGAAGAGGCAAGGAGCAAAGAAGCAGCCTCAGCCACGACAACAGAGCGAGTGATTCAGGCCCCATCCGATTCTGCGGCCTGCGTGAAAAGAAAGCCAGCCAGAGACGAGGAGAAGGGCGCGGTGATGACCTCGACGCCGTCGCGCATCAGACGGTCATCTAGTCACAATGGCTGATCTCTTTCTACACCATGACCCGCGAAGGCCTTGGCCGAGAAGCGTTTGAACCTGGGACGATGAATGATGCGATGAGATACGCCTGGTCATCAGCCTTGCGAATCCTGAAGGGCAAGCAATTATCTTCAACGGAGATCGGCTCCAAGTCACTTGAGAAACATCCAACCTCATCCCAGATGGACAGGGTTGTCAGCAACTCAGAAGCGGAAAGGTAGCCTGTTTGACGGACATGGCAAAAGGGGGTTACCAGGAATTCTGATCGTGGCACTCGTTGCTGGGAGGGCAATAACTCCAGACAAGTCCCGCTGCATCCTGGAAGCTTCCCTCAAGCTTGAACAAGCTCGAACCCGCAAGGACGTCAGTCTCAAAACGAAGACCATCGACGAGGGCATCAAGAGAACCGACGCTGACCTGTGGATCATGATTCAGAACCATAACGCCTCGACCTCAGCGTTGGCTCAGCCCATGATTGCAGGCATGGATGAGCGGGAGTGGCTTTTCGTTGCAAACCCCTCTCGCTCCCTGAACCCACGGATCAATTTCGCTGCTCTCATCTATTGAACCATCGTCGGCAAGAAGAAATCACGATACTGGTTTGACGATGGGGCATCAACAACCCCGATCAGGCGCAGCAAGTTTGTCGCCAATACCGCGACAGGGGAAAGATATTCAATCATTCAGGGTCGCCCGCCACAGGGAACACCACTGGAGCCAGATCGATTCACCATTCATCCAAGTGCGGTCTTTCCAAAGCTTTTACCAGTATCTGAATGCGCAGA
Organism: uncultured Cyanobium sp.; assembly: GCA_964455575.1. Lineage (GTDB taxonomy): Bacteria > Cyanobacteriota > Cyanobacteriia > PCC-6307 > Cyanobiaceae > Cyanobium. The sequence continues at coordinate 12,178 of CAYVWU010000044.1, read as the reverse complement.
CCGGCGACAGGATTCTGAAGCTGAGGTTGAGGTTGAGGTTGAGGTTGAGGTTGAGCAATGGATAGCGCTGGTCGACCCGCAGGCTGAAATCTGTCGAGTTTGGTGGCTTTGCTAGATGTACAAGATCATCGGTCTGGGGCAGATCATGAACCCTCTCAGGATCGGCCTCAACACGCAGAATCGGAGTGGGAACCTCAAGATTGGGAGGGTTGGATCCGACCAGGACATGCAGCGATGAACATTTGATCATTGTGACGTGCATGCCAGCTGGTCGTCGTCCAAAAGCAAGCGCAGAGCACACTCCGCTGCGCAGTCCCTCATGCCAACCAAGGCCCCCGGGATCTGGATCTGGACGTGTGCTGAGACATCGAGCTCAGCGAGAGTCCAGGACATGTCTAACCTGGGAAGACTTGATCACAAAGCATGGCGATGGCGCCACAGCGCCGGATTGGTCTGACGGGAGGCATCGCCACAGGCAAGAGCAGTGTGGCCCGTTATGTCAGCGAGTGCCACGGCGTTCCCGTTCTGGATGCGGACCAGTTCGCCAGAGAGGCCCTTGCTCCGGGGACAGAGGCGTCGCGAACTGTCATCAGCCGCTATGGCCCAGCTGTCCTGGCGCCCCGACCCATGGGCGAACCCGCCGGCCTGGATCGCTCCGCTCTCGCCCGCATCGTGTTTGCCGATCGGGCGGAGCGCCGCTGGCTGGAAGACTTGGTGCATCCTCTGGTGCGGCAACGCCTGGGCGAGAGCTTGGCCGGCTTGGAGGCTGCACCGGTCGTGGTGTTGATGATTCCGCTTCTCTTTGAGGTGGGACTGGAGTCTCTTTGTACCGAAATCTGGGTGGTGGATTGCGGTGACTCCGCCGAACAGATCCGACGCCTGATGGCACGGGATGGGCTGAGTGTGGAGGCGGCTCAGGCGCGACTGGCCGCCCAGTGGCCCATGGCCGTCAAGCGCGCCCGGGGGGATGTGGTCATCGACAACAGCGGCGGGCGGAAGACATGGGAGCGGCAGGTGGCCACGGCTCTCGCCAGGACGCCCGCATCCTTCCTCAACGGCGGACCTCCCCCAGACGCTTCACCAGGCGTTCACGGTGCTCCTCCAACTGCTTGATGGCAAAAAGCATCCACTCCAACTCAATGCGCACCTGAACCGGCAGGTCTTGATCGAGATACACGCGCAAGGAATCCAGACTCAGGCTGCCGCGACGGAGCTCGCCCTCCAAAGCGTCCAGGGGAGATTGGGCAGGGGTAGAGGCAGTCATCCCTCGAGCCTCTCGGTGAGGAGTTGATTGGCCATTTGGGGATCAGCGCGCCCGCCGGTTTGCTTCATCAGCAGACCCACGAAAAAGCCACGCAACTTGGTCTTGCCCCCACGATAGGCCGCCACCTCGGCGGGATGAGCCGCCAACAAGTCGTCCACGATCGCCGCAATCGCCGCAGGGTCGCTGATCATGCCCAAGCCTTTGGCGGCGACGAGGGCTTGGGCCGAGCCACCCCGTTCCAGCAGCTCCGGCAGAATCTCCTTGGCGATCTTGCCACTGATGGTGCCGGAGGCGATCAGCTGCAGCAATTCCGCCAGCTCCGCGGGCCGCAGGGGAAGGGTGGTGTAAGAAAGGCGTTGGGCATTGACGTGGGCCGCGATATCTCCTGTGATCCAATTTGCGGCGGCTTTTGGATCTGCACCGGCAGCGACGGTGTCTTCAAAATACTCCGCCATCGCGCGCTCATCGGTGAGCACACGGGAGTCGTAAATGGACAGGGAGAGGGTTTCGGCGTAGCGATGGCGCTTGCTGGCCGGAAGTTCGGGCAATTCAGAACGCCAGCGCTCACGCAAGGCTTCGCTCACTTCAATCGGCCCCAGATCAGGCTCGGGGAAGTAGCGATAGTCGCTGCTTCCTTCCTTGCTGCGCATGGGTTTGGTGAGCTGGCGGCCCTCATCCCACAGACGGGTTTCCTGGCGGATGGGTTCGCCCGCCTCAATGGCTTTAATCTGGCGTTGAATCTCATACTCGCAGGCCTTTTGAATGGCACTGAAAGAATTCATATTTTTGATTTCCACCTTCACGCCAAAGGGCGCTTCAGGACCTGGTCGCACAGAGATATTGACATCGCAGCGCAAGGATCCCTCCTGCATATTGCCGTCACTGACACCGAGATAGCGCATGATCCGCCGGACTTCGGAGGCATATTCCGCCGCTTCCCGCCCTGTGCGGAGATCGGGTTTGCTGACGATTTCGGCCAAGGCCACCCCAGCCCGGTTGTAATCCACCAAAGAGTGGCTGCTCCCCGCCAGGCGATCGCTGCCGGCATGGACGAGCTTGCCCGCATCCTCCTCCATGTGCAGACGCTCGATTCCGATCACTTTGGTGTAAGTCTCCTTGCCCTTCTCGGCGACCTCCACCTCGATCTCTCCATCGAAGCCGATGGGCTCATCGTATTGGGAGATCTGATAATTCTTGGGCAGATCGGGATAGAAGTATTGTTTGCGATCAAATTTGCTGTGGGCCGCGATCTGCATGTTCAAAGCCAATGCGGCTTTGACAGCAAACTCCAGAACCTTTTCATTGAGCACGGGCAAGGTGCCCGGCAGACCGCAGACCAGCGGATCGATATGGGTGTTGGGAACCTCCCCGAAGGACGTGGCCGCGGGGCTGAAGATCTTTGTCGCGGTGCCCAGCTGCACATGGATCTCCAGACCGATCACGGCCTCCCAGGCGGGCTGGCGGGTCGCTGAGGGCGTGGTGGCGGGGACGGCGGAAGCGGCGGCGCTGGCCATGGAGGGCTCGTTCAGGGCGGCAGGGCCGCAAGACGCTGCCGCGATCATACGGAGGCCATCCGTTCGCCAGGACCGGTGCTCTGGCCACACTGGAAGCACTCGCAACGGCCCGCATGGCAGCCACCAAAGCCGACCCGGTGCTGATCCTCGGTGGAGGGCTGATGGGATTGTCGATCGCCCATGAGTTGGCCCGTCGCGGAGAGAACGTGCTGGTGATCAGCCGCTGCCGCGGGGAGGCCGCGGGCTTCGTCGCGGCAGGCATGCTCGCCCCCCACGCGGAGGGGCTCAGCGGGGCCCTGCTGTCCCTGGGTCAGGCCAGCCTGGCTCTCATTCCGGGCTGGGTCGCGGGCCTGGAGGCCGACAGCGGCCTGCCGTGCGGCCTGCGGATCACGGGGATTGTGGTGCCCTTCGCCAGCGCCAGCGACCTGGAGGCCTACCCCACAGCCGCGTTCGGCGAGGCGCTGGACCGCGAGGCGCTGGAGCGGGACGTCCCCGGGATCGGCCCGCGCTGGAAGCGTGGGCTGCTCTTTCGGCAGGACGGACAGATCGACAACAGGCGCTGCCTGATGCGGGCCCTGGAGGCGGCCTGCGTGCGGCGTGGCGTGGCCTTTGAGGAGGGCAGCGAAGTGCTTGAACTGGAACGGGCGTCAGGAGCCGGGGAGGGCTTGTCGGCGGTGCGCGTCCGGCGCTCGGACGGGGAGGCGCGGCGCCTGGTCGGTCATCGCGCCGTGCTGGCGAGCGGCGCCTGGGCGGCCCAGGTGCTCCCCGGGTTGCCCATCCGGCCGATCAAAGGACAGATGCTGTCGCTGCAGGGACCGCGGGGCGCGCTGAGCCGGGTGTTGTTCGGACCTGGTACCTATCTTGTGCCGCGAGAGGATGGCCTGGTGGTCGTCGGCGCCACGAGCGAGCCAGAGGCCGGATTCGGCGGCGGGCTCACCCCCGCGGGCCAACGTCAGCTGGAGGACGGGGTGGCCGCGCTCTTGCCGGAAGCCAGCGCCTGGCCCCCGATGGAGCGCTGGTGGGGCTTCCGGCCGGGCAGCGGCGATGGGGAACCGTTGTTGGGTCCGAGTGCGATCCCCGGGCTTTGGCTGGCGACGGGCCATTACCGCAACGGGGTGTTGCTGGCGGCGATCACCGCAAAAATCATGGCCCACGCCATCGGGGCGGCCGTGGGCGCGGACCTTCCGACCACGGCAGCCGAGGACCAGGCGTCCAAGGAGGCCGATCGTTGGTTGCGGCGTTTCCGGCCGGATCGAGCCGAGCTCACCCCACGATTCGGTGCCGGCTGACCTGGCCAGGGGTTCTAGGGTGTGAGGGCCAGGGGATCGGTTTTGGTCGAGCGAATCTGTTGCTGCCAGAGCGTGGCGTAACGACCGCCTTGACGAAGAAGTTCGTGGTGATTGCCCTGCTCCACGACGCGTCCTTGATCGAGCACATAGATGCAATCCGCATTGACAATGGTGCTCAAGCGGTGGGCGATCACAAGAATCGTGTGCTTGCGGTCAAAACGATCGATCGCCTCCTGAACAAGCCGTTCGCTTTCCGTATCCAGTGCGCTGGTGGCTTCATCGAGGATGAGGAGATCAGGATTGCGAAGGATCGCTCGGGCGAGAGAAATTCGCTGACGCTGGCCGCCGCTCAACCTGTAGCCGCGTTCACCGACAAGCGTGTTGTAAGCATCGGGCAGAGCCTCGATGAAATCAGCGGCTTGCGCTTGTCGGGCGGCCAGGATCACGTCATCAAGGGTGGCGCCCGGCGAACCGAAGGAAATGTTGGCCGCGATGGAGGCATTGAACAAGAACGTGTCTTGACTGACCACACCGATACGACGTTGCCAGCTTGTGAGTTCGTAGGAGCGGAAATCCACCCCATCAAGCAGGATTTGACCTTCCGTCTCCTGGTAGAGACCGGCCAAAAGATCGGCGATGGAACTCTTGCCGGCGCCGCTTCTGCCCACCAGAGCGATGGTGTGCCCGCAGGGAAGGATCAGATTGATGTCCCGCAAAGCCGGGGTGGGATTGGCGCCGTAAGTGAGGCCGACATGCTGGAAAACGATGTCACGCGAGAAACCCTTATAGGGGACTCCTGTGCGATGACGAAACTCCTTGTCGTAAGGAAGGAGAAAATCGTTCAAAAGCCTGAGGTTGGCTGAATTATTTTTAAACCGCAGCATCAAGTCCGTAATCGATCCTAGAGAGCCGTTCATGCGCTGAAGGGCCACCACAAAGGTGACCAAACTTGGCAGGACTCCCGATGTCTTTTGGCCAAAGAAAACAATACTCAGCCAGGCAATGCCCGCAATCATGATCATCGGCAGAACAACCGTTACCGGAGCGTTGACGGAGTTGAGCCGGGTTTGACCACGGAGGTTGTGCTCCAACAGGTGGGTTTGCCTCTCCACCTCAGAGGCAGCTTCGTCGAGACAACCCGAAGTGTGGAGCAGGCGTAAACCTTGGATGTTCTCAGCCATACGACTACCCAATTCCTTCGAGATCTCCGTTGTGACATTGGCGCGCGCCGTCGCCCTTGGCAGAAGCTGACGTTGGATCACAGTTGAAGCAAGGCCAAGGCCGATCGCGGCGATCAACAACCAGGGTGACAAGCGAATGAGAACCACCAAATAGGTGATCAACATCAATATCGAGACAAAAAGACCGTTGTAGGTATTGATTTCGTTGATGATACTGCCAGGACCAGCACTGTTGATGTACTGAAGCTCACCAATACGATATCGACTTGCGCAAGGGAAACTGAAATTCAGAACATGAGAATGGAGAAGTGAAGTTAGGCTGCGGGAAACGCGATTGCCGAAGTAGCCGAGGGAAACAGATCCGAGGTAGAGCGTAAGACCCTGAAGGATCTTGAGGATCACGGCCGATGCAATCAAGAGCGAGAATGCTTGGAAGGCTGAAATCTGATTCAGCCATCGAATCAACTCAGGAAAATATCTCAGCGCAAACTCATTAGCAATTCCCAGGCTGCCTTCATTGGGCCTGGAGAGCACTTTTACGGCCATGAACACAACCGCGAGGGTCAGACCTTCAAAGGCTGCATTCAGTAGCGAGCAAACAATGTTGACGACAATCAAACGTCCATCCTTCCCCGCCGTTTCTCGGATCAGGCGAGAAACCGGACTTTGATCTCGAAGCGGACTGAGAAGTTGGGCGCCCAAACGACGCAGGGTGACGATGGGGGAGGCCAAGCGAGGGAAGGATTACGAATTGGCCGTTTCAGGCCAGGGTGGACGTCATTAAAGCGCAAACTTTTTTTGGATCCGACCGCGGGGACACTCTGTGAGGGCCACTTTCCCGCGGAGGGATTGGAGTGGTCCGCGTCTCAGGGGGCTTCGGTGCGCCAGGTCTGATCCGCGGGGGCCCAGTCGCTGAGTTCGCCTTCGGAGAACCAGAGAGCGATCTCCTGGATCGCGGTGTCGGGGCCATCGGAACCATGGATCACATTGCGACCGATGTTGATGGCCAAATCACCACGAATGGTGCCCGGGCTGGCTTCGAGAGGTTTGGTGGCACCGATCATCAGCCGGGCGGCGGCGATCACCCCATCGCCTTCCCAGACCATCGCCACCACGGGTCCGCTGGTGATGAAGTCCACCAGCCCGGCGAAAAAGGGACGTTCGCGGTGGACCCCGTAATGGCTCTCGGCCAGCTCCCGACTGGGGGTGAGCTGCTTGAGGCCCACGAGCTTGAACCCTTTGCGTTCGAAGCGACCGATGATCTCCCCGACCAGGCCACGCTGCACACCATCGGGCTTGATCGCGAGGAAGGTGCGCTCGGCAGGCATGACAATACAGAAGAAAAGCCAAACCATCCTGGATTTCCAAGGTTCCGCTTGGCAAGGGCTTCTGGGCCAGTCCTGCGCTTGCAGGCCCCGGGGTCCGTGCCGCGTCGCTTTATGGTGAAGTCTGGCTTTTTGGCTGCCCATCCATGGCTGTTGCGCCGCCAGAGGGCTTCCCTCTCCTGGCTCCTCAGGCTCGCCCCGAGGTGGAGAGCCTCCAGGCGTACAGCGCCCCGCTGGAGGGCCGCAGGGGGCTGCTGCGTCTGGATTTCAACGAAAACACCCTCGGCCCCAGCCCCAAGGTCGTGGAGGCGATTCGGGCCATGCCCGCCGAGCATTACGCGATCTACCCGGAATACGACGGTCTGCGTGAGGCGGTGGTGGCCTCCCTGGGACCCTCGGGCCAGCACCTCGCTCCCGACCAGATCGGCCTGTTCAACGGGGTCGACGCCGCCTTGCACGCGATCTTTCACGCCTTTGGCCGCCCCGGCGATCGCCTGCTCACCACCACGCCGACCTTCGGCTACTACGCCCCTTGCGCCCGCATGCAGGGCATGGCCATCGAAGCCATTCCCTATCGCCTGCCCTGTTTCAGCTTTCCCCTGGAGGAGATTCACGCCGCCCTGACCGCCCATGGCGACCAGGGACCACCGGCCGCGCCCCGTCTGCTGCTGATCTGCAATCCCAACAATCCAACGGGAACCCGTCTGGCCCCCGCGCGACTTCTGGAGCTGGCCGCTGCCGCGCCCGAAACCCTCGTGGTGGTGGATGAGCTCTATGAAGCGTTCAGCGGCGACAGCGTCCTGCCGCTGCTGGAGGAGAGAGCCGCAGCTGGCGGCTGGCCGGATGCGTTCAGCCGCCACCCGAATCTGCTGGTGCTGCGCTCCCTCTCCAAAACGGCGGGCTTGGCGGGGCTGCGCATCGGCTTTGCCATCGGCCACCGCTCCGTGGTGGAGCGCCTGGGTCGGGTCGGCGGTCCCTACGACGTGAACAGCTTCGCGGTGCGAGCCGCGGCCGCCGCCTTGGAGGATCTGGCCTACGTGGACGCCTATGTGGAGGCGGTGATCGAAGCCAAGGAGTGGCTGTCCAGTGTCTTGGCCCGGGCCGGCGTGCGCCACCACGTGGATGGGGGGAACTACCTGTTGATCTGGCCCGCGACGCCCGTGGCCGAGATGGATCGGCGGCTGCGCGAGGCGGGCATCCTGGTGCGATCGATGGCGGGCAAACCGCTGATCGATGGCTCCCTGCGCGTCAGCATCGGCACGCGGGACCAGATGGAGCGGTTCTGGGAAGCGTTTCAGGCGATCGAAGCCGATCTGCCAGCGGCTCCGGGCTGAGCGCTCGGACTGAGGGCTCAGGCTGAGGGATCCGGGCTAAGGGCTAAGGGCTCCCTGGATCAATCCCGGGAGCCGCCGCTGGTCCACGCACCTGGGGCGGTCGCCGCCGCCCCGTGCGGGCGCTGACGGCGCGGCTGCGCTCCTGATAGGCGTGCACCACCGGCAGCCGTTCACGCTCCCAGGCGCTCAGGGCCTGCTCGACACTGAGAGGCGCGGATGCGGGGGAGGCGGCGAGCTTCCGAGGATCCAGGGCCTTGGCCAGGGCCACCGCATCTTCCAGGCCCGCCGTCATGCCCCGGGCCTGGGAGGAGCTCATGGCATGGGCGGCGTCACCGATCAGCACCACCCGTCCCTGATGCAGGCGCGGCAAGGGGTCGATGTCAAAGGACCAGTTGGCCACCACGGCCTCGGGAGGCGTGGAGCGGATGAGGGCCGCCAGATCGGCGGGCACCTTGGCCAACGCCTCTTCGGGAACGGGCTCGTCGAGGAGGCGGCGCTGCTCCTCCCGCTCGGCGGGCAGGGGCTCCTCCTGAAAGAACCCCCAGTGGGTGAGGGGCTCCCCCCCGGCGACCTCGCCGAGATCAAAGACATTGGCATACACGCCCCGGCCCCGGGCATACACGAAGAACTCCCCCTCCCGGCAGAAGCTGGCATCCGGCACCACACCCCTCCAGACCCGATCCCCGAGGTAGTTGAGCTGGCGTTCAGGGGCCACCAGGGGCGCCACCCGGGAGAAGAGCCCATCGGCCCCCACCAGCAGATCCCCCCGCCAGGGTTGGCCTCGGCTGAAGACCGCCTCCACGGACCCGAAGGCGTCGACGGGATCGTGCTGGCGCCAGCTGAGCAGTTCCGCTCCGAACTGGATCGTCTCCGGGGGAAGAGCGGCGGCGAGGGCTTCCAGAATCGCTCGCCGATGAAGCAACAGGGAAGGCAACTCTCCGTCGGCCCGTTCCGCGGGCGAGCTGTCAATCAAGTCGCCGCGCAGGTTGCGCACCACAAAGCGGCTCACCGGCAGACCCTGGCTGACGAACCGTTCCAGGAGGCCCTCCAGTCCACTGGCGGCAATGGCCTCCACACCGCTGCGGACAAGGAGAATGCCGCAGCCGTCAGCGCGAAGCCGCTCGGCTTTTTCAAAAACCCGCACCCGATGGCCCTGGCGATGCAGCAGGGCCGCCAGCAGCAATCCGGCGCTGCCGGCCCCGACAACGGCGACGCGAAGCGACGGGCTGGACACGGGGCGATTTCTGACTGGGGTGAACTTACGGCGACCCTTCGGTCAGCCCTGTCGTCAACGGCACGGCGGGACAGGTCCGGGCTGTGCTCAGCGCATCACCTCCACCACCAGACTCTCGCCGAGGGGAGGGGTGAGGCTGAGGCTGGCGCCAGCCTGGCGCACCGTGGGAGAACCCAGGGCGCTGAGGAAGGGCTGAAGGCCGTCCTGGTCGCAAGCGGCGGGGGCGCGGCCGCCGCGGACGTACTGCACCGGGATGACGCGGCGGGGGTTGAGATCGCGCACCACCGCGGCCGCCTCGTCGCCGGTGTAGACCTTCGCGCCACCCCCGACGCCCAGGATCAGCACATCCGGGCGCCCCAGGAGCACCTTGTCAGCGGGGCTGATGGCTCCGGCGGTGCCGCCGAGATGGGCGAAATCCAATCCCCCCTGGCGCCAGCGCCAGACCGTGGAGAGGCCAAAGCGCCGACCATCCACCCGGTCATGGGGGACGCCGATCCCCTCGATCCGCAAGCCAGCCACCTGATAAGAGCCCGGCCTGCTGAGGAAGCGACCGCTGGCGACAGCGGCGCCTTCATCCTTGAGCAGGCTGCTGGCGAGGATGACGTCCGCGCTGACGCGCGGTTCAGCCAAGCCGGCGGCACAGCCCACGGCCCGGAAGGGATTGAGGAGCACCCGCGCGCCGCCCCCCTCGATCAACAACGCGCTGTGGCCATAGCTGGTGATGCGCACCCCACCTTCGGCGCGGGCGGCGGGAACGGCCGCGGGGAGGCTGAGGAGGGCGACGCTGAAGAGTCCCCCGGCCCAGCGGCGAAAGCGAACACGACGCGCGGAGGCGGCGGGCATGGACAACAAGGGCGACGTCGCGCGAAGTTAGCAGTGTTCAGCGGAATGGCTCTCCGCCTGCCGCAGGAAATTGGCCAACAAGTCGTGGCCAGACTCCGTGAGCACGCTCTCCGGGTGGAACTGCACCCCCTGCAGATGGGGCCACTGCCGGTGGCGCAACCCCATGATCGTGCCGTCCTCCAGCCAGGCGGTGACCTCGAGGGCCTCGGGCAGGGTGGAGCGATCGACGATGAGGCTGTGGTAGCGGGTGGCGATGAGGGGTTCGGGGAGCCCCGCAAAGACGCCCTGCCCGCTGTGGTGCACAGGGGAGGTCTTGCCGTGCATGAGTTCAGGCGCGCGCACCACCTGGCCACCGAACACCTGACCCAGGCACTGGTGGCCCAGACACACGCCGAGGGTGGGCAGCTCGGGGCCCAGCTCCCGCAACACCTCCAGACAAACGCCCGCCTGATCGGGATCCCCCGGGCCGGGGGAGATCAACAGGGCGCGGGGTGAGAGGCGACGAATCTCCGCCAGCGTGAGAGCGTCATTGCGCTCCACGCGCACCTCCGCGGCGAGGGGATGGCTGGCGGCCAACTCGCCGAGATACTGCACCAAGTTGAAGGTGAAGCTGTCGTAATTGTCGAGAACAAGCAACATGGCGCTCCTTCAGCGGCCGAGCAGACCGAAACGCTGCAACAGGGGGGGAATCAACAGCAGCAGAGCGATCAGAAGGGAGGAGAGGGCCGCCACCAGGACGGCCGCCGCCGCGCAATCCTTGGCGATGCGGGCGAGGGGATGGAGCTTGCGGCCGATGGCCAGGTCGACCGCCGCCTCCGTGGCCGTGTTGAGCAACTCCAGCACCAGCACCGCCGCGACGGTGAGCACAAGCACGGCCAGACGATCAGGGCTGAGGCCAAGCCAGAGGCCCAGGAAAAACACCACCGCCCCCATGCAGACATGGATGCGGAAGTTGCGCTGGCTGGCGAAACCGTAGGCGAGCCCCTGGGCCGCGTAGCGAAAGCTGGAGGGCAGGTCTCCGGCGATCTTCCAGGCCCCCACCCGCAGGCGGCGCCCGCGGCGCTGCCCATCAACACCCACTTCGCGCAGCTGGGTTGGCTGGGGATCGGGTAAGGGCAGGGCCACTCGAAACCGCACAGCTTGCTGGCGGCACCCTAACCGGTTGCCTCGCCTTGGCAAGACGCCAATGCCACCACCGGCAGGTGGGAAGTGGCGGCGAGCAGCTCCTCCTGCAGGGCGAGCATGGCCGCCAGGGAAGTCTCGTCGGGATGATCCCAGCCGAGGAGATGGAGCAGGCCATGGCTGGCCAGGAAGAGCAGCTCCCGGGAGAGGGAGTGGCCCTCCGCCTCCGCCTGACGCCGGGCGGTCGGCGTGGAGATCACGATGTCCCCGAGCTCCAGGGGGCTGTCCTCCACCCCGGCGGCATCCGCGCCCTGCCCCGGGGAGGGCCAGGGGATCGGATCGTCTTGCAAAGCGAAGGCCAGCACGTCCGTGGGCCCCTCAAGGCCGCGCCAGTCGCGGTTGAGCCGGCTGATCTCCGCGTCGTCGCAGAGGGTCAGTCCCAGGCTGTAGGCGCTCGCGGCGAGGTGGGCAGGCAAGCGAGGCGACAGAACGCGCAGCCAGGCGCAGAGATGGTCGAGCCACGCAGTCCGCAGGGGATCCTCCTCCGGCAGACCGGACAAGGCGAGATCCAGATCGACGGAGGGCGCGGCAGGAGGCATGGGGGTGGAAGAGACAGGGAGCCTGCGGGGGCGATCAGAGCGGCAGCCGGGGCCGGCCCAACCACGCCAGGAGGAGAAGAAAGCCGCTCAATCCGACAACCGTGAGCCCGAAATGGAACAGGCTTTGCCGCCCTTTGCGCACCATGTTGCGCATGGCTAGCTTGACAAATCCCGCGGATTCTTCCCGCGCTGCCGCGCCGCTCACGGGTGGGGAGGGACTGGCCTCAGGGGAAGGAGCCATGAGCGTGTACCAGAGAGTCCGTGGAGATTAACGGGGCTGACTCACACCGCGACGCCCACTTCCACACCCTGCCGCAACAGGCTCTGGATGAAGGGATCAAGATCGCCATCCATCACGCCCTGCACATCCGTGGTCTCCTGACTGGTGCGCAGATCCTTCACCATCTGGTAGGGGTGAAAGACGTAGTTGCGGATCTGGTTGCCCCAGGCCGCCTCGACGATGTCGCCGCGGA
>CAYVWU010000043.1:5832-15288 GCA_964455575.1 uncultured Cyanobium sp. | reverse complement strand
AGCGGGTTGGCGATGCCGCCGCTCCAGAAGGCATCCCAGATCCGGTCGATCTGGTGGCGCAGCTCCCCGGTGAGAACGGAGGCCGTTGTGGTGCCCGGAGGGATGGCGGCCTCAGGAGCGGGGGCGGCGGAGGCTTTGCCGCCGCGCCGGGAACGGGCGCCAGTGGCAGCCGCGGCCTCCCGAGGGGAGGGGGGGCCGCAACGCCAGGCGCCTTCAATCCTCCCCCGGGGCCCTTCACCCGCTCCGCAAAACCCATCGCCACCACCTGGCTCTTGAGCTCCTTCAGCGCCTCCTCGCCGATGGGCTCCCCCGCCTCGCGCTCCAGGGCGGCACGGATCTCCTCATTCGTGATCCGGCGGCCATCCTCAGGGATCCGGGCGATCAGTTCATTGACGAGAGCGGCAGGATCGGGCAGGGGGCAGGCAGGGGGAGGGAATCCGCGGTTTCTACACCTGCGCCACGGTCATCGCGCAGCCGTTGCGCTCACCGCCTCCGCTGTCACGCTCATACCAACGACCTACAGTGAAATACTCCATCTCCACCATGACCCGCCAGCCGAAACAGTTCCACGAAGCCCTGGACGATTTTCTCGGCATGGCGCGCGACCGCCCACAAGCGCAGGTGTTGCGCTTTTTTCTTGAACAGGTCATCTGTCACAGCGACATCTGCCAGGCCGGCGCCATCCTGGTCAACGTGCCGGACGTGACGAAAGAAGGGCGGGGCCATCTGCGCCTCTGGGATCTGACGACCGACGTGGAGGCCATTAACAGCCTGGCCAAAAACGCGAATAAAAAAGTCGACCTGCCCTGCGATGAAGGCATCTCCACCGTGGCCTTTCGCAAGCGCGCCCCCGAGTTCATCCCCATCGCCAGGGACCATCCCCAATACTGGTGGCCGGCGGACAGCGACGTGGTCGATGCTTATGCCGAAGGACCCTGCTATGCCGTGCCGATCAAACTGATCGATCGGCGGGATCGCCGCGAGCCCTTTGGTGTCGTCACCTTCCAGAACGGACCGGGGAAGCCGATCACGGAGGTCGATCGCAAAAACATGGATATGGCGGTCAAATCCCTGGAGGTGATGATGTCGCTCTCCCCCAAGAAATTGGTGGAAGAGAAGAAGGTCTTCATTGTTCATGGACGCAACCGGGAACACCGGGAGGAATTGGAGCAGATCCTTCGCGAAGAAGATCTGGATCCGGTCGTGATCCAATCCATGGCGCGCACCGGCTCCGACCTGCTCAGCTTCTTGGAGGACAAAATTCGCAATTGCCTGGCGGGCTTCATCCTGCTCACCCCCGATGACGAGGGCCGCCTTTATCAATATGGGCAGGAGTTGCGCCAACGGGCCCGACAGAATGTGATCTTCGAAGCGGGCTACCTCACCGCCCTCTTCCGCGACACCAATCGCATCTGCTTCCTCAAGAAAGGCGACTTGGAGATCCCCTCCGATCTGAGCGGTCTGCTGATGGAAACCTTCGCCGAAGCGCTCGATCCCCGCCGCATTCATCTCACCCTCAAGCAATGGGGGATCGCCAATCCCGCGCTCGATCCATCCACCACCGCAACAGCCAACCAAGCCCCGACCCAGCCCGACCCCCCGGCGCCGACCCCGCGGCCGACCTGACGCGTGACAGCCCCCGCCCCAGCCGCCAGGCTCCCCGACCCCGATCGGCAGGCCCTGCTGCAGGCCGCCCGCGACACCCCCGACGCCCTCCTCGCCCGGCTCAACACCAGCGCGAATGGTCTCAGCGCCCTGCAGTCGCGCCTCCGCCTGGAGCGCCTCGGACCCAACGCCATCGCCCACGAGCGGCCCATCCCCTGGCCCTGGCAGCTGCTGCGCACCTTCCGCAATCCCCTCATTCTGCTGCTGGCCACCCTCGCCGCCCTCTCCCTGCTCACGGGCGACACCAAGGCGGCGGTGATCATCGCCACCATGATCCTCTTCAGCGTGGCCCTGCGCTTCTCCCAGGAGTCGCGCTCCCTCCGCGCCGCCCAGGCCCTGCGGCGCCTGGTGCACACCACCGCCACGGTGAAGCGCCATGACGCCCGCGAGGACATCAGCCCCGCGCTCGCCGCCGATCTCGGCCTCCACTTCGACGGCGAGGCGCCCGGCGTGCGGGAGGTGCCCCTGGAGCAGGTCGTGCCCGGCGATGTGGTGCTTCTGGCGGCGGGCGACATGGTGCCCGCCGACGTGCGCCTCCTCCAGTCCAAGGACCTCTTCATCTCCCAGGGGGCCCTCAGCGGCGAATCCCTGCCGGTCGAAAAACACGCCAGCCTCCCCCCCCACCAACAAACCGTCGACGATCCCCTCGAACTCGACGCCCTCTGCTTCCTCGGCACCACCGTGGTGAGCGGCACCGCAACCGCCGTCGTCCTCGCCACCGGCGCCCACACCTGCCTCGGCGCCATCGCCACCGCCGTCACCGGCGTGCGCGTCACCACCAGCTTCGAGCGGGGCATCAACCAGGTGAGCCTCCTCCTGCTGCGCTTCATGGTCGTGATGGCGCCGGCGGTGTTCCTCATCAACGGCGTCAGCAAAGGCGACTGGGGCGAGGCCTTCTTCTTTGCGCTCTCCGTCGCCGTCGGCCTCACGCCGGAGATGCTGCCGATGATCGTCACCGCCAACCTCTCCCGCGGCGCGCTCGCCATGGCAGCCGAAAAGGTGATTGTGAAAAACCTTGATGCCATCCAGAACTTCGGCGCCATGGACGTGCTCTGCACCGACAAGACCGGCACCCTCACCCAGGACCGCATCGTCTTGCTGAAGCATCTCGATTGGCGCGGCGTGGAGAGTGAAGAGGTGCTGGCGCTCGCCTTTCTGAACAGCTACTACCAAACGGGCTTGAAGAGCCTGCTGGATGTGGCCGTGCTTGAACATGTCGAGATGAAGGAGGCGTTGAAACTGGAGCAAAGCTTCCTCAAGATCGATGAAATTCCCTTCGACTTCCAACGTCGACGGCTCTCTGTCGTCGTCGAGGAGGCCAACCACCACCATGAGCTGATCTGCAAAGGCGCCGTCGAGGAGATCCTCGCCATCTGCAGCCGCCTCCTCGATGGCACCGCCGTTCGCCCCCTCGATGCCGAGACAGGCCAGGCGGTGCTCGCCCTCAACGCCGACCTCAACGACGACGGCCTGCGCGTCATCGCCGTCGCCTACAAGGAAGTGCCCCTCCAGAGCACCCCCTACAGCCGCGAGGACGAGGCGGACCTGATCCTCGTGGGCCTGATCGCCTTCCTGGATCCACCCAAGGATTCCGCCGCCGAAGCCCTGCGCCTCCTCCGCCAGAGCCGGGTGGCGGTCAAGGTGCTCACGGGCGACAACCCGGTGATCGCCCGCAAGACCTGCCGCGATGTGGGCCTGGCGGTGGAGGGGGTGCTCCTCGGCCCGGAGGTGGAGGCGATGGACGATGACACCCTGGCCCAACGGGTGGAGGCCACCACGATCTTCGCCAAGCTCTCCCCCCTGGAGAAAGCGCGCATCCTTCGCCTCCTGCGCCGCCAGGGCCATGTGGTGGGCTTCCTCGGCGATGGCATCAACGATGCCGCCGCCCTGCGGGAAGCGGACATCGGCATCTCCGTCGACACCGCGGTGGACATCGCCAAGGAATCGGCGGACATCGTGTTGCTGGAAAAAAATCTGCTCGTGCTTCACGCCGGCGTGCGCGAGGGCCGGCGCACCTTCGGCAACATCAGTAAATACATCAAAATGGGCACAAGTTCAGCCTTTGGCAATATGTTCAGCATGCTTGGCGCAAGCATCTTCCTCCCCTTTCTGCCGATGCTTCCCCTGCAGATCCTCCTCAACAATCTCCTCTACGACTTTTCCCAGACCGGCATTCCCTTCGACCAGGTGGATGCGGATTACCTCGCCCAGCCCCGCCAGTGGAAGCTGCCGCAGCTGCGGCGCTTCATGCTCATCATTGGCCCTGTGAGCTCGCTGTTCGATTACGTCACCTTCGCCGTGTTGTGGTTTGTGTTTGCCGCCAACACTCCGGAGCGGCAAAGCCTCTTTCAAAGCGGCTGGTTCGTGGAAAGCCTGCTCACGCAAACCTCCATCGTCTACATCATCCGCACCAGTCACATCCCGTTTCTGCAAAGCACCCCCGCGCCGCTCATGGCGCTGATCACCCTGGGGGTGATGGCCATCGGCCTCAGCCTTCCCTTCACGCCCCTCGCGCCCGGCTTCGGCCTGGTGCCCCTGCCAGCGGCCTACTTCGGCTGGCTGGCCCTGATCCTCCTGGCCTACGCCCTCCTCACCCAGGTCGTGAAAAGCTGGTTCATCCGCCGCTACGGCGACGACTGACGCTCCGCCCCCGCCCCGAGCCGATCCAGAGCCAACCGCGCCGCGCCGAGCCGTCCCGCGCCGTTGCCCAGGGCACAGCGCTCGATCGTCAACCCCTCCCGGCTCGGCGCCAACACCCGGGCCTCGATCTCCCGCCAGACCGCCGGCAGAAAAAACGGAAACCCCGCGCTCAGCCCCCCGCCCAGCAACACCCGCTCCGGCGTGAGCACATAGAGCAGAGAGCTGAGGCCGATTCCCAACCAGCGCCCATAACGCTCCCACACCGCCAAGGCCTCCGCCTCCCCCGCCGCGGCCCGACGACACAGCTCCCGGGGCTCCAGAGGACTGAGGCGGGCCAGGCCGGCGATGGAGCAGTGCTGCTCCAGCGAGCCGCGATTGCCGCTGCGGCAGGGCGGACCCTCCGGGTCCACGCCGATCAGGCCGAGCTCCCCCCCGGCGCCGCGGGGGCCGACGTAAAGCGCTCCATCCAGCCAGATCCCTCCCCCCACGCCGGTGCCGAGGGTGAGGAGGATGGCGTTGGCGCATCCCCGCGCCGCCCCCAGCCAGGCCTCGCCCACCATCGCGCAGTTGGCGTCGTTGGCCAGGGTCACCGCCCGCTCCACCTGCGGCTCCAGCCAATCCGCCAGGGGCACGTCCTCCCAGCCCTCCAGGTTGATCGCCAGCCGCGCCACCCGCCCGGCGGCGTCCGTGGGCCCCGGCAGGCCGATCCCCACCCGGCCGGACCGACCCTCGGGATCGAGCCGCTCGATGGCTTCGGCAAGGGCGATCGTCACGGCGCCAGGCACCGAGGGCCGCGGCGTGGGCACCTCCAACGCCTCCAGCAGGGTGCCGCGCGCGTCAAAACGGCCGAGTTTGATCGCCGTGCCGCCAAGATCGACGCCGATCAGCTCGGACCCCGCTCCCCCCGGCGCGCTGTCGGACACGGCTGCTGTCATTCCAGGCCCCGGGCATGGCTGGCACCAGGCGTCATGCTCCCACAGCGCCTCAGAAGCGGAACAGCAGGCGCAGCTGCGTGCCCCACGACCCCAGCGTGTCGACGAACGTCTCCACATTGAGCGCTTCCGAGGCCTTGTAGTTCAGGGTGAATTGCGGGGCCACGTCCGAGCGGTTGGGCGCCGCCAGGGCGGAGACGTTCACCCGGTCGGTGAGATCGAAGCCCACCTCCGCGCCGAGCACGAGCTGGGGCGGCACCCGGCGCGAGCGCCGCGCCTCCGCGGTGGCGATCTCCGGATTCACGTAGGTGGGGTAGAGGGCCAGGCTCACCCGCTGCCCCATGGCATCGCTCACGCTGCTGAGCAGCGGGGAGAGCAGCGACTGGCCGACGACGGTGGCCAGGGCGGTGCCGGCCCCCCCCTGGCTCAACCCCGCCAGGGTGTTGCCACCGATCAAGGCCACCAGGCGCTCCTGGGGCAGGGGAGGGTTGCTGGTGAGGCGCAGGGAATCGGCGATGCGATCCGCCGGGCCGCTCACCCGCAAGGTCACCAGGATCAGATTGAGCTGGCGGAGGGAGGAAAAGCCGCTTTCCGGCGCGCCGGCCGTCAACCCCGTGGCCAGGCTGCCCGCCCCCTGCGCCTCCCCCAGGCCGTTGGGCGCCACCAGGCCGATGTTGTCGGCGATGCGGGTGCGCAGGGCGATGTCGAGATAGGGCATCAACCCCAGGGATGGGGTGAAGATGGCGACGTTGGGGGCGTCGGGATCGAGGCTGAAGCTGGTGGTGAAGAGGTTGAGGCGACCGGAGAGGAGCCGCACCACGCCGCTGGCCCGCAGGGTGGGATCCAGGGGGCCGTTGAGGCGCAGGGCGCCGCCGGTGTTGAAGCTCGCCACGTTGGGCACCACCACCCGCAGGTCGGGACCGAAGCGCAGCCGCAGGTCGTTGAACGTCAGCCAGGGGAAGCGGGGCAGCGCCTCCTCCAGCTGCGGCGAGTCGACGGATTGGATCTGGGGACCCAGCAGGACCAGCGGCTGCTTGAAATCCCACTTCTGCTCCAGCAGCTGGGCCAGGGTGGTGGGGATGGCGGGCTTGTTGGAGGCGGGCTGGGAGGCGGAGAACTGACCGGGCTGGGCATTGATCTTCCCCCGGCTGATCGTCAGTTCGCCGCCGAGCACCGGCGCCCCCAGGCTGCCGCCGATGGTGACGCGCCCATCGCTGCGGGCGGCGATGCGGCTCACGGCGAAGGGCACCTCCTTGATGTCCAGCGCCAGGGTGGGCTCGGCGCTGAGCTGGCGCCGCAGGCCGATCCGCCCCTCCCCCGACAGGCGCCCCCGCGCCCCCGCCCGGGCCCGCATGTCCTGCACGAGCACCTGCTCGAAGTCGAACAGCACGGTCGCCTCCACCTCCGAGAGGGTCTGCCCCGCGAGCACATACTCCCCCCCCCGCAGACGGATGAAGCCGTTGGCGATCGGATCCTTCACGCTGCCGCGCACCAGGAGCTGCAGGTCGGTGCTGCCCCGCTTCCACACCACGGCATCCCCGGCCAGGCGGGTCAACACCCGCAGCCCATCGCCCCGACTGGAGAGACGCAACTCCAACCCGGGGCTGGCGGGATCGAGGGGCCAGGTGCCGGCGAGGGTCACCGGCTGGGTCGCCACCCCGCCCCGGGCCGCCAGGTCCACCTTCAGCAGGCCCTTCTCCAAGGTGAGCGCCCCGCGCTCCAGGGCCAGCGGCGCCGGACCGATCGCCCCCTCGCTCAAGGCCAGGGCCACCTCCAGCCGTGGCTGGACGCCGAGGCGATAGCGGCCATTCACCGTCAGCTGGCCCCGCAGGGTCTCCGGCACGGGGGTGAGCAGGGCGAGCAGGCCCAGGGGCAGCCCCCCCAGGGCGAAGCTGCCGCTGCCGCCCTGCAGGGGACCCTGCAGCCGCAGGGTGAAGGGGGTGCTCGTGAGGGCCTGATCCCGATCGGGCAGCCCCACCCAGAGATGGCCGCTCCCCTCCAGGTCCACCCGCACGTTTCGCCAGTCCCGGCCCTGCAGGGTGAGATCCGCGTCGACGCTCGTCTGCAGCGAGGCCAGCAGGGCGTCCATGCCCTGGGGCCGCGTCAGGGCCTGGAAGCGCTGGCGGGCCTCCTCCCGGGCCCGGCGCAGGGCCAGGAACTGGGCGTCGAGGCTGTCGCCAAGGGTGTCGAACACCAGGGTTCCCAGATCGTCCGCCCGCCCCCACCCCCGCGCCGCGAGACCACTTTCCCGGCCCCGCGCGGCGAGCAGGGCGCGGAAGAGCTGGGCATCGAGCTGGCGCGCCTGGAACCGTCCCCGGAAGGGCCCCTGCCAACGGCCCTCCACGCTGACATCGATGCTGCCGGCGCCGAGGGGTTCCACCAGGCCCCGCACGCGGTAGGCGCGGTTGGTGTAGGCCACCTGCGCCTGCACGCGGCGGCCCGGCAGGCCGAACAGCCGCGGCTCGCTGAGCGACACATCGCCCTGGAAGGCCAGCGGCTGCAGCTCCAGGGTGCCCTCGCCGCCCAGGCGGCCCTGGAGCGTCTCCAGCCGGCGCCCGAATGCCAGGGCCAACCCCTGCAGGGGCAACTGGTTCGCCCGCCAGCGAAACCCCCGGGGGGACCCCTCCAGGGTGAGCCGCCCCCCCTCCCGCTCCAGGCGCGCCCGCCGGGGCATCCAGCGACGATCCAGGCTGGCCTCCAGCCGCCCCGGGGGCGCCGGGGAGTCGGCCGCCATCCGCAACAGCCCCCCGCCGACGAGGCCGCCCATGGGGTTGGCGGGATCGAGCTCCGCCCGCAGGCGACCGCTCCAGGTTTCCTCCAACCGCAGGGGGCCGGCCGACGGCCGCCGCAGACGCAGCGCCAGATCCGGCCGCAACCGCCGCAACGGACCCCGCACCACGCCCCTCGCCTCGATCCAGCCCCCCAAGGCGGTGCCCACCAGCGGCTGCAGGCGGGCGAGGGGATAGGGAGAGAGGTCGAAGCGGGCCTCCAGCGGGCCGGCGGTCAACCCCTGCCCGGGGCGGGGAGCCAGGGGCAGGGAGGCGCTGGCCCGCAGATGGGGCGACTGGAAGCGGCGCATGACGAGCAGGCCATCGCTCCAGGCGAGCTCCGCCCGCCAGGGCCCGAGCAGGGGCTGGCGGTCCTGCCCGGTGACGACCGCCAGCCGGGGCGCCGCCAGCCGGCCGCCAACCCGCAACGCGCCCTGGAAGGGCTGCTCCGTCAACCAGGGCGGCAGCTTGGCGGCGCCGGGCAGGTCGGCGGGATCCAGGCGCCAGCCTCCCTCCAGGTTGAGCGTGTTGGCCAGGCGCCCCGCCAGGGCCAGCCGGGTCCCGCCCCGCCCGGCCACCAGCCGCGCCCCCTGCAGTCCCCCTCCACCGATCTCCCCCTCCAGCCGCCCCGCGAGGGGGGTGGAGCCGAGCCGCAGGGCGGCCGGGGGCTGGGCCGTGGCCGAGAGCCGCAATCGCCGTCCCGCCAGCGTGCCGTCCACGCCCCCGCCCCAGGGCCCGAGCCGCCAGCGGCTGCGCCCCAGGGAGAGGGCCGTGCCGTCGCAGCGCAGCGGCGCCCGCGGCACCTCCAAGGTCGGCGCCGAGGGGTTCAACCGCCAGCGCAACCCCTCTCCCACCACGCCCCCCTGGCAGGAGGGCCGCCCCCGCTGCCAGGAGAGGTCGAGCTGGCCGCTGCCCACCCCGGCCACGTCGCCCCGAAGCTGCAGAAGCCGCACCAGTGGCGCCACGCCCCAGCGGCTGGCCCGCACCCGCGTCTGCCAGCGCTGGCTTTTCCAGTTGCCGCCGCCCACCAGTTGGGCCGTGCCCCCCGGCGCGTCCTGCCGCGCCCGCGCCCGCCAGGTCACCGCCTGGGTGTGGGTCGTCACCGTGGCCTGGCCCTGCAGAGCCAGCTGCAGCGGCCGCGCATCCGCGCCCAGGTTCCAGAGGCGCACCCGGGCGGGATCGAGCAGGCGGAAGGCAAGGGCGAACCGGGGCGGCTTGCCTCCCGGCGCCATCGCGCCGAAGGTCCAGAGCATGCCGCGCCCCTGGCGGCGCAGGTCCACCTCGGCGCCTTCCAGGTCCAGGGTGAGATGGAGGGCGCGATCCCGCCAGCTGGCCAGCGGATGGACCCGCACCACCACCTGGCGCGCCGCCGCGGACGATCCATCCTCCGGCCCGGGAAGGAAGCGGCTGGGGCCGATGCGCACCCCCTCGGGCCCCAGGCCCTGGAACGG
>CAYVWU010000043.1:0-5732 GCA_964455575.1 uncultured Cyanobium sp. | reverse complement strand
ACGGGCGCAATATAAGGAGCCTGTTCGTTCTGACCAGTCCCATGGCCGCAGATCCGCTTCTCCTGATGGCCGCCAAGTGGTTGGCCCTGGCCGCCCTCGCCCTGGTGGTGTTGACGGTGCTCGGGTTCGTCAGCCGCTGGGGAATCCGCTTCCGCCTGGTCGGCGTCACCAGTTTCACGGCCTTGCTCGCCATCTCCTGCGCCGCCTTCGCCGTGAGCTACACCCCGCGGGTGACCGTCCCCGGAGCTGTCGTCGTGCCGGTGGTGTTCGACAACGGCGCCGACCTGGTGGTGGCGGCGGCGCCAGCGGATCTGCCGCTGGAGGCGGCGGCCGCCAGCGCCGAGCAGGTGGCCCGCAACCTGCGCCCCACCGGCCGCTCCCCCGCCGATGGCATCGTGCGCGTGCGCCTGCGGCGCCTGGAGCCGGCCGGGGAGGGCCTGGCCAAGCCGGTGGTGCTGGCGGAGGCCCGGCTCGACCTGCGCTCGGGAGAGCTGCGCGTCGGCCCCCTCGGCTCCTGATGGCACCGGAGGAGGGCTTGGACGCCCTGCCGCGCCATTTCGAACGGGAGCGCTCCGTCCTGCGGGACGCCGGCGTCACCAGCTGGGAGCGGCTGGCGGGGCAGAGCCCGGAACGGCTGCGGGCCCTGGCCCAACCCGGAGGGGCCAGCGAGGCGCGCCTGCTGCGGCTCCGCGCCCAGGCCCGGCTGATGACGGCCACGGGCCTGACGACAGCCGAGGCCTCTCTGCTTCTCCACGCGGGGATCGTCGAGGCGCGGGCCCTGGCGACCGCGGACCCGCAACGCCTCCTCGTGCAGGTCAATCGTCTCGGTCGCCAGCTGCTCGGCCCCAGCGCGACGCCGGTGAGCCTGGCCACCGTGCGCGGCTGGATTCAGGCGGCGGCCACCAGTCGCTCCGCGAACTGACCCACGCGGCGCGCCCCGCCCGGTCCTTGATGGATGGAATGGAGGCAACCCCACAGGGGACGCCCCATGCGCATCGCCCATCTGCTGGCCGGCGGCCTCGCCTGCACCCTGTCCCTCGCCGCCCCCCTGCGGGCGGCTTCCGCCCTGCTGGAAACCGTCAAGCAGAATCCCGCCCTGGCCAAAAGCCTCTGCGCCCAGTTCAAGCAGCTGAACGCCTCCGGTCGTTCGGCCACGGCGCCGGATTCGATCGCCATGGTGGCCAGCAGCCAGGGCCTGAGCCAGGTGGACGCGGAAGTGCTCACCACCTACGTGATCGGCCTGCACTGCCCGGACGTGCGCTGAGTGAGCCAGCTGCGGCGGGTCTGGATGCGTTGCGCCGACGGCGTGCGCCTCGCCGCCCGCCTCTGGCGCCCCGAGGGATCGGGTCCCTGGCCGGCCCTGCTGATGCGTCAGCCCTACGGCTCCGCCCTGGCCTCCACCGTCACCTACGCCCACCCCCGCTGGTACGCGGAGCGGGGCTTCCTCGTGGTGGTGCAGGACGTGCGCGGGCGGGGGGAGTCGGAGGGGACCTTCGGGGGCTTCGCCCAGGAGGCGGCGGATGGCGCGGACGCCGTGCGCTGGGTGCGACGCCTGCCGGACTGCAATGGCCGTGTGGGCACCTACGGCTTCTCGTATCAGGGGCTGACCCAGGTGCTCAACGCGGGTGACGAGCGCGCCGCCGAGACCTGTTTTCCCGATGCGCTGGCTCCGGCCATGTGCGGCCTGGACGAGCGCCTGGACTGGGCCAGCGAGGGGGGCGCCCATTGGTGGGCCCTGGGCCTGGGCTGGGCGTTGCAACTGGCCGCCCAGGGCGCCCGGCGGCGCGAGGATCTCCTGGCCTGGCAGGCACTGCGCCGCAGCCTGGAGACGGGCGACTATCTCGTGGAGGGTCTCACCCTGCTGGAGCGCCATGATCCCGATGGCATGGGACTGGCCTGGCTGCGGGCCAATCCTCGCGATCCGGCGGGCTGGCGGGTGCATGGGCCCTCCCCCGCCCTCCTGCGCCGCCCCCTTCTCCTGATCGGTGGGTGGCACGATCCCCATCTGCGCGGCGTGCTGGACCTCTGGCGGCGGGCCCGAGCCGCCGGAGGGGAGCCCGCCCTGCGCGTCGGCGCCTGGTCGCACCTCCACTGGCGGGGGGGGGTGGACCGGGAACAGGTGGCCTTCTTCCGGCGCCATCTCGGAGTCGCCGCCCCCTCGGAGCGCGAGGACGCGCTGGAGGAGGAGGCGCGCGCCGTCGCGCCGGGGGCGATCCGGTTGCAGGACGCCACCACCGGCGCCTGGTTCACCGCGGCGCCCGGGCCAGGGGCGCCCGAGCCGGTGGAGCCCGGCCCGGCGGCGCCCGGCCATCGCTGGCACCTGGCCAGCGATGGCCGGGCGGCGATTCAGCGGGAGGAGGGCCGGCTGTGCGAGGACGCGGGGGGCCCGATCGGCCCGGTGGTGCTGGTGCACGATCCCTGGCGGCCGGTGCCCGGCCGTGGGGGCCACCTCGGCGGCGAGGCGCGGCTGCTGGATCGCGCCGATCTGGACGACCGCGCCGATGTGGCCTGTTTCACCTCCGCTCCGCTGGAGCGCCCCCAGCGGCTGCTGGGGTGGCCGGTGGCCCGGCTGCGGGTGGAGGCCGATCAGCCGGGCTTCGACCTTTGCGCCGCCCTCGCCGTGGTCTCCCCGGACGGGTCGTGCGCCCTGACGCTGGGCACGGGCGTGCTGCGGGTGGTGGGCGCCGCGGCGCAGGCCCCCCTGGAGCGCTGCCTGCGCCTGCAGCCCCTCGCCGCCACCCTGCGGGCGGGGGAGCGGTTGCGGCTCTCGCTCGCCCCGGCCGCCTGGCCGCAGGTGGCCGTGAACGGGGGCGATGGGCAGGAGCCCCGGGGGGGGCCCACGGCCCGGCATCGGGAGATCACCCTCACCCTGCTCCTGGAGGGCGCGCTTCTGGAGATCGCCCCCCTGTTCGCCCCGCTCAGCGATGGCGCGGCCCCGGACCTTGGAGCAAACTGAGCCGGACCTTCTCTCCCCTTCCATGCGCCCCGTGCTCCCGCGATTCGGAGTGGTTGCCCTCGCCCTGGCGGCCCTGGCCACCGGTGCGCCGCTGGGGGCCGCGGGAGCGCTGGAGCTCGCCCAGACCCCCCAGGGAGCCGGTGCCCCCGCGGCCCGTCCCACGAGCGCGGCTGCCGTGGAGCTGCGGGCCCGCCAGTCCGCCGAGCAGATCCTGAAGGCCATGCGGGATGGGAACGCGAAGCTGCGCTACGCCCAGTTCTCTCCGGATCTGCAGCGCATGACCAGCCCCTGGCTGGTGGAGATGAACATGCGCCGCCAACCCAAGGTGCGCAGCTGGACCATCACCTCCGTGATCCCCGGCATGGAGTCGAGCACCGTGGAGGCCACGCTGCAGACCAGCGCGGGGCAGCGCTCGCTGCTGATGGTGATCGACGAAAACGGTCTCCTGGCCGGCTATCACTTCAACGTGGCGGACCAGCCGGCGGAAAAGGTGGTGCGCGATTTCATGGACGCGATCACCAACGGCCGCTTCGTGCTCGCCTCCAGCTTCCTCTCCCAGGAACTGCAGGAGGAGATTTCGGCGGCGGGTCTGCAGCGCAAATGGCAGCACCTGCAGCGGCGCACGGGGAACTTCCTCAAGGTGCGACGCATCGCCCGCTCGGAGAGCACGGCGGACATGAAGCTGCTGCTGGTGAACACCCAGTTCACCCGCACGACGGACAACCTGTTCGTGATTCTTGACAGCCGAAATCAGATCGTTGGTGTCGATTTCCCCACCGATCCCCAGATCGCCACCCCCCCCGGCCAGCCCTGATCCGCTGGGCCGGCGCACCCTAAGCTCCCGACGGCCCCCTTCCCCCCCCAGCCCATGACCCGCCTCGCGTGGATGGTCGACGATGCCAACCGGCTCGCGGAATGCCGACACGACCATCCCCTGGCCGTCCTGGGTCCCCAGCCCCTGGAGGGTGTGGGCTGGGTGGTGCGCTGCTGGATGCCGGATGCGGAGTCCGTGGAGCTGCTGCGGGAGGGCGCCGAACCGCTGGCCATGGCCACACCCAACCATCCCTGGGTGTTTGAGGCGTCCCTGGACCATGATCCCGGCACCACCTATCGCTACCGGGTGCGGCGGGGGGGCATCGAACACATCCAACACGATCCCTGGGCGTTCCGGCAGGAGTGGATGGGGGAGCTGGATCGGCACCTGTTCGCCGAGGGCAACCACCACCACATCTGGAAATTCATGGGCGCCCATGTGGGCGAGCGCGACGGGGTGAAGGGGGTGCAGTTCTGCCTGTGGGCGCCCCATGCCCGCAGTGTCGGCGTTCTGGGCGACTTCAACGGCTGGGATGGACGCCATCACCCGATGCAGCTCCGCCTGGGTGGCATCTGGGAACTCTTCATCCCCGGCCTCACCCCGGGCACGATCTACAAATACGAGGTGCGCGCCCAGAACGGCCACTGCTATCAGAAATCCGATCCCTATGGCTTTCGCCATGAGGTGCGCCCGAATCATGGCTCGATCGTGGCTGAAATCGGCCGCTACAACTGGAATGATGGCCACTGGATCGACCAGCGCGACGGCCGCAACCCGCTGGATCAACCGATCGCGGTGTACGAAATGCACCTCGGCAGCTGGATTCACGCCTCCGCCGACGCGCCCTACATCGAGCCCGACGGCACGGCGCGGCCTCCGGTGCCAGCGGCGGACCTCAAACCCGGAGCGCGCCTGCTGACCTATTCGGAACTGGCGGATCGCTTGATTCCTTACATCAAGGAGCGGGGCTTCACCCATATCGAGCTGCTGCCGATCTCCGAACATCCCTTTGATGGATCTTGGGGGTATCAGGTCACCGGTTGGTATGCGCCCACCAGCCGCTATGGAACGCCGGATGAGTTCCGCGCTTTCGTCGATCGCTGCCACGCGGAAGGGATCGGTGTGATTCTCGACTGGGTGCCGGGCCACTTCCCGAAAGATGCCCATGGTCTGGCCTTCTTCGATGGCACCCACCTCTACGAGCACGGCGATCCCCGCATCGGCGAACACAAGGAGTGGGGAACGCTGATCTTCAACTACAGCCGCAACGAAGTGCGCAACTTCCTTGTGGCGAACCTTGTGTTCTGGTTTGAGGAGTTTCACATCGATGGCATCCGCGTCGATGCGGTGGCCTCGATGCTCTACCGCGATTACCTGCGACCGGATGGCGAGTGGATTCCCAATGAGCACGGGGGCAGGGAGAACACGGAGGCCGTGCGCTTCCTGCAACAGGCCAATCACGTCCTCTTCCAACACTTCCCTGGAGCGCTCTCCATCGCCGAGGAATCCACCACCTGGCCCTTGGTCACGCAACCCACGGACATCGGCGGCCTGGGCTTCAATCTGAAGTGGAACATGGGCTGGATGCACGACATGCTCGATTATTTCGAGCTCGACCCGTGGTTCCGCCAGTTCCACCAAAACAATGTCACCTTCTCCATCTGGTACGCCTTCACCGAAAACTTCATGCTGGCCCTGAGCCACGATGAAGTGGTGCATGGCAAGAGCAACCTGCTCCACAAGATGCCCGGCGATGATTGGCAGAAGTTCGCCAACGTGCGTGCCTTGCTGGCTTACATGTGGACGCACCCCGGCAAGAAGACCATCTTCATGGGGATGGAATTTGGCCAGCGGGCTGAATGGAACGTCTGGGGGGATCTGCAGTGGGATTTATTGCAATATGAACCCCACAAAGCCCTGTTGCGCATGATCGACGACCTGAACGTCTTCTACAAAGAAGAA
>CAYVWU010000042.1:0-15670 GCA_964455575.1 uncultured Cyanobium sp. | reverse complement strand
AAACTTCGTGCCCAGATGGATGCGGCGAAATACAAGCATCTGGTCCTGGGTCTGATCTTCCTCAAATACATTTCCGACACCTTTACGGAGCATCAAACGAAGGTGTTCGCGATGCTCCGGTCGCCTGACTCGGACGTTTCTCTTGGCGATGCCCCCGCCGATCACGACCCCGCGCTGGAGGATCGTGATGACTACACCAAGGACAATGTTCTGGGTGCCTGCTGAAGCACGTTTGGAGTCGCTGCGAGCCCGGGCCAAGCAGCCGGAGATCGGCCAACGGATCGATCAGGCCCTGGTAGCGATCGCGTACGAAAACACGACACTGCAAGGGCAAGCTAAACGATCGAGCTGGCGCCGCCGGCCAGGCAGTTCCGCCAGGAGGACGAGAGGGTTGCGGCCATGGGGTTGTCCATGGCTGGGGCGGCCTTCCACGACGCCCTGGCCAACAACCAGTCCGAACAAGAGCTGATGGGCGATGAGGTGCTGATGACGATGGCCAGGGAGCTGGCAGCGAGACTCCGGGGCAATCTCAGCATCGATTGGCCATACAAGGAACGTGCGCGCGCGACTACGAACGATGATCAAAGCGCTGCGCAAACGCTACAAATATCCCCTGATCAAGAGGCAGAGACCATTGACTTGGTGCTCCAGCAAATCGAGATGATTTTAAGGGAGTGGTCGAGAGAGAATCAACACCCTCAAGCCACGGCTGCTCCTCGGCCGGGTCGGGGCCTCTGACCCGCTGGCAACAGAGGCAGCTCCACCTCGAAACGGCTGCCGCAGCCTGCCGCGCTGGACACCCGGATGTTGCCGCCATGGGCGCGGCAGACCCGTGCCGCGATGGCCAGGCCCATGCCGCTCCCACCGTCACTTCGATGGGAACTCGCCCGCCAGAAGCGATCGAACACCCGGGGCAAGTGTTCCGCGGGGATGCCAGGGCCCTCATCGCTCACCTCCAGGGACGCCAGACGCCCCTTGCGCAACACGCGCACGCGAATCAATGACCCCTCGGGGCTGTAGCGATGGGCATTGTCCAGAAGGTTGCGAACCAGCTGATGCAGCAGTCCTGGATGCCCCTGGACCAGCAGCCCGGGTTCCAACTGCTCCTCGACGCGCTGGCCCCGCAACCGGAGGGCATCGTTGTAAAGCGCCACCTGCTGCCGCACCAGCTCTCCCAGATCCAAACGCTGGGACGGCTGGGACCTCCCCTCCTCCTGGCGGGCCATGGTGAGCAGATCCTCCACGAGCCGCTGCAACTGATCCGTGGCGCTGGCGATCGCCTCGAAGCGCCGCCGTTGCGCTCCATCGCCGGGGGCGCAATCCAGCAAGCCCATCTCCGCATTGGCCGCCATGGCCGCCAGGGGTCCCCGCAGTTCGTGGGAGGCATCCAGCTCGAATTCCCGCAGGCGCCGCAGGCTGCGCTCCAACGGTTCCACCACGCGACGAGCCAGCAAGGTGGCGCAAGCCGCGCTCAGGACCAAAGCCAGGGTGATCGCCACCGCCATGGCCAGATCCAGTTGCTGGAGTCGCTTCTCCACAGGTTCCAGACCCTGGCTGACGCGGAGCCACACCCGGGGTTGCCCGCGCGGGTCGAGACCGTTGGCGTCCGCCGGTCGAATCAGGGCAATGCTGTCTGGCGTTGTCGACCAGATCATCCGCTCCCCCTGTCGTCGGGGCGGCAGCGGGCCCAGGCTGCGCACCTCCCCCAGTCTTGCCGCGGGATGTCGATCATCCCCCAGGAACCACTCCACCTGCTGATGGGCCGTGGCAAAGTCCTTGTGGCTGGCCTGCACATCCCGCTCGCTGCCGGGTTGCGGCACTGGCAAGGAGGAAAAGTCCTCCCCGATCAAGGTGAGCTGGCTGCGCACATCCGCCAGCACGATGTTGGCGAAGCCCTCCCGGACCACCGCCGCAAACACCAGCAGCACGCCCGCCAGAGACCCCAAATAGAGCGAGAGCAGCTCGATCTGCTGGCGTCGCACGGTGCGGGCCGGTCGCGCCGACAGGACCGCCGATGGCGACCGGGGCCAGATCATGGCTGCGGCAGCAGGCGATATCCCTGCCCATGCACGGTCTCCAGGGGATCCGGACAACCGGCCGCCCGCAGTTTGCGCCGCAGATTGTTGAGATGGGTTTTCACCGTCTCCTCGCCGCTCTCCGCGTCGATGGACCAGATCTGATCCAGCAGATGGGCCCGGCTGGCCAGGCGGCCGGGGTGACGCAGAAACCACTCCAGCAGCTGCCGCTCCTTGCTGGTCAGCGTCAGGCTCCGCCCCTCCACCTCCGTCAGGCCGCTGTCCAGATCCAGGCACAAGGGCCCCCACAGCAGCCGTTGCCCGGCATACGGGCGATCCGCGCGGCGCTCCAGGGAGTGGAGACGGGCCGCCAGTTCCGCCATGCGAAACGGTTTGACCAGATAGTCATCCGCGCCGGCCCGCAACCCGGCCACCACATCGTCAACGCTGTCACGGGCGGTGAGCATCAGCACCAGGGTGGGACTCTGACGTTCGCGCAGGTTGCGCACGATCGTCAGGCCATCCCTTCCGGGGAGCATCCAGTCCAGCAAGGCCAGGTCGTAGAAACTGCGCTGGAGCAGGGTCAAGGCCCGCAAACCATCCGCGACCCAAGTCACGTCATGCCGCTCACGCTCCAGAAACTCGCTCAGAGGCTGGGCGAGACGGGCGTCATCTTCAGCCAACAGGATGCGCATTGTGCGGGACGTGAGGCCTGGTCTCCGAAGGGCGTGGCAGATCGATGGCCACGATCTGTCCTTCCGCATCGTGATGCACCGTGCAGATCGCGCCATGGCGCGCGCGGAACAGCTGGGATTCCGGCAGACCCAGTTCAGCCGCCAGGATGGAACGGGGAAGGGTCGCTGGTGGCGCCACAGGGGCGGGCGCCTTCAGGGCGTGGCCCTCGCGATCCTGGCGCGGCTTGCGA
Source organism: uncultured Cyanobium sp. (assembly GCA_964455575.1). GTDB lineage: Bacteria > Cyanobacteriota > Cyanobacteriia > PCC-6307 > Cyanobiaceae > Cyanobium. The sequence goes on along the minus strand of CAYVWU010000042.1, from coordinate 12,730 downwards.
TCGAGCCACAGCACCCAGGGGACCAGCACCCCCGCGACCAGAAGCAGGGCCAACACCTTGGGGGGACCCAGCAGGCTGAGGGAGCCGAGCCAGAGGGCGCCCGTGCTCAGCCGCGCCGGCAGGCGCTGGGACCCGTTGAGGCGGGATCGCCGATCAATCAAGGGCGGCTGGGCGCAGGGCGGCGGGCCGCAGGGGTTCGGGTCGTTGTGGCGGAGGAGGGAACCACCCATGGCCAAGGAAGCCGGCATGGCCTCACGTTGCTGGGGAACGGTGGAGATTTCGGCAAGACGGTTTCGGCTTGTCATCCCGGCAGGCCGCGATCCGGACTGATCCAGCGGGCCCTGGTGTGCGGACGTCGGCGCGGTTGACGCCAGCAGGCCATCAGCGTGGAGGCGAAGGTGAGAAGCCAGTAGGCCGAGGGATACCAAATCATCCAAAAGCCGATGCGTTTCAAGCCGGCGTCGTAGGGGCGATCCAGCAGGAGGCTGACGGAAAACTGAAGACCGCAGACCAGCAGCAACGCCAGGCTGAGGCCATGGGGCAGGAAGGCGGCCTCCGCTCCCAAGCCGGGATCCGCCCCCTCCAACGGCCTCGCCAGCACCAGAAGCCCTTCCAGGGCCAGAAGATTCACCCAGGTGAGGCTGGCGATCGGCTCCAACAGCAGCGGCAGCAAGCGCCACTGCCGCGGCGTCCAGAGCAGGTCGAGGTTGGCCTTGAGCACCTGCAGTCCCCCGTCGGCCCAGCGTCGCCGTTGACGCCACAACCCGGAGAGCGTCTCCGGCATCAGGATCCACACCAGAGCATGGGGTTCGTAGCGGACGCGCCAGCCCCCCCGCTGCAATCGCCAGGTGATGTCGATGTCTTCCGTGAGCTGCCGGGGATCCCAGTAATGAACGGCATGCAACGCCTCCCGACGGAAGCAGCCGATCACTCCCGACACGCAGAACAGGCTTCCCACCATGGACTGGGCCCGTTTGATCAGGCCCACCACAAGGGAAAACTCCCCCACCTGCAGACGTCCCAGCAAGGTGCTGCGGTTGCGGATGCGGGGATTGCCGGTGACGGCTCCCAGGCGGCGGTCCGCCGAAAAGTGGCGCACCAGCCAGCCGATGGCATGGGGATCGAGAAGGGCATCGGCGTCGATGCACACCAGCAGCTCATGGCGCGCCAGCAGGGCCCCGGCGCGCAGGGCCAGCGCCTTGCCCTGGTTGCTCGCCAGGTGGACCACCCGCAGACGCGGCTCACAAACGGCCCAGGCCTCCAATTGGCTGCCGGTGTCATCCGTGCTCCCATCGTTGATCGCGATCACCTCCCAGTCCCGCCAGCGCAAGCCCAGCGCGGCCCCCAGGGTGTCCGCCAGGTGAGGCCCCTCGTTGAAACAGGGGATCAGCACGCTCACCGCTGGTCCGTCCTCTCCCTCGGGCGCCACCTGTCGCCAGCGATCTGGCCACTCCCGACGCCAGCTCCAGGCGAGGGCCAAGCCGCACCAGAGCAGGGAGAGCAGCAAGGGGTAGAGCACCACGAGCCGGTTCAGGCTCTGCCAAGGAAAATCGGTCACAGGGGGCGGGGGGCACTGCTCAGGGCTTGAAAAACGGGGCGCAACACCTCCGGATCCGGCGTGCCGCGATGGAGGTTGTCGGGGTAATAGCCCGTGTGCCGCACACCCAGCCGATAGAGGGTCCGCAGCTGGTCCGCCATCTGACTGCTGGGGAGATCCTGGCGGCTGGACCAATCGGTGCTCTGGATCTCGAAAAGCACGTGGTCCAGCCCACCGGGCAACTCCTTGACGCGCTCCACCAGCCGCGAGAGGAATTGATCGGGATCGGCGGCTTTCTCCATGTACGGCATGGCCATCACCGCGGTGAAGTCGTAGTCGCGGATCGCGTCATCCAGGGACTGGGCAAACCACGCCTCGGCATGGGGATTGAGCACCACCTGGGCATAAAGATTGCGGGCGGTGCGCAGCTGGGGTTCATTGGCGCGGACCAGGGCGGCCAGATCCAGGGTGAGCTGATTGAGCGTCTTTGTTTTCAGCGTCGTCCATCGGCCCAGAAGAGCATCGTCGGCGCGGATCGTCGCCAGGTTGGCGGGCAGGCCCCAGGCCTTGTAACGGCGCAGGGCGGAGGGGCTGGCGTCCTCGTAGTCGCTGAGGGTGACGTCGTCATGAAACAACAGACCATCGAAGGTGGCGTGTCGCCCCAGATCGGCATAGATCTCCCGCACCGCCTCCATGGCCTCCGGCGCGAAGGGGGAGAGGCGGGGATAGCCCATGGACAGGTGCTGGCCCCCATTGGCCTGGGTCTGCACGCGTTGGCTGGCGCCACGGGCACCGGAGGGGAGCTCGAAGGCCAGCACGGGCATCCAGGCGTACAGGCGACGGACCGGGGTGCGGGTGCGGATCTCCCAGGCCACATGGCTGAACAGGTCCCGCTTGACCGGCAGGCGACGATTGGGGAAATACAACGCATCCGCCGCGCCATTGCCGTCGGGATCGGCGAAGGCCTGCAGATACACCGTGTTCACGCCCATGGCGCGAATGCGTTGCAGAAGCAGCTGCAGATTGCGCTCCACCTGGGCCGGATCGGGATCATCGATGTTGTCCAGATCCACATGCATCACCTTCGCCGGCCGCCGGCTGTCGGTGAGGTTCTCCTCCCGGGCGCGCAACTCCTGCGCAAAGTCCGCCAAGGTCGCCAGCTCTCCCGTCATCAGCAGGCGGCGCAGGCTGCTGAGGGGAACCGCGGCGGTGTTGGCGCCGTCATCCAGGGTCAAACCGACGGGCATGCCCTGGCGACGGGCCACGTCCAATGCCGTGGCGTTGTAGCGGCCATAGGGCCAGGCCACAGCTCTGGGGCGGCGCCCCAGCTGGCGTTGGAGGAGATCGGCGTTGCGGCGCAGATCGGCCCGCAGACGTTCGCGATAGGCCTCCTCCGCTTCGTAGCCCTGGCCGGGGGTGTAGCGGCGCGTACTGGCGGCGGGCATCGAGTTGCGCTGGGGGTTGCCTGGAAGGCCCTGGTGGAGGTCGTAGGTGTGGCTGGCGACCTCCACCAGGCCGCTGCGTTGCATCTCCCGCAGTTGCGCCCAGCTCAGCAGCCGCTCCCTGGGCAGCCACGCGTCCCCGAAGCGCACCAGGCCGTGCTCGGGCTCCAGCCAGCGCCCCACCACGGCCAAGACAGCGGGGGCCCGCAGCCGTTGGAGAAGGGGAAAGGCATTGGTGTAAACGCTGGTGTAACCGTCATCGAAGGTGAGCAGCACCGGATGGGCGGGCAGGGATCCTTGGCCGTGCTGGGCCCGGAGCACCTGGTCCAGGCTCACGAAGTGGTAGCCGTGGTCGTTGAGCCAGGCGAGTTGCGCCTGGAAGGTGGCGGGCTTCACCGCGTAGTCGGGCATCACCGCCCGGGCAGGCTCCTCGATTTCGTGATACGCCAGAACCAGCAGGTCCTCGGCCTGGCGCCAAGCGGGATCCCGTCCCGCGACAGCGGCCAAGGGCCTGCCCAGGGCATTGATCAAGGCCAGACTGGCCAGCATCACCCACAACCAACGACCCACCCCTCGCCCCACCGGCCCCCCACGTCATGACAGTCCACTGTGGGAGGAAGGGGAAAAGAGTTCGGCAAGACGTCCTGGTCGCCAGCGGGAGGCTCGCCGGAGCAGCGAAGGCTGCGCGGCTCAGCGGGGCAGACTCAGCCGCCCTTCGCTGGCGTCATATTCAAAAAGCTCCCCGTAGCGGCCCCAGTCGATGGCGGTGGCCATCTGACGTTCCGCCTCCTCATTGGGGAAGTGGTCATCCCAGAGATCGAGAAAGAAGTCCGCGCGCATGCTGCTGTTCTCCTTCTGGCGCAGGGTGTGCACGATGCTGCTCAGCACCGGCACCCGCCCAAGGGCCTGCTGTCGGAACAAGTCCTTGCTGCGGAGGATGGTGGTGGTGGCAAAGTCCTGCCCCGCGGCCGTGAGCCGCACGTCGCCATCAGCCACCTCCGCAAAACCCAGCAGAACCGCCGCATCGAGAAGGGGGAGCAGATCGTCCACTTCCAGCTGCAACCGCTCAGCCAGCCGGGGGATGTCGCGCAGACCATCGCCCTGCTCGTGCATGAGCTCCAACAGGCCGCTGATTCCTCCCACCCGGACGTGGGGCAAGGGACGCGCGAAGGGAGAGACGACTGGCGGGGCCGTGTCCGGAGCGGGTCGGTCGGTGTCCAGCGTGCCGGTCACCGCAATGTCCGGGTTTGTCATGACGGTGTACACGTAATCCACCAGGGCCTTGAAGCGGGGATGGCGTCGGTCGTGGGGACGGGGAAGATCGATGGTGAGCTCGCCACGGATGCGGCCGGGGTTGGCGCCGAGGATCACAACCCGATCGGCGAGAACAACCGCCTCCTCGATGTTGTGCGTCACGATCAGGATGCTTCGCGAGGGAAAGGTCCCCGCGTTCCAGAGATCATCAATTTCCCCGCGCAGATTTTCCGCCGTGAGCACATCCAAAGCGCTGAAGGGTTCATCCATGAACAGCACCTCCGGCTCCAGCACAAAGGCCCGGGCGAACCCGACCCGTTGCTTCATGCCCCCGGAAAGCTCCTTGGGATAGGCATTCTCGAAACCATCCAGTCCCACGATGTCGATCGCCTTCAGGGCCCGCTGGCGCCGTTCCCCGCGCGGCACATGGCGGGCGGCCAGCCCCAGCTCCACGTTGTCCTGGACAGTGAGCCAGGGCAGCAGCGCAAAGCTCTGAAACACCATCGCCAGATGGCGATTGGGGCCCCGCAGGGGCTCGCCATGGCTGAGCACCTGACCCTCGCTGGGATGAACCAACCCGGCCATGATGCGCAGCAGGGTGCTCTTTCCGCTGCCGCTTCGCCCCAGCAGGGCCACCACCTCACCGGCTCGAACCGACAGGGAAACATCGCTCAGCACCGCGAATTCCCCTTTGCCATCCGGCAGGGGAAACCGCTTGGAGATGTGATCCACTCGGATCAGAGCCATGGATGTTTCGGAGGAGTCCACAAAGCGGCGGAGACCATGAACGGGTTCAAAGGTGGAAGCGGCGTTCCGCGAGGGCGTGCAGGCGACGCCAGACGAGCTGGTTGAGCACCACCACCAGGAGGCTCATCATGCCGATGCCCAGACTGATGCGAGGCCAGTCGCCGCGGCTTGTGGCCGCCGCGATGTAGGCCCCGAGCCCGTCGGCCCGCAGGGTTGTGCTCCCCCAGCTCACCACCTCGGCGACGATGCTGGCATTCCAGGCGCCGCCGCTGGCCGTGACAGCGCCGGTCACCCAGGCGGAGAAGATGCCCGGCAGGATCAGCTGACGCCAGCGTTGCACCCCCCGCAGGCCGACCACATCCGCCATCTCCCGCAGATCGGTGGGAATCGTCTGGGCGCCAGCGATCGTGTTGAACAGGATGTACCACTGGGCCCCCAGGGCCATCAGCAGGATCGATCCCCAGCCGATGGCGATGTGGGCGCGGAGGAACAACACCGTGGCGAAGGGGAAGAGAAAGTTGGCGGGAAAGGAGGCCAGCACGAGCACGCCGGGTTGCAGCACGCGCGCCAGCCTCGGGCGAAAGCCGATGGCCACCCCGATCGGCGTCCAGATCAAAGTGGCCGCCGTCACGAGCAGCACCACCCGGCCGAGGGTGAGCAGACCCGCCCGGAAGGCGAAGGCCACCTCGGGCAGGCCGACGGTGGTCAGGAGGAAATGAACCCAGCAGACCAAAAGGAGTCCTGTCAGCACCCACAAGCCGAGAGTGAACAGAGTGCCGGCGCGGGGGGCCTCCGGCGGGTCGGCCCCATCCGCCGGCTTCCCCGTCAACGTGGAGAACAGGCGATCGGCCCCCTCCAGCAGGGGAGCCGAGGCTTCCGCGATCAGGGCCGGGAGCCGCGCCGACCGCCAGAGATCCCAGACCCAGGAGCTGGCCACCTCGCCACCGCTCTGCTCCAGGCGAAAGCGGTCCGACCAGATGACCAGAGGACGCCAGAACAGCTGATCCACCAGAAGAATCACCGCGGCCATGGCGACGATCGCCCAGGCGAGCGCCCGCTGGTCGCGCGCCGCGATCGCCGCCGTGACATAGGAGCCGATGCCGGGCAGCGTGGTGGTGGTGTTCCGCACGCTGATCGACTCGCTGGCCGCCAGAAAAAACCAGCCGCCGCCGAAACTCATCATCGCGTTCCACAACAGGGGAATCGCGGCGGAGGGCAGTTCCAGTCGCGTGAATCGCTGCCAGCGGGACAGTTGATAGAGGCTGGCCGCCTCGCTGAGCTCCTTGGGCACCGCGCGCAGGGACTGGTGGACAGCGAAGGTCATGTTCCACACCTGGCTGGTGAAGATCGCAAAGATCGACGCCGCCTCCAGACCGAGAAGGCTCCCCGGGAACAGGGCGATGAAACCGGAGACGCTGATGGACAGGAAGCCCAGCACAGGCACCGATTGAAGAATGTCGAGGAGGGGGATCAACAGGCGCTCGGCCCGCCGGTTGTGGGCTGCCAAATAGCCGACCGCCAAGCTGAACAGCGTCGAGCCACCCAACGCGATGAACATCCGCAGGGTGGAGCGCAACACATAGTCCGGAAGCTGGCGTGGATCCAGTGACACCTCCGGCGTGACATCCGGAGGCTGGAAGCGCACCATGGCTTCCGTGCCCACTCGAGCCACCAGGGCGAGGAGGGTGAGCACGGCCAGAATCACCAGGACATCGGGCCAGCCGACGCGTCCTGGACGCAGGGACTCGGGCTGGGGCAGCAGCTTCATTCCCCCATCAACCCTGAGGCAAAACCTAAGGGACCGTCTTCCCGCCGGCGTGTGATCCCCATCACACCCGGGATCACCGCCCCGCGCGCGTCATCGCCACCAGCGACCCGCGGCGGACCGCGACGGGCAGTGCCGCCAGCGCCAGCGCCACCCCCAGGGCGAGCCCCAGCCCGGCCAGCTGGTCGGGCGCCAGGGGGCCGAGGGCCAGCAGGCTCCGGAGGGGAGCGGTGCCCTGGATCAACAGCCACAGGGCGATCCCCAGCCCCAGGCCAGCCAGGCCGAGGCGGGAGCCCCGGTCGCCGTTCAGCCACACCAAGCCCCCTCCAGCGAGCAGGAGCAGGCCGAACACCAGGCTGCGGCGACTCTCCAAAGCCACGCCCGGCCAGAAGGCGAGGACGAGGATCACCGCCACCAGGGCCCCGCCCTGGAGGATCGCCAGCCGCCAGGTGGCGGCGCCCAGCAGGGGCGCCTCCGGCGGACGCGGGGGTTGGCGCAGCAGGTCGCCCTCACCCGGCATCGCCTCGAACATCACCGTGCAGGCGGGATCGATCACCAGGTGCAGCAGGGCGATGTGGACGGGCAACAACAGCAGGGACTGGCGGGGGACCACCAGGGGCAGCAGGCTCAGGGTGACGATCGGCAGATGAATGGCCAGGGTGTAGCCCAGGGCGCGGCGCAGGTTGGCCTCCACTCGACGGGCCAATCCCAGCGCCCCCACCAGGGGGGCAAAGCTGTCCTCCACCAGCACCAGATCCGCCGCTTCCCGCGCCACGGCCGCGCCGCGCCGCCCCATGGCCACACCGATGTCAGCGGCCTTGAGCGCGGCGGCGTCATTGACGCCATCCCCGGTCATCGCCACCACCTCGCCAGCGGCCTGGAGGGCCTGAACCAGCAGGAGCTTCTGCCGTGGCATCACCCGCGCATAGACCGGCACCGCCCGCACCGCCTCCGCCAGCGCGCCTGGCGTCAGCCGTTCCAGATCACCGCCCGTCAGCAGGGGACCCGGCGGCAGGCCGGCTTGATCCGCCACGGCCCGGGCGGTGGTGGGGCCATCGCCGGTGATCATCACCACGCGCACCCCGGCCTCCCGCGCGGTGGCCATCGCCGCGGGCACCTCCGGCCGCAAGGGATCCGCCAGACCGAGCAGGCCCAGAGGACGGAAGAGGAAGGCGTGCTGACCGGCCGGTGGGGGCCCGACTCCCAGACCCTGAACCTGGTCGTGCAGGGGGGCGCCCTCCAGTCCCTCCGCCACCGCCAGCACCCGCATCCCCTGCCTGGCGAGGCCGTCGGCGGCGGCGAGCAGGGCCGTCGCCGCCGACGGTTCCAGATGGCAGAGCTCCACCACCGCCTCCGGCGCCCCTTTGGCGGCCAGTTGCCACTGGCCGCTGGGATCCCGCCAGAGTCGCGACATCACCAGCAGCTCGCTCTGAAGGGGGTACTCCCGCTCCAGGGGCCAGTCGGGATGGCGATGCGCCTCCTCCAGGGGGGCCTCCTCCGCCAGGCGCTGGATCGCCAGCTCCATCGCATCCACCGGATCGCCCCGGCTGGCGAGGAGCGCCCGCTCCACCAAGGCGTGACAGGGCTCCTCCAGGGGCGTGCCCCGTCGCCACAGACGGCCTTCAGGCCAGGTCAGCAGGGCCTCCACGGCCATGCGGTTCTCCGTGAGCGTGCCGGTCTTGTCGACCGCCAGCACCGTGGCGCCACCGAGGCTCTCCACCGCGGCCGGCCAGCGAGCCAGCACCCCGATGCGGGACAGACGCAGCGCCCCCAGGGCCAAAAACAGGGCCATCACCACGGGGATTTCATTGGGCAACACCGCCAGGGCCAGGGCCAGGGCCCGCAGCAGCGCCTCGGGCCAGTCACCGGTGCGGCTGCCTTGGAGAAGGGCCAGGGCCGCGCAGATCCCCAGGGCGGCGAGGGTGAGGCGCGCGGTGAGGCGGCGGGTGCGACGCTGCAGCCGCGTGAGAGGGGCCTCCACCGCGCGGAGGCCGCTGGCCAGTTGGCCCAGCTCGCTGGCGGAGGCGGTGGCCCTCACCCGGCAGCGTCCCCTCCCCTGGACCACCAGAGCTCCGGCCAGGATGGAATCGCCGGCCTCCAGAGCCACCGGCAGGGCTTCGCCCGTGAGCAAGGAGGTGTCGACCCAGAGCCCCACCGCCTCCTCCAGCACCCCATCGGCGGCGACCCGGTCGCCCTCCTCCAGGCGCAGCTCATCGCCGGGAACGAGCCGCTCGGGAGCCAACTCCAGCTCCTGACCGTCGCGCCGCACCCTGGCTCGAGGGGCCGAGAGCCGCGCCAGCTCCGCAAGGGCCCGCTGGCTGCGGTGCTGCTGCACGCCATCGAGCAGGCTGATGCCCACGACGAAGAGCAGCAGGATGATCGCCTCGTCGCCCTCCCCGATCAGGGCGTAGAGCAGCGCGCAGGCCAGCAGCAGCAGGTTGGTGGGCTCCAGCAGGGCGGTGGCGAGGCCGAGAGCACGCATCAGAACACCCACTCCAGGCACCCTACCCAGGGGGTTGGCCCTTGCCAGGGAACGGTTTCGCGTCACCCTTGAGGCGCCTTCCGCCCCCGCGTCCCCCATGCTCCTGCGGTTGCTGCGGCTGGCGGAGCGCGACGGGAGACGCTGCGCCACCCTGGTGCTGTTGATCGGGACCGTGTTCGGGGTGGGGTTGACGCGGTTGCTGCAGGGGGGGCTCAACCTCTCCTCCGCGCAGTCCCTGAGGGTGCTGGTGGTGGCGATGCTCTACCTCGTGGGTCCCCTCGTCGTGGCGCTGATCGCCTTCACCCGCCTGACACCGCTCTGGCTGCGGCGGGCTCGGGAGAGCGGGGCCGTGGCCGGGTGGCTCACCCTAGGCCCCGCTCTCCTGGTGGGTCCGCTGCTGCTGATTCACGGCCTGATCGGCGCGGTTCTGGGGGGCGTGCTCACCGGTGCGCGGGGTGGCGTCGAGTGGCGGCTGGCCCAGGCGATCGCGGTGATTCCACCGGGGGATCTGGTGTCGGCGCTGGCGCGCACGGCGATCTACGTCACCGCGGCCGCTCTGCTCTGCCTGTGGGAGGCCCGTCGCCTGCCCCTCGACCGGGCCGGGGCGGAAGATCTCATCGCCAGCCTCATCGCCCGCGAGATCGCCCTGCTGGTCGGGCTGAAGCTGATCTGGACCCTGGCCGTGAACCCGATCGCCCTGCCCTCCCTGCCCGTTTGACGGAGACGGATCCCCTTGCCATTGCCCTCCTTGCCGCACGCTTCACCGACCCCACCGGATCGCCCCGATCCTGAACACCCCCGCCAGGACGACCCCGCCGGCGGCCCGCGCGAGCGCCCGGAGCCGAGCGAACCGAGGGAGCGCTGGCTGTTTCTGCTCTCGGGCGGGCTTTTGCTGCTGGCCCTGCTCGTGGGAATCGGTCGGGACCGCCGCTGGGGGGAAGCCCAATTCACGGTGGACGTGATCGCCCCGCGTGCAGACGGGCTGCAGGAGGGCATGGAGGTCCGCTTGTCGGGCCTGCCGATCGGGCGGGTGGAGTCGGTGGAGCTCCAGCGTGATGCGCGAGTGGCCGTGCAGCTGCGGATCAACGACCGCTATCGCCCCCTCGTCGGCCCCCGCAGCCGGGCCCAGAGCGGGCAGGTGGGCCTCGTGGGCCCCACCTTCCTCGCCCTCACGCCGGATCCCCGTCCGGCGGGGGAGACCTCCCGCCGACCCTTGCCTCCCCTGACCTATGACCCGCCACCGGATCTCAACCAGCTGATCGCGGATCTGGCCCAGTCACGGGCGCGGCTGGATCAGACCCTTGCCCAGGCCTCGACGCTGCTGAGCAGGCAGGTGCCGTCCTCGCTCGGCAGCCTGGAGCGCTCCACCACGCGGCTATCGGGCTCGATGGGCGACCTGTCGTCCATGGCCAAAACCCTCTCCAGCGAGACCCAGCGCACGGTGCCCTCCGTGCGCACGCTCACGGGGACCCTCCAGGGGGAGGCCGTCAAGGTGGGGCCTGCGGTGCGTCGCACCCTCGCCCGCGCGGATCAAACCCTGGTGCGGGCCGATCAGACCGCCGACTCGGCGGAGACCCTCTCCCGGGAGGCCACGGAGCTGCTGCGTCAGGCCCGACCCGTGCTGATCCCCACCCTGGAGAATGTGCGGGAGATCACGGGCGCGGCGGACCGGTTGGTGCGTTTTCTCTCCGGGCTGGGTCTCGTGGAACCTGCCCGCAACAAGCCAGGTTCCACCCGATCCGCAGCGCCTCCCTCACCCTCCGAGAGGATGGATCCCTACAAGACCCATCCCACCGGGCCTGGCCCCTCGCCCTACATGCCTTGAGCGGGCAGAGGCTCAGGCCTCATCCTCATCGTGGGCGAAACGGTTGTAGAGGAAATCAAGGGCCTGGTTGCGCACCTCGTAATACAACGGATCTTCCATGATGTCCTCTCGACTACGGGGGCGGGCAAAGGGAATGGTGAGATCTTCGCCGATGCTCGCAGCCGGACCATTGGTCATCATCACCAGCCGATCCGCAAGGAAGAGAGCTTCATCGATGTCGTGGGTGATCATCAACACGGTGCACTTCTGAGTGTTCCAGATTTTCAGAAGTTCCTCCTGCAATTCCTCCTTGGTGATCGCATCCAACGCGCCAAAGGGTTCATCGAGGATCAGCACCTCTGGCCGGATGGCCAGCGCGCGGGCGATGGCCACCCGCTGCTTCATGCCACCGGAGATCTGAGTGATCTTCTTTTCGGCCGCCGCCGTCAGACCCACCAGCTCCAGGTGTTCCATGGTGATGTCATGCTTCTCACTCTTAGGCAGGTTCGGCTTCACCGAATCGATGCCGAGAAACACATTTTCATAGGCCGTCATCCAGGGAAGCAAGGCATAGCCCTGAAAGACGACCATGCGATCCGGTCCTGGTTTTTCAATCGGCTTGCCGTTCAGCAGCACCGCTCCGGAGGTGGGGGTGGCAAAGCCGGACACCATGTTCAAGAGGGTGCTTTTGCCGCAGCCGGAGTGACCGATCAAGCAGATGAATTCCCCTTGGGCAACATCGAGGTGGACGTTCTCCAACACCGTGTAGGGGCCTTTCGGGGTGGGATAGGTCTTGCCGAGGCCTTCAAAGCGCAGCAGGGGCTGGCTTCCGGCGGCGGGGGGGGCGGCGGTGGCCGGATAGGTGGTGGTCATGGGTAGAGAGGGGGGTTGGGGAGCGGGACAGGGGTTGGGACCCGAGCGGGTGGGGTCCACCGCGGCCGGTGGGCCCCGCCTCGGGCCGCGGCTCAACGTCAGGCGGCCATGGCCCGGGGGACGCCGATGGCGATTTCCGCCACGCTGAAATCGCGATGGAGACTGACGGCGTTGAGATAACCGATGGGGTCCTCGCTGTTGAACGGGCGCCCATCGAAGAGGTCGATGCTCTGCCGCTGCCAGCTCACCTCCTCCAACCCGAGCTCGCGGGCCGCCGTGCTGAACACGGCCACCTGGCAGATCCGCTCCAGGATCTCCACATAGTTGCGAGGGAAGGGAATTTCCGCCCAACGGGCCAGCTGGGTCATGATCCAGAGGTGCTCCGTGCGGCTGGGGCGATTCAGGCCGGCACCAAAGAACAGATGGTGGGGTTCGCCGTGGGGGGCAAAGCCGTCGCCCGGGTTGTTTTGGGCACTGAAGTGAATCAGCTCCGCCTTCATGCCCAGATAGCGGCGATCGCTCAACAGTGCGCTCATCTCCTGCCAGTGGTTGGGGTCCGCGCAGTAGCGGCAGGCTTCCAGCAGGGCTTTGGTGAGGGCGATGTGGGTGTTGGGATAGGCCAGAGCCCAGTCCTCCCGGGCACCGAGCACCTTGCCGGGGTGGCCCGCCCAGATCTCCAGATCGCCGACGATCGGCACGCCATGGCCCTCGCGGTTGGCCCGATAGTTCCAGGGCTCACCGATGCAGTAGCCATCGATGGACCCATCCTTCAGGTCGGCCAGCATCTGGGCCGGCGGCAGGGTCTGCAGGTGGACGTCCTTGTCGG
>CAYVWU010000041.1:0-15956 GCA_964455575.1 uncultured Cyanobium sp. | reverse complement strand
GGAAATAGGCGCGCACTTCCGGATGGTCGGTCTGCAGCTCCGGTTGGCCGGGCACATCAAAGAAGCAGTCGTAATCGTGGGGGTGGGCGCGAAAGCGAAACCAGGCCGCCGCCGGATCCCGCGGATCGGCCTGGGCGGCCAGGAAGCGGGGGTGGGCGCTGGAGACGTGGTTGACCACGTAGTCGAGAAGGAGGCGCATTCCCCGAGCCCGTGCCGCCGCCACCAGCGCGTCCCAGTCCTCCAGGGTGCCCAGGCGCGGTTCCACCGCGCCTGGATCGATCGGGTCATAGCCATGGTGGGAGGGGCTGGGGAAGATGGGCGTCAGCCAGAGGCAGGTGATCCCCAGGGCCTGCAGATGGTCCAGGCGATGGAGCAGGCCGCGCAGGGTGCCCCCGAGGATCCCCGCCAGATCATCGGATGGCTGGAAGGTTGCGCCGGGATCCGGGGCGAAGCGATCGATGAACACCTGATAGATCACCGCTTCCCGAATCCAGTCGGGGATCGCTCGCCGTCCGGCCACATAGGCATAGGTGCGCGGCGCGCTGCTGTTGGGCCCGCCCCCTGAGGGCCGCTCCTCGGGCCAGGGGCAGCCCAGGGAGGCGCCGGTCGTGGTGGTGGCGTGGATGGCGTAGAACACGGCCGTGCCGGCCGGCTGTCCGGGAAGGACGGCGCTCCATTCTTCCAAGTAGCCCCAGGCAAGGGTGTCCCAGTCCAGTCGGGTGCGCGTCATGGGCACGGTTCGCACCCCCTCCTGACCGGGGGGGGCCAGGGCGGGATCCAGGTCGGGGTGGGTGCTGTAGCGCACTTCCATGGCGCGCAAGGCCAGATCCACCCCCACCCGCGCCGTGAGGCGCACCGCCTCGCCCGCCTCCGGCGCCAGCACCAGTCGCCGCACGGGGTGGTCGAGCCCCAAACGTTCGCGCCGGGCCTCGCCAAGACGACCCTCCTCGGTGGAGAGAGCGCCAAAAATGAATTCCGGCAGCTCCGGAGGGGGCGGCAAAGCCACGCCGCGCGTTTCAGAGGGGGTCCAACCTAAGGGGCAGCACCCGGGTTGCGCCGAACGCCAGCAACCTTCAACCACTCCCGCCGGGAGCCGCAGGGCCCATGGGACTCGCCTCTGGATGGATGACGACCAAAATCCATTAAGGGCGCGTTCTTCCTTTTTTGGGCCGGAACGCGACGCGGCAGATCGGACTATTCCCTGTCACAACACTTGCAATTACGGAGATCTCGTGACACTTGAATGCGTGTTTAGGGGTTTATTTTCGTATTTATGCTCATAGGTTTATGCACAATGACGCAAGATCATCCCGATCATGTAAATGCAAGGGAATTCCGCTTCAGCCATAGCCAAAAACCTTGCGTTCCACTAGATTTACGGAGGCGAGCTTGCTATCAAGCTCCAACTGTTCTGCTTCTTCTTAACTCATGTCTTTCATGAAATTTGGGGCGCTCCCTACAAAAGGGCGTCTTGCAAAGTCTACTGTTTTCTCAGCCCTGGCGCTCTCGACCATGGCGGGAAGCGTGATGTTGTCTGGTGGGGATGCACAAGCTGCTTGCGGTGACAGCATTTACCCCCCGCCGCCCTCCTCTGCAATTTGCCACGTACCAGATCCTGGCGTTAGCCCTAATCCACACCGAGTCGAGGCTTCTTACATCGACAGTGATTTTGCTAGCCTGATCCCCAACAATACATTTGTCACGCTTGAATTAACCGGCTTAAACTACCCCAATAGCCAAACTCAAATTGATACCGACTTCAATCCTAATCCGCTTACTGGACCACAAAAGTTTGCTAAGTACACAGTCAAAACACTTGATCCCGGTGTACTCATCAATGGTTTTGACCTGGCATTTACCGGTGTGAACCCTACTTCAGGCGTTAATCCTAGCGTTATCAAGGACATTTTCGATAATGAAAATTTCACAGGCGTCCCAATCCTTACCTTGACCCAGGTCGGTCCAGGAATGACAATGACTCAAAGTGTCCCTGGCCGCACACAATATTGGATCAAGGACACCTTCATCCCCGGCGATGGATCTATTGATAATGCGCAGAATACCGTCCGCACCCCCGGCCCCCTGCCGATCCTCGGCGCCGGTGCCGCCTTCGGCTTCAGTCGCAAGCTGAGGGGCCGCATCAAAGCCACCTCCGCCTCTTGAGGCAGGAGTTGCCTGAGCTCAGCGTCTAGCACCCTCACCGTGGAGGCGTTCACCTCTCCTGGAGACAAGCGACGGCGCGCTCCCGTTCACTCGAAAGCCCCGGCGAAGGTCCCCCTTCACCGGGGCTCTTTCTTCGGTAGCGATGGGGAAGGGACTGGGGAAGATGACCCAAGCGCGCCAGGTCGCCGTCCCCCTTCAGCTGCAGCTGGATCGGCCTGATGGACAGCCCCGTCCTGACGGTGGCCGCCTCCTCCAGGCGAGGCGCGCCGGATCGAAGCCCGGGCCCTCAGGCGAAGCCTCGCGCAACGACTCCTCTTTGGCGAAACGAGTCCAAAGACACGTTTCGCCAGCCCCAGGGGCGGCGGCAACGCGACCGTTGGCCGAATCCGCGCAAAGCCAGCCGCGGGGCATGCCCAGGCGAAAACCAACATGAGATCCAACCGCCGCCCGAACCCCCACCAACGGCGACAGCGAGGCTCGCTCGACCCAGAATAAGACCACAAAGAATAACGACATGTCGCAGACTGATTCTCATGGCTTAGATCAAGTTGGACCTGGCGACATGCTTCAGACCCGGCCAGAAGCCGCTTCCCGTCAAGGTTTGCTGATCAGCTTATGCGTGTTTTGAGGCCTACTTTCGCATTTGTGCGCATGCGACCTGGTTTGATCTCGCAAGGTCAGCCCATTCGCGCAAGAGCTAATGAATCAGACCAAATCCATGACCGCTGCATCTTTTCTAGCGGTAACGTCTTACTCACGAGCTTGATCTCAAGCTCTCATTTTCCCGTTTATTCTTAACTCATGTCTCTCACAAGACCTGGAGTGAGCTTGAGAACAAAGCTCCCCATGAAATCTGCCGTTCTTTCAGCTCTTGCCCTCTCGACTCTGGCCGGAAGCGTGGCGCTCTCCGGCGGGGAGGCCAAGGCCTTGACATGCCCCTTCGGCGGTTCGGGCCTGATTGCTCCCACCTGCACAACCGGGGTTTGGTACAACACCAACCCTGTGGCCACAGACAAGCAGATCAACTTCATTCAAGGACCTACCGCTAACCGCGGTGGAAACATTGAGTGGATGTGGATTGATACAAATATGAATGGAACCTGGCGCATCCCACCCGATCTCCCTTCCGTGGATACGTGGCATGTCGATGTTGACTATAATCCTCCGATCATGTCGCCTCCTGATGGCCCCAGCCTGTTTCGGTATTTCATCAGGATTACTGAGCCAGGCTATAATTTTTCAGATGTAACTCTCACGTCGTCAATGACGCCTGGAACAGGTACCGTCAACAAAATGGTTTATGAATCTACGAATCAAACCGTCGGAAGCTTGCTCGGCTCACTGACCGTTACCCCTGGATCGGGGCCTCAAATTCTTGACTTCGGCACTCTGCTCCCGAACAAGTATAAAGAGCTGTATATTATCGATACCGCCACTCCGGGCACCAGCGTGATTGACAACTACCAAAACATCTATCGCCAAACCCCCGGCCCCCTGCCGATCCTCGGCGCTGGCACCGCCTTCGGCTTCGCCCGCAAGCTGAAGCGTCGCATCAAGTCCTCCACCGCCGCCTGAGTCCGGCGTTTTTGGCTCGCTCGAATGTCTTCCGCCCCTGCCTCAGGCAGGGGCGTTTTCATGACGGGCCACGTTCAATCCCAAGCCTCCAACGCCTCCCCGTCCTCTCCCTCTTCCGGCGGCCAGGCCAGTCGCACCACCACCGGCGCGTGATCGCTGGGTTGCGGTTGTCCCCGCAAGCGCTGGTGGATCACACAGCCGGTGGCGCAGTCGCGCAACACGCCATCGAGATAGATGTGGTCGATGCGCCAGCCGCGTCCGGTCTCCCACCCACCCGTGCGGTAATCCCACCAACTCCAGTGGCCGCTGTCGGGTTCAAAGAGACGAAAGGCATCGCTCAGCTCCTCTCCCAGCACCTCCCGCAGGGCCTGGCGCTCGGCCTCGCTCGCCATGATGCCGCCCGTGAAGCGCGCCGGATCGCAGATGTCGCGCGCCTCGGGAGCGATGTTGAAATCGCCCACCATGCAGAGCGGATCCCCCGCCGTCGCCTGCACCTCCAGATAACGCCGCAGACAGGCCAGCCAGCGCAGCTTGGCGGCATATTTCTCGGAACCCACGGCGGAACCATTCGGCACGTAGAGGTTGATCACGCGCAGGCCCTCCACCACGGCGCTGATCACCCGCTTCTGGCCATCCAGGTCCCGGGCGTCCTCCTCCCCGGGCAGGAGCGCCTCCAGCCCCACCCGCACATCCCGCAAAGGAAGGGTGCTGAGGATCGCGACACCGTTGTAAGCCTTCTGCCCGCTGATGGCCGCCGCGTAGCCCAGGTCAGCGAGGGGCTCGCGGGGAAAGAGCTCATCGGCCACCTTGGTCTCCTGCAGGCAGACCACCTCCGGCCGCTCCTCCTCCAACCAGGCGCAGAGCTGGGCCAGGCGCGTGCGCACGGAGTTGACATTCCAGGTGGCGATCCGCATGGGCTGGGGGAGACATCGGGCGCATCCAGCAGGTGCCGGACGCTGGAGAGGTCCCTTAGCATGGCGGTCTTTCGCCCCGCGGGCCCCTCCCCCCAGGCTTTCTCCTCCATCGGGCTGTCCCCATGCTCCGCTTCCCAACCCCTCGCTCCTGGGCCGCCATCTCCCTCACGCTCTGTTGCGGCCTGACCGCTGGCCTGCCTTCGGCATTGGCCCAGCAGAACGGCTACGGCCAGACCATGGGCAGCTCGCCGATGGAGCAGCAGATGTACAACTACGACCCCGGCAACGGCAGCCGGCCCGGCGGCTCCTCCTCCGGCCTCAACCCCGCCAATCCGCTGGATCTGATCAACAAGATCCGCAAGGGCTCCGCCATGGAGAACGCCACGCCGCCGGGGGATGCGGTGGATCAGGCCCTCAAGGAGCTGGAGGCCCAGAGCCGTCCGCAGCCGGCCGCGTCGACGGGCCCCCTGGTGACGCAGCCGCGGGCTTCGGGGGTGACGCCCGCAAGGCCTTGAGGCGCCAACTGGCGGCCAACCGATCCAGGGTGGCGCGATTGGCCGCATCGGGGCCGCCCCGCTCCCGCGCCTGATCCAGCGCCACCAGAGCCTCCGCGATCCGCCCCCGCTGCTGGCGCAGCAACGCCAGGGCAAGGGCGGGTCTCTGATCGTTTGGAAAGGCCTCCATCAAGCTCGTGTACGTGGCCTCCGCCGCGACAGGTGACCCGCGTCGCCGCCGCAGCTCCGCCAGCAGCAGTCCGTGTTCCAGCGCGCTCGGCTTGCCGGAGGCCTTGCCGCTGGCCTCGCTGGCCGCCTTCACCAGCGCCTCCGCCTCCGCCCCGCGCCCCTGCTCCAGCAGCAGCAGGCTCATCAGCTGCAACGCTTCGATCTGGGTGGGGCGTTGATGGAGGATCTGGCGCAGCTCGCGCTCCGCTCCTCGCCGATCCTGCTGATCCCGCCGCAACTCGGCGAGCATCAGCCGCAGGCTCCAGCGCTGGGGGTCCCGATCGGCCCATCCCTCCAGCAGGGTGATCGCCTCCGGCTTGCGGTCCAAGCCCACCAGCAGTTCGAGCAAGCGCTGGCGATCCTCGGTGGTGTCGCGCAGGGTGCGCACCCGCTCCCGCAGCCCCTCCGCCTCGCGCGTCAGGGACTCCCGCCGGGGATCGCTCGGGGCGGGCCGAATTCCTTGGCGCTGCCCCAGCCACCAGCCCGCTCCCACCGACACGGCCACCACCGCCAGGGCGGGGAGCAGCCAGCGCAGCAGGGTCGGTCGCAGGGAGAGGGTGGGCATCCGAGCACAAAAAAAGGTGGCGGAACGCCGGAGTGGAGACTACCGTTTGCCCCCATACTCAGCCGTACCGCGTTTCCGCCGCTTCCGGCCCTCCCCCCCCGACCCATGCGTCAGCATCCGATTCCACCGGTCAGCGAACCCCTGCAATACCGGGCCATCGGGCTGGTGCGTGGCGTGTTTGTGCCCGACGACCTGGCGCTCCCCACCCGTGGCGTCCTGCGCACGAGCGATGGCGCCGAGCTTGAGGTGGTGGTGCTCGGCCGTCTGCTCACCCTTCTGCGGCGCCATCTGGACATCAGCCAGCCCCACCTCTGGGTGGCCTATCCCCGCAGCCGCGATGACCACTCCCTCCATCTGCAGCTGATGGGCGTCTGGGAACCGAGCACCCTCGCCAAGGACGACAGCGCCAGCGCCACCCCCGCCGACGACACCCTCCCGGAAGGAGACGACTATTTTTCCCTGCGCGGCGAATTGATCTACACCCGACCGGAATCGGGCGACGTCGTGTTGAAGGTGCGCCAATTGCCTCGCGCCGATGGCACCCGGCCGACCCCGTTCAAGCTCCACCTGAACGGCACCATTCCGATGGAGCATCTGCGCCATTTCGTTGCCATCGATGGCCGTCGGCAGGGACAGCTGCTGGGGGTGGATCGCTTTGAGGTGATCGCCGAGCTGCCCCAGCGCGGCAATCGCGGCGGCAAGGCCCGGCGGGGGGGCCGTGATGGCGGCGAACGGCGCGGCGGTGGCGAGCGACGGGCCGCGGGCGAACGGGGCTCCAGGCCGGAGGGGCGCTCCGCCGCCGTCGAGTCCCGTGGCGGGCCAGCCGGGGCGGCCCCCCGCACTCACAGCCGGGCGGTGATCCGCCCGCGCCCCTGAGCCGATGGCCATGCCCGGCGAATCCGGCGCCCTCACCGCGGGGGTGGCCGTGCTGCTGGTGAGCCTGGCGGCGGTGATCGGTCCCCCGCTGGGGATCCCTCCCTGGACGATCGCTCTCCTGGCGGGCGGAATGCTGGCTGCCCTCACGGCTGATGCGGCCTTCTTCAGCGGGCGGGGGGGCCACCTGCTTGCGGAAACCCTCCCCGGAGGCGCCAGTCGGCTGCGCCGCATCGCCCTCCACGAGGCCGCCCATGGACTCGTCGCCACCTCGGAAGCGGTGCCCGTGCGCCGGGTGCTCGTCGGCACCTGGGCCGCCCTCCAGGCGGGGGTGTCCAGCGGCGGCTGCACGGAGTTCGACCTGCCCGCCAAAGCCAGGATGTCCCTGGCCGACCTGCGCCGCTGGAGCCGCGTCCTGCTCGCCGGCATGGTGGCCGAGGAGCTGGTCTACGGGCAGAGCATCGGCGGCGCGGATGACCGCGCGCAGCTCGGACGCCTCTGGGGCCTCTCCGGCCACGACGTGGCCACGGCCCAGCGGGAACAGCGCCAGGCGCGCCGCGAGGTGAAGCGCTGGCTGGGCGAACGGCGCCAGGAGCTGGAGGAGCAGGCGGAGAACCTGTTGCGGGCCGCCCCCCGCCTCGGCCGGCCATGAGCCTGGTGGTGATTGATTGCCCGACCGGTCTGGCGGGCAACATGCTGCTGGGGGCGCTCCTGGACGCCGGGGTGCCGGAGGCGGTGATCCAGGCCCCCCTGGCCGCCCTCGGCCTGGGCGAGCGCTACCGGCTCGTGCGCGAGGAACGGCGCAGCGGCGGCCTGCGCGGGATCCATGTGAGCGTGATTCCCCTGGAGGCCCAGCCCCATCACCGGCCCTGGGGTCCCCTGCGGGAGCAGATCCAGGAGGCGCCTTGGCCCGACGCCCTCCGGCAGCGGGTGGTGGCGGTGTTTGACCAGCTGGCGGCGGCGGAGGCGGCGGTGCATGGCCATGCGATCGAGGCGGTCGAGTTCCATGAGGTGGGCGCCCTGGATGCCCTGGTCGATGTGGTGGGCGTGTGCGCGGGACTGCTGCACCTGCGGGCCGAGCGTGTGCTGTGCGCCATCCCGCCCGCGGGCCATGGCCGCGTGCGCACCGCCCATGGCGCCTTGCCCCTGCCCGCGCCGGCGGTGTTGGAGATCGCGCGCCAGCGGGGCCTTCCCCTCGCCAGCAGCGCCGACTTCCCCCCCGCCGAGCTCACCACCCCCACGGGCCTGGCCCTGATGGCCATCTGGGCTGACGCGTTTGGCCCGCCCCCCGCCCTCGTGCCCCGGGCGGTGGGGGTGGGCCTGGGCAGCCGCGCGCTGGATCGGCCCAACCTGTTGCGGCTCATCCAGGCCGATCCCCTCGACGCCGCGCCCCACGACGCCTCCAAGGACGGACCCGTCTGGGAGACCCTGCTGGTGCAGCAGGCCCAGATCGATGACGCCACGGCGGAGGATCTGGCCTTCCTTTCAGAGGCTCTGCGGCAGGGCGGCGCGCTGGAGGTGTTCAGCCAGTCGGTGCTGATGAAAAAGGGCCGCGCGGGAACGCTGATCACCGCCCTGGCGCCCCCCGAGCAGGCGGACGCGCTGCGGGCCATCTGGTGGCGGCACAGCACCACCCTCGGCCTGCGGGAGGAGTGGCAGCGCCGCTGGCGCCTGCCGCGCGCCCAGGAGGCCATCGACACCCGCTGGGGCGCCGTGCGCCTCAAGCAGGCCGCCCTGCCCGACGGCCGGCGGCGGTTCAAGCTGGAACACGATGACCTGGCGGCCCTGGCCCGTCAGCACGACCTGTCTCTGGACGACATGCGAGAGCTGTTGCGCGCGGCCCTGGTCCCCGCTTCCGCCGCCCCCCCCGCGTCGGCGGCGGAGCCGGCCGGAGAGGAGCCATGAGCGGCGATGGGCGGGAGCGGTGGCGCCGATTCGCCCGCGCCGGCTGGAACCGCCTGCTCCGCTCCCCGCGCCTCCCGACCCTGCGCTGGCCCTCCCGGTCAGCGACCGGACCCGCCTGGCGCCTACCCGGCGGTCTGCGGCCCTGGATCACCTGCCTCAGCCTGGGGTTCCTGGTGGCGGCTCTCCTCAGCCATGGCCAGCAGATGCGCCAATACAACCTGGATGCCCAGGGCTGGCTCTGGCTCCTGCTGGGGGTGGGTTGCTCCCTGCTGAGCCTGGTGGTGAGCGGCCTGGCCTGGGTGGTGATCCTGCGCTGGCTGGGACTGCGGCCGCGCTCCACGCCCGTGGTGGCGCTCTACATCCTCACCAACCTGCGGAAGTTTCTGCCGGGGGGCATCTGGCATCTGGCGAGCCGGGTGCAGGCCCTGCGCCAACCCAACGCCGCCCTTTGGGCTGCCGTCAGCACCCGCACGGCCCTGCTGACCGTTTTGATCGAACCGGTGCTGGCCGCCGCCGCCGCCCTCGCCCTGGTGAGCCTGGGGGGCTGGCAGAACGGCCTCGGCCTTCTCACCCTCCTGCCGCTGGTCCTGCTGACCCCCCGTTGGCTCCAGCCCTTGCTGCGGCGCCTCGAGCGGGGCAAGGCCTCCCAGCTGGGCCTGAACGTGAGCGCCACCGAGCCCCTCGCGAGCGAAGCCGCCCCGGACACGACCGAACCGGCCCCCACCCTCCACGCCGCTCCGGTGAAGGCCTACCCCTGGCTCCCCCTGCTCGCCCAGCTGGGCTTTGTGCTGTTGCGCTTCGCGGGGCTGGCCTGCTGTGTGTGGGCCTTTGACCTGCAGCAGACCCTGCCCTGGCTCACCTGGCTGAGCGCCTTTGCCCTGGCCTGGACCATCGGCCTCGTGGTGCCGGGCGCGCCTGGCGGGCTGGGGGTGTTCGAGGCGGCGCTGCTGCTGCGCCTCAGCGGGATGCTGGCGGAGCCCGCCGTGCTGGCCGTCGCCCTGAGCTATCGGCTGGTGGTCACCGCTGCTGATCTTCTGGCCGCCGGATTGGTGGCCCTGGATGAGAAGATGACCACCCTTGATGCCGGCCGGACCGCCCCCAGCGGTCCCCTTCCGCCTCCCCCTTCCGCCCCCCTGGACGGGCCCAGCGCATGAGCCACCGTCCCCCGGACGCCACCACGGATGCAGCGGTAGCGCCGGGCTTGAGCGAGGGCTCGAGCCGCGGCCTGCGCAACAGCCTCCACGATCGGGGCCAGCGGCTCACCCCCCAGCGGGAGCGGATGCTCGCCCTGTTTCAACACCTGGGGGAGGGCCGCCATCTCAGCGCGGAGGAGGCCCATCAGCGCCTCCGAGCCCAGGGGGAACAGGTGTCGCTGGCGACGGTTTATCGCACTTTGCGGTTGTTGAGCGGCATGGGCCTGCTGAAGGAGCTGGAGCTGGCCGAGGGCGGCCGGCGCTTTGAGCTGGTCGGCGGGGAGCATCGCCACCATCACCATCTGGTGTGCGTGCGCTGCGGCCGCATCGAGGAGTTTGAGAATGCGGCCGTGCTGGCGGCGGCGGAAACGGCGGCCACCCGGCATGGATTCCGCCTGCTGGAGCAAGGGGTGCTCAACCTCCGCGCCCTCTGTCCGGCCTGCGCGGCGCTTCAGGGCTCGTCCTTGGCGCCGAGCTGAAGGCCGGGAACCAGCGCGAGGGCGGACACAAGTCCCAGCGCCAGGATCAGCACCGCCGGGAGCAGGGCGGCGCCGACCCGCTCATCACTGGCGTACTGGAAGACCCGCACGGCGAGGGTGTCGAAATCAAAGGGACGCAGGGCGAAGGTGAGCGGGAGCTCCTTCACCACATCCACCACCACCAGCAGGAGGCCCACCAGCAGGGGGCCCCGCAGCAGGGGCAGGTGGACCCGCCGCAGCACGCCCCACCAGCCACTGCCGAGGGAGGTGGCCGCTTCGTCCAGGCTGGGGGGAAGCCGCTCAAGCGCCGCGTCGAGACCCTGTTTGGCCACCGCCAGGAAGCGATCGCCATACCCCCACAGCAACAGGGCCACCGGCGCGATCCAGCCGCCACCGCCCAGCAGCATCAGGCCGAGGGCCAGCACAGCGCCGGGGATGGCGTAGCCCATGCCCGCCAACAGGGTCATGGGCGGCCACGGTCCCCGGGGCAGCCAGCGCCGGGCGATCGCCAGCACGAGAGCGAAGAGAAGGGTGAGGGTGGCGGCGGCCAGGGCCAGGCCCAGGGTGCGACCGGTGAGGGTGAGCAGTTCGAGAGGGTCCTGGGTCGGGATCTGATCCCAGCTGAGGAGCATCCAGAGAAGCGGCACTCCCAGGGTGAGCAGGGGCGGCAACAGGGCGAGTCCCTGGGCGAGCAGGGCACGCCAGCCCCGCAGCTCGTGGGCGGGGGCACGGTCCCCACCACCGCCCGCGTTCCAGCGACGGCCGCGGCGACGGAAATGGCGCTCCGTGGCGAGCAGAGCGGCGACGATCAGCAGGGCCACCAGGGCCAGCCCGGCCGCGGCTTGCGGCTCCCCATCCACCTGCCAGCGCTGCAGGATGGCCGTGGAAAGGGTCGGAACGCCGAGCAGCTCGACAGCCCCGAGTTCATTGACGACCTCCATGCCGCTGAGGGCCACTCCAGCGCCGATGGCGGGGACCGCCAGGGGGAGCGCCACCCGGAGGAAACCACCCCAGGGACCCACCCCCAGGCTGCGGGCGGCCTCCAGCGGGCGGCGACCGAGGGAGGCGAAGCTCTCCGAGGCCAGCAGATAGACGTAGCTGTAGGTGCTGAGGCTGAGGCTGGCGATGGCCCAACCCAGCCCATGGATCGACCACCCGAAGCGACTGCCGAGATCCATGGAGGTGGCGGCCAGAAGATAGGCCGGAGAGGCCAGGGGCAACACCTGAGCCAGCCGCAGCCAGCGACAGCCAGGGAAGGCACAACTGGCGGTGAGCCAGCCGTTAGCCGTTCCCCAGAGGCCCACCACGCCACCCACACCACACACCAGCGCAAGGGTATTGGCCACGGCACTCCAGCCCCCGGGGCCCAGGTCAAGCAAGCCCCCCAGGGCCAACCCGGAGAGAGCGAACCAGAGAAGGGCCGCCAGGGGGGCCAGGGCCAGGGCCACCAACCCAAGGATCAGAAGGGCCAGAAGCGGTGTCGAGGCGGCGGATCGAGCCGATCGATGCAAGGAATAACCAAGGCCGGCAAACGCCATGGGCTGAAGTGGCGGGCTGGAGAACCCGCAGATCCGATTCAGCGCCGACGCACCGGGATGGGCACCAAAGCGGGTTCCATCAGCCCGCCGCCGCCATTGTCGTCATCCGATCCCATTCCCAACCACACCAGCACTCCGAGCAGGACCAAGAGACCAGCCGTGAGGAGCAACTCAGTCATGGAAGGAATACAAGTAAACAAACCATAGCGGCAAAGTCTTCCTTTGCCGTAGCCGATGCTGCGGATGGCCCCGATTTCGGCCCCGCTCGCCGGCCGGGGGATCAGCCGAAGCCCTTGCCGGCATCCCGGGCCACACAGGCCTGAAGCTGGCGCCTCAGCTCATCGTGGTTGAGATCACGTCCGATCAGCACCAATTGGTTTTTGCGCGGGCCGGTCCAATCGGTGTCATCGATGGAGAAGCGCTTGCCGGCGAGGTGAAACACATGGCGCCGCTCGCTCTCGTTGAACCAGAGGATTCCTTTGGCGCGGTAAACGCTGGCGGGCAGTTGATGATCGAGAAAACTTTGGAATTTCCGCAGGGAAAAGGGACCATCGCTGGCGAAGGAGAGGGAAGTGAAGCCCTCGATGGCGTGGGCGTCAGCGTGGGCGTCAGCGTGGGAGTGGGAGTGGTGATCGTGGCCTTCGTGGGCGCAGACGCCATGGTCGTGATCGCAAGCGCTGTGGTCATGGGCGCTGTGGTCGTGCGCGGAGTGATCGTGTGCGCTGTGGTCGTGGCGCGCGGGAGTGTGGGCGGCGGTCTCCTGCTGGGCCGCCACCTTGTCGCTTTCGAACAGACCCACGCTGAGCAGCAGCGCCAGGGGCACCTCCCCCCGCACGGACCGCAGGATGCGGGCATCGCTCTTGATCTCCCGCAACTGCTTCTCCAGGGCGTTCAGCCGGTCGTCCTCCACCAGATCGCACTTGTTGAGCAGCAACAGGTCGCCGTAAAGAATCTGGGCGCGGGCCACCTCCCCTTGGAGCAGCTCCTCGTTGAAGTTTTCCGCATCCACCAGGGTGATGATGGAATCGAGGCGGGTGAGGTCCCGCAGGTCGCTCCCCAGAAACGTCATGGCCACCGGCAGGGGATCGGCGAGACCGGTGGTTTCCACCACCAGGTAATCCAGCGGTTCCGGTCGCTCCAGGATCCGGTAGACCGCATCGAGCAGTTCCCCGTTGATGGTGCAGCAGACACAGCCGTTGCTCAGCTCCACCATGGCCTCACTGGTGCTGACCACCAGATCGTTGTCGATGCCGATCTCCCCGAATTCGTTGACCAGCACCGCCGTGCGCAGGCCCTGTTGATTGGTGAGGATGTGATTGAGCAGGGTGGTCTTGCCGGCTCCGAGAAACCCGGAAAGGATCGTCACCGGCAGCGGGCCGCGAGCGGCGGCCGCCTCCAGGGGAACGGTTTCAGCGGTGCTGGTGGACGGCGAGGTGCTGGTGGCAGACATGGCGGGCGCGGGGCGCGAAGTGAAGATTAGGGAGAGGGACGGGAGTCGTCAGACCGGACGGGCTGGACGTCAGACCGGTGGGGCCGTCCGGGCCTGGCGGCGCTGGCAATCGGCGCAAAGTCCGAAGAATTCCAGGGTGTGAAAAAGGGGGCGAAACCCCTCCAGGTGGGTCGTGGGCAGCTCCAGGCCGTGCACGGGGCAATGGGGAAGGCGCAGGGTGTGCCCGCAATCCACGCAGGTGAGATGGTGCTCATCCCGCTCCGTGGGAGCAAAGAGAGCCTCGCCGCTGGGGAGATGGCGACAGCGCACCAGCCCTCGCTGCTGCAGCTGACGCAGGTGGCGATAGACCGTCGCCAGACCCATGGCCCCCTCTCCGGCCCGCAGGCGCGCGTGCAGATCCTGCCCGGAGAGCTCGTCATCAGCCTGCCGCAACACCTCCAGCAGATGCTCCTGGCGCGCCGGCAGGGCCATGCCGGAGGGGGTGGATGTGGTGGGAGGTGTCATCGCGGCGGCGGCGGGATGGGGCGAGAGGCGCGGAGGTGAGGGGGACGGAGAACGGCGTCGAAAGTCATTGTGAAACAGCCGCGCCGGGGGCGAGCCAGAGGAGTTGCCGCACCGTTGGTCCCGGGGTGTCCGGGGCGGACTCGTCCTGTTCAGCCCCCGCTCGTCCGGGATCCCCCCGTCGACCGGTCACCTCCCCGGGGAGGAACCGCCCCTTCGCCGCCAGCACCACGGCACGGGCGGGCGGTGGAGGCGCCGTTCCCTCCGCGCCGGCGCGCGGCAGGGGCCGCAGGGCCGCCACCAACTGATCGGTGGTGGGGTCCTCGTGGAGCTGGGTGCCGGGTTCCAGCTCCCAGTCGCTGAGGGCCCGCCGCCGCAGCTGCCGACCCTGCCGATCCAGGGCCAGCAGGCTGAGCTGGGGGCGCCGGTCGCCGCTCATCAGCGCCACCCACAGCCGCTCACCGCTCCCCTGGCAGGTGGCCGCCAACAGGGCCTCACTCCCCCGCCAGATCTCCCGCGGCGGCTGGCCCGGTTCGAGCCACTCCAGCGAGCGGCGGTAGTCCGGCCAGTGGCGCCGCACCAGGGCTCGGCCCGAGCGGGGGCAAAAGGCCAGCAGGTCGCGGCTGCCCGGCAGGATCTGGCGACGGGGGGGCCGGGGGGGGAGCGCCTCCAGGGTGAGGCCCTCAGTGCGGGGCACGACCACGGCGCCGCCCTCCGGCAGCAGGCTGGCCGTGCCGATGGCTTCCAGTGGCAGCGGCTGGGGGGAGCCACTGGCGGGCCAGAGCTGGGTGCGCACCCCGTCGTCTCCCATCCCACCGGCCTGCACGAGCAGCTCGCCACGGCGGTTGCCGCTGATGTGGGCAAAGAGGATCGGCTCGCGCTGCAGAGGCCTGGGCGCGCCTGCCACCACCGCCCCCAGCCCCTGCCGTTCGGGGGCGAGGTTGCGCTGCCGCAGCGGCAGCCGCCACACCTGTTGCCGCCCCCCCTCCTCCCGACTCACCAGAGCCAGGGCGGAGCCGTCTCCCAAGGCTTCCAGCGCCACGATCTGCCGCCAGACCTTCGCCAGCAGGGGGCGCCAGCGGCCGTCATGGTCGCGCAGCTGCAGTTGTTCGCCTCCTGGCACGGGCACGACGGCCAGCAGGCGGGGTCGGGGATCCCAGAGCCAGCGCCGGGTCGCCAGGGGCACTCCCGCCCGATCGCGGCCCGCCAGAGTGAGCCGCAGGGGCCCCCGGGGCCACTGACCAGGGGCCAGGGTAAGCAGGAAGGTGTCGCCCTCCCCCAGCCAGCGGTGGGCCAGGGGGGGGTCAAGCCGGCTGGCGGACAGGCTGGCGGGATCCATGGGACGGCTGAAACGCAGGCGCAAGGCCGCGGGGCCGGAGCTGGCCGGCGCCTGGCTCAGCCGCAGGAGCCGCGGCGGCTGCCGCAGGAGGACCTGCTGCAGGAGCAGCGCCAGAAGAGCCAGACCGCCCAGCGCCATAAGGGGCCCGCGGATGGAGGGACGCGCGGCGTTCATGGCTCCAGGGGCCGCGCCGGACGCGGAATCGGTCGGATCGCGCGGGGCACCACCACAAGGCGCTCCTTCCCCCCCGCCTCCGGGGAAGCCTCCACGGCCATCACCCCCTCGATGGCCACCCACTGGTCCGCCGGCGGAGCGGGTCCCACCGCCGACCAGCGCACCGGCAGGCCCACCGGCGACGCGTCCGCCAGGCAGCAGCGCACCAGGAGCCGGGCCAGCTGGGGGGTCTCCCCCGGAACGGGCAGCACGAAGCCGCTGATGCGCACGGGATCCCCAGCGAAGAGGCGCGGATCGGGCTGGGCGCGCAGCAGGCGCACCCAATCGGTGAGGCTGCGCTGGGCGGGGGGGACCACAAAGGCCAGCTCCTCCTCCGCCGTCTGATCCCGCGGGCGCTGGCTGGCGAGATCAGCGAACGAGGGAGCGGGGGGCCAAACCATGACGGCGACCGTGAGCAAGGCGGTGGCCAGCACCAACCAGCGCTCCGGAGCCCGCACCCGCTCCCGCGCCCCGGCGGTCCCCGGTCGCGCCTGGGCGAGCTGGGCCAGGGCCAGGGCCGCCAGGG
>CAYVWU010000040.1:6120-16168 GCA_964455575.1 uncultured Cyanobium sp. | reverse complement strand
TGGTGGTGGCCACCCTGCTCCTGTGGGAACTGCGCTGGGTGCTGTTGATTTTGTTCGGCGCGGTGGTGCTCGCCGTCGCCCTCGACGTGCCGATCACCTGGTTGCGGCGGCTTCTGCCGCTGAGCCGGCCGGCGGCCTTGGGGGTGGTGTTGGCGGTGGTGCTCGGCGTGGGGGGACTTCTCTCCTCGTTGCTGCTGCCGGAAGTGATCGAGCAGTTCAAGCTGCTGCAACGCATCATTCCCGCCCTGCCCGCCCAGCTCAATGGCCTGATCCGCCAGGTGCCAGCGCTGCAGAGCCTGGAGGAGCAGCTGTTGAGCCAGGCCTCCCTGGAGCGGGTCCAGCCCCTCGGCGAACAACTGCTGGGCTTTGCCGGCGGCGCGGCCAATGGCACCCTGCAAGTGTTGCTGATGGCTCTCCTGGCGGTGTTGCTCGCCCTCGATCCACGCAGCCATCAACGCCTGCTCACCGCCACCACACCCAGCTTCTACCGGCCTCGCGTCCAGCTCCTGATGCGGGAATCGCGCGAGGCGCTCGGCGGCTGGCTGGCGGGCATGACCTTTTCCGCGCTGGTGGTGTTTCTCACCACCTGGGCCGGTCTGGCCCTGTTGCACGTGCCCCTGGCCCTGTTGTCCGCCCTGGTGTGCGGCCTGCTCACCTTCGTGCCCACGATCGGCCCCACCCTCGGCACGTTGTTGCCCATGGGGGTGGCCCTGCTGCTCGTCTCCCCGGGAAAGATGGTGGAGGTGTTGATCCTGCGCCTGATTCTGCAGAACCTGGAAGCCTTTCTGCTCACCCCCCTGCTCCTGAGCCGAACCGTGAATCTGTTGCCCACGGTGGCGCTCGTCTCCCAGCTCTGCCTCGGGGTGTTGCTCGGTCTGCCCGGAGTGCTGCTGGCCTTGCCACTGGTGGTGGTCTTGCAGGTGTTGGGGCGAGAAATGCTTGTGCATGACGTGATGGACCGCTGGGATGGCGGTTGATTCCGCGCGAAACAGAGAGTTCTCGCCGCTTCAATGGGCGCAGAAGCTGTTGGCGCGAACCCTTCAGGATGTCTGCCGCTGATAGAGCTTCCAGAGGGATGGCAGGAGCACAAGAATGGTGATGGCCAAGGGATGGTTCTGGATGGCCGCGAAAAGCGTGGTGAGGGTGAAGTGATCGAAGAGCAGACGGATATCGATCTCCAGATCAATCAGAGCCAGAACCAGCAGGAGTAAGGGGACCAGAGGCAGCTTGAACCTGCGGGGTGACGACCCTGTCATGAACGCGAGAGAACGGGCAGCAGGGTGGGGGCCAGCCCGATGCTCGACCAGCTGCCGACGGCGATGCCCACCGCCAAAGCGATCGCGAACCAGAACAGGCTGCTGCCACCGAAGAAGATCAGTCCGAGGAGCGGCAAAAGGGTGGTAAGCGACGTATATAAAGAGCGGGTGAGCGTGGCATCCACGGCCACATCGACCTGGTCGGTGACCGGCAAGGAAGCCAGGGCGGTCTTCTGCTCGCGGATCCGATCGAAGACAACCACCGTGTCGGTGACCGAATAGCCCGCCACGGTGATCAACGCCACGGCGAAAAGGGAATCCACCTCCACGCCGCGCAACAGGCCCAGCCAGGCGAAGAGGCCGCAGGTGATGAGCACGTCATGGGCCAGGCAGACCAGGGCAAGGGCCGCAAAGAGACCGCTGTAGCGAAAGCTGATGTAGAGAGCGATGGCCGCGAAGCTCACCAGCAGAGAGATCAGGCTGCTTTGCAGCAGGCGTGAGCCGAGGGTGGGGCCGATGGTTTCGACGGAGGTGCCCCGCTCGCTGAAGGGGCCCAAGGCGGGTTGGAGGCCCGCGATCAGGGCTTGCCCCTGGGCGGGGCTGAGGGCGGGAACACGAAGGAGGAGTGAGCGTCCACCGTCGAGCACCTGCACCGTGGACGAGGCGAGATTGGCCGGCTGCTGACCGGCTTCCTGGGGGAGGGCGACACCGACGAGCTGGCGTTGCAGTTCAGGCACCGTGATGGGGGTGCAGCCCGTGCCGCAATCCCGTTGGAGCTGGATCTGGGTGCCCCCGGTGAAGTCGAGGCCAGGCCTCAGGGGGCTGTGGATCGCGGGGTTCGCCCAGCTGAGGGCCAGGCCGAGCAGGCTGAGGGCACAGGCCAGCAGGGAGCCCCACCAGGCCAGGCGCCGGTGACGGTTGATGCGGAAGCGAGGCTCGATCTGGAGCGTGGGGAGGGGGGCGGCTTGGGTCAAGGGGTGGCGTTCTCCGTCAGACGACCGCGGCGGGCAGCTTGCTCGCCGGCAGAAAATAGGTGGGTCGGCGCAGGGCCGGGTAGCTCATGAGCACCCGCAGGAGGGTACGGGTGCAGGTGAGCGCCGTGAACAGGCTCAACAAGAGGCCGATGGCCAGGGTGACGGCAAAGCCTTTGACCAGGCCCGTGCCCAGGGCGAAAAGGGAGGCGCAGCTGATCAGGCCGGTGACATGGCCATCGAGGATGGAGGAAAAGGCGAGGGAAAAGCCGGTGTCGATGGAGCGAATCAGGGTGTTGCCCGCTCGGAGCTCCTCCTTCACCCGCTCAAAGATGAGCACGTTGGCATCCACCGCCATCCCCACCGAGAGGATGAAACCCGCGATGCCCGGCAGGGTGAGTGTGACCGGGATGAGGGAATACACCGCCAGGTTGAAGAGGGCATAGAGGCTCAGGGCCGCCACGCTCACCAGACCCGGCAAGCGGTAGACCACCGCCATGAAGACGCCCACCAGGGCCAGCCCCGCCACGCCCGCCACCAGGCTGCGGCGGATGTTGGCCGCCCCCAGGGAGGGACCCACCGTGCGCACCTCGACGATCTTCACGGGCAGAGGCAGGGAGCCGCCGCGCAGCTGCACTTCCAGGTCGCGGGCCTCCTCCGCGGTGAAGTTGCCGGTGATGCTGGCGGCTCCGCCGGTGATGCCCGCCACTTTGAACTGCTCGCCGACGGTGGCCTCACTGATGGAGCGCCCATCGAGCACGATGCCAAGAACGCGGTTGGTGCCAGCCAGGGATTTGGTGAGGCTGGCGAACTTGTCTCCGCCCTCACGGTTGAAGTTCAGGGTCACATCCCAGGCATTGCCGCTGGCCTTCTGGGCCCGTCCGGCGCCGGTGAGATCCTTGCCCGTGAGTTCGGCGGGGCCATAGAGCGTGAGGATGCGGCGATTGACCTCCGCGCCCAGGAGCTCCAGCTGATCGATCTCGCTGGTGCCCTCCGGCACGGAGAGGCCAAGGCTGAGCAGCGCCTTGCGGAGGTCCTCCGGCGAGAGCGACGGGGGCGGCGGTTGGTTGGGATCAGCGCTGGCCACGGCGCCGCGCCGCTGGCGCAGCACCGCCTCCACCTGGCGCTTGAGGGGGAGAAGGGCGCGAAAGTCCTTTTCTGAGCCCGGTTTTTGCGGGCGAAACTCCAGAAGGGCGGTGGTGCCGAGCACCTTGGCCGCCCGGCTGGGATCCTGCTCCCCGGGAAGCTGCAGGACGAGTTGATCGTTGCCGACGGTCTGCAGGGAGGATTCCGCCACGCCGAGGCCGTTGATGCGGCGCTCCAGCACGTCCTTCACGGCTTCGAGCTGTTCTTTCTCCACCCGCGTGATGGAGCCGGCGGGGAGCACCTGCAGGGTCAGCTGGCTGCCGCCGCGCAGGTCGAGCCCCAGCCGCAGGCCGGAGGTGTGGAGCAGCGCCCCGGCGGCGATGGCGAGGGCAAGGATGAGGGCGAGCCAGCCCTGGGGTCTGGCCATCTCAGATCCGCCCCGCCTTGAGTTGACGGGCCGCTTCCACAATCTGGTGCGGCTGAATGATCGTCAGATTTTCCAGGTTGCCGTTGTAAGGCGTGGGGATGTCCTGGGAGGAGAGGCGAACGGGACGGCAATCGAGGTCGTCGAAGCAGTGTTCGGTGATCAGGGCGATCAACTCGGCGCCGATGCCACCGGTCTTCATGCATTCCTCCACAACCAAAACCTTGTGGGTTTTGCGCACCGAGCGGCAGATGGTGTCGAGATCAAAGGGTTTGAGGCTGATCAGATCGATCAGTTCCACATCAATGCCCTCCTGATCGAGCTGCTCGATGGCCTTCAGGCAGTGGTGGCGCATACGGGAATAGGTGAGGATGGTGAGGTCCTTGCCTTCGCGCACCAAATCCGCCTGATCCAAGGCACAGATGTATTCACCTTCCGGCAGGTCCTCAGAGAGGTTGTAAAGCAAAACGTGCTCAAAGAACACCACCGGATTGTCATCACGAATGGCTGCCTTCAGCAGGCCTTTGGCATTCGTCGGCGTGCTACACGCGACAATTTTAATACCTGGAATGGCATGGAAATAAGCTTCCAGCCGTTGGCTGTGTTCAGCTCCCAGCTGACGTCCCACCCCGCCCGGGCCACGCACGACAGTAGGAATGGTGTAGTTGCCGCCACTGGTGTAGCGGAGCATGCCCATGTTGTTGGAAATCTGGTTGAAGGCCAACAACAGAAAGCCCATGTTCATCCCTTCCACGATCGGGCGCAGACCGGTCATGGCGGCGCCCACAGCCATGCCCGTGAAGCTGTTCTCAGCGATCGGGGTGTCCAGCACCCGCAGATCGCCATACTTCTTGTGGAGGTCCTTGGTGACCTTGTAGGAGCCGCCGTAATGGCCCACGTCCTCTCCGATCACCAGAACCTTGGGATCACGAGCCATCTCCTCATCGATGGCTTCCCGAAGAGCATTGAACAGCAGGGTTTCGGCCACGGCGCGGGGGTGTTGCCACGAGTGTGGCCAACCTATCTCAACCGCCGGCGGCGAACGTGCTGAGGATGAGCACGGAGAGGAGCATGCCGGGCAGGAGCAACACCACCAGCAGGCCGAGATCGTGGAGGGTCATGGCCCGAACCGAGGGTACCCATTCTAGGAAGGGCCGTCAGGAAGGGCCACCCTCTCCCGGAGCCGGCTGACCGCCGCCCGATGGCCAGAGGCTGCGCAGAAAGGTGAGGAACAGGCCCAGGGCCACGAAGGCAAAGGTGAAAGTGGCGAGAAAAGTCATGCCCACCACGAGGGTTTTCACCGCGGTGGCGATGCTCTGGGCCACCCGGGCGCTGTAGTGGGGCGGATGCGCGGCGTAGTAGGCGACCACCCGGCCGCTGAGGCCGAGGGCCAACCAGGCCAGGAGGCCGCTGGTGAGGGCGCCGCTGAGAAAGCTCAGGGGTCCCTTGCGCAGGCCCGTGCCGGAAGCGGCGGGGCCGGGGTCGGGGCCGGGGTCGGATTTGGAGGCGGGGGGATCTGGGGGAGCGCTCATGGGGGGGAACCGGCCTCCACCAGGCTGACACCTGAGCTCCGCAGGCCGCAGCTCCAGCCCTCCAGCTCCGCCTCGGCCAACGCGGGGGCGAGCGCCTCCCGGGCGGCGGCGGCGGCGGCGGGGCTGGGGTAAAGGCCGAACACCGTGGGGCCGGAGCCGCTCATGGCCACCGCCAGGGGTGCCGGCCCCGCCGTCAGCAGCGCGAGGGCACGCCCCACGGACGGCACCTCCGGAGCCACCACGGCCTGCAGGTCGTTGCGCAGGGGCGGCAGGGGGGCCTCTCCGCGCAGGGCCGCGAGGAGGGGGCTCTGGCGCAGGGCCTGGCGCCGTTGCTCAAAGTCGGCCTCCTGGCTGAGGTAGAAGTCGCCGCGCCAGTCGCGGCATCGGCCATAAGCCCAGGGCGTGGAGACCGAGGCCCGGGGATCCTTGAGCAGCACCACCCCGAGGGGAGCCGTGACGCCGGGGCAGGCCTCCAGCCGTTCGCCGCGCCCGAAACAGAGCTGGCTGCCGCCCTCCAGGCAGAAGGGCACATCGGAGCCCAGCTCCGCCGCCAAGGCCGCCAGGGTGGGACGCGGGGTGTGGAGGGTCCAGAGGGCATCCAGGCCCACCAGGGTGGCGGCGGCGTCGCTGGAGCCGCCCGCCAGGCCGGCGCCGATGGGGATCCGCTTGTCCAAGGTGATGTCCGCCCCCAGCTCGGGGCGCCCGGCATGGGCCCGCAGCCGCTCCGCCGCGCGCATGATCAGGTTCTCGCCCCCGAGGGGCAGCGTCGCGTGATCGCAGGCGAGGAGAATCACCCCATCCTCCCGGGGGCTGAGGCGCAGCGCATCCGCCAGATCGAGGGATTGCATCAGCATCGCCAGCTCGTGGAAGCCATCGGGCCGCAGGCCGAGCACCTCCAGATGCAGGTTGATCTTGGCCGGGGCGATCACACGGCAATCAGGCATCGCGTTGGGGGGCCGGACCCCCGAGGAGATTGGCGCGATTCAAGCTGGTGGCCAGCGCCACCCACTGAGGGGGAGAGAGCTCCTGAGGCCGCGACCGCAGGCTGACGCCCTCCGCTTCGGCCAACGCGGCAAGGGTGTCTTCCGGGGCCAGCCCGGCCAGGCTGTTGCGCAGCATCTTGCGACGGGCGGCGAAGGCCCGGCGCAGCAGGCGCTCCAACGCCCCGGCCTCCTCCAGCGGCAGCCGTCGCTCGGGGGGGAAGGGATCGATGGCGATCACCTCGGATTGCACCCGCGGCGGCGGTTGAAACGCCCGCGACGGCACCGGGCAGATCGCCTGGCAGTGGCCCAGCAGCTGGAGGCGCACGCTGAGGGCGGAATAGGCGCTGGTGCCGGCCGCCGCTCGAATGCGCTCGCCCACCTCCTGTTGCACGAGCAGCACCAGCCGGCTCCAGGGGGGCGTGACGGGCCGATCGAGGCGGCCAAGCAGCCGCTCCAGCAGGGGACCGGTGATGTTGTAGGGGATGTTGGCCACCACCTTGGTGAGGCCGCCGGCCCCGGGAGGCGGCAGGGGGAGGGTGAGGATGTCGCCGGAGAGGAGGGTGAGGCGGGGCTCCGCGCCGAAGCGCTGGCGGAGGCCCTCCACCAGATCGCGATCCAGCTCCACCGCCGTCACCGCCGCCGCGGGAGAGGCGAGGAGGGCCTCGGTGAGCACCCCCCGTCCTGGCCCCACCTCCAGCACCCGGTCGTCAGCCGTGAGCGCGGCGGCCTCGACGATCCGGCGCAGCACGGCCGGGTCCACGAGCCAGTGCTGGCCGAAGCGATGGCGAGCCCGATGGGCGCCGAAGGGGGAGGGGGAAGCCATGGGGGGCGGCCGCTGCCTCCAGCGTGCTCCGCCGTGAAGCGTCTCCTGGAGCTGGGGCGCGAAGGGGGGCGAAGGGTGGGGGCGAGTGCGGGATGGGGCAGGGGGACTGGTAAGGGTGGAGACGGTGATCGGCCTAGGTGATGACGCGACTTCTCGGCGACGATGCCGCCCCGGCCTCCTCCCACCGCCCGCCGGACGCCGCGTCGGCACGCGGGCTCCTGCCCTGGCTGCTGCCCCTGGCGTTGCCCGCGCTGCTGGGGCTGCCCGTCATCGCCCTGAGCGCGGCTCCGGCCCGGGCGGAGAGCCGCACAGCGGAATCGATCTGGAGCCAGAGCGACGCCCAGCAACGCGCCATCGATCAGATCCCCCTGGAGGATCGGGGCGGCATCTCCCAGACCCGGTGCCAGGAGGTGGGGGTGGGACGGATGGGGAGCCTGCCGCGCTTCCGCTGCACGGTGTGGTTCACGCCGGTGTCTCCCGGGAAAGCGGGAGCCGGGGGAGGCGCCGGGGGTGGACCGGAAGGAGCAGGGGGATCGGGGGGATCGGGAGTCCGTCAACCCTGAGCGCCGGCCGGACAGCCTTCGGAGCCTCGCGCCACCGGGGGCAGAGGGAGGCGACGGCCACCCCGGCCTCAGAGCAGCCGCACCCAGCGCACCGGCGTGCGCCGCGGGGGCAGGGGCACCAGGGCCGCCACCAGCTCCACGGGGTGCATGGCGAGATGGGGATGGGCAGCCTGCCAGCAGGCCCAGGCGCGCTCCAGGCGTTGGCGCTTGTCGCGGCGGAGGGCGGCGGCGCCATCGCCATCCCGGTGGCCGGGGCCCCGGGCCTTCACCTCCACGAGCAGGAGACGCCCGGGCTTGTGGAGCACGAGATCCAGCTCCCCCCAGCGGCAACGCCAGTTGCGGGAGACCAGCGCCCAGCCCCGCTCGCG
Organism: uncultured Cyanobium sp.; assembly: GCA_964455575.1. GTDB lineage: Bacteria > Cyanobacteriota > Cyanobacteriia > PCC-6307 > Cyanobiaceae > Cyanobium. Next base: position 8,162 of record CAYVWU010000040.1, on the reverse strand, counting down.
CAGAAGGCGGAGAGCGCGCTGCTCAGCCCAGCGACCCTGCAGGTGGGCGGGTGCGGGGGGCATGGAGGGGGAGGCCCGGGGGGCCGAGGGTGGGCCGATCAAGGATTCCCGGCGCGCGACGCGCAGACGTGTCAGGACCCACCGCCAATAGAGGCGCCCGCCAAGACCAGGCCCCAGAGTCGCCTTCCAGGGCGGGATCCCGAACCATTGGTGCGCAAACCGTCAGATCACAGATCTGGTCAGCCGCCACAAAACCGAGTAAGGTCTGAAGGAAATCTTCACAATTGAGACCCGAGCGGATGTTCACCCTCTCCAAGGCCACCCAGATCTTCCCAGAAACCCTGAGCGCGGATGCGGTGCCGGCGATCACCGCTCGTTTCCGCCTGCTCAGCGCCGAAGATCAGCTGGCGCTGATCTGGTTCGCCTATCTGGAGATGGGCCAAACCATCACGATCGCCGCCCCGGGCGCCGCCCGCATGCAGTTCGCGGAGCCGGTCCTCAACCAGATCAAGGCGATGAGCTTCGCGGAGCAGAGCCAGGTGATGTGTGATCTGGCGAACCGCACGGACAACACCATCGGCCGCACTTACGCCACCTGGTCGGTGAACATCAAGCTGGGCTTCTGGTACCAGCTCGGCGAATGGATGGCCGCTGGTCTGGTGGCGCCGATTCCCAAGGGGTATCAGCTCTCCGCCAACGCCTCCTCCGTGCTCTCCTCCCTCAAGGGCGTGGATCAGGGACAGCAGATCACCCTGCTGCGCAATTTCGTCGTCGACATGGGCTTCGACCCGGCAAAGGGCGAAGGTCAGCGGGTGATGGAGCCCGTGGCGGCGCCGACGCCGGAAGCCAACCGGCAAAAGGTGTTCATCGAGGGAGTGATCAATCCCACGATCAATGCCTACATGGATCTGCTGAACGCCAACGACTTTGACGCCCTGATCCAGCTCTTCCTGCCCGATGGCGCCCTGCAGCCCCCCTTCCAGAAGCCGATCGTGGGCAGCGAAGCGATCCTGAAGTTCTTCAAGGAGGACTGCCAGAACCTGAAGCTCCTGCCCGAGCGCGGCTATTCCGAGCCCGCGGAAGGTGGCTTCAACCAGGTGAAGGTCACCGGCAAGGTTCAGACCCCCTGGTTCGGCGCGGGCGTGGGCATGAACGTGGCCTGGCGCTTCCTGCTCAATCCCGAGGGCAAGATCTACTTCGTCGCCATCGACCTGCTGGCCTCCGCCGCTGAACTGCTGAAGTTCGCCCGTTGACGTCCTCCACCCGGCGGGGCCTCGGGCTGGCCGCCGGACTCGTTCTGGGCTGGCTGGGGAGCTGGGCGCTCCTCCTCCCCACCACCCTCGACCAGCTTCCCCTCGCTCTGGTGGTCGCCGCTGTGGTGTTGAGGACCATGCTGCAGACAGGCCTGTTCATCGTGGCCCACGACGCCATGCACGGCACCCTCTGGCCGGATCGGCCGGAAGCCAACCGCCGCATCGGCCAGCTGGCGCTGGGCTTGTACGCGGCCCTGCCCTATGGGCGCTGCCGCCGCAACCACGATCTGCACCACTGCCATGCCGGCACCAGCCGCGATCCCGACCACCATCCGGAAGGGCAATCCCAGATTTGGCGCTGGTACGGGCGGTTCATGGGGTCCTATCTGTCGCCCGGGCAATTGACGGGTCTGGTGCTGAGCTGGCTGGTGTTGGCCGCCCTGGCTTCCCGGATGTCGGAAAGCCCGTTGCTGAACGTGTTGCTCTATGGGGCCCTGCCCACCCTGCTGAGCTCCCTGCAGTTGTTTGTGGTGGGCACCTATCTCCCCCATCACTCCGCGGGGGAGGCCCAGCGGCACGAACCCCGCAGCCTGGCGTGGCCCTGCTGGTTGTCGCTGCTGAGCTGCTACCACTTCGGCTACCACTGGGAGCACCACGCCTATCCGCACCTGGCCTGGCATGAGCTGCCGGCTGCCCGACGCCCGGCGAGTGTTCGCGATTGACTTATGTGGGCGATAACGTGCGGTTATCAACCGTTGACGCTCTCCCCGTGCAGACCATGGCCCAATC
>CAYVWU010000040.1:0-6020 GCA_964455575.1 uncultured Cyanobium sp. | reverse complement strand
CTGCCGGTGTTGGCGCTGGCGGCGCGGCCGGCGCTGGCGGCGATGGACTATGCGAAGCAGGTGTTGATCGGCGCTGATTTCCATGCGGTGGATCTGCGCGGCGCCACGTTCAACCTCACCAACCTGCGGGAGGCGGATTTCTCCGAAGCGGATCTGCGTCTGGCCAGCCTGTTTGGCGCCAAGCTGCAGGATGCGAATTTGAGCGGCGCCGATCTGCGGGAAGCCACGTTGGACAACGCGGTGTTGAAAGGCACCGACCTGCGCGGAGCCTGGTTGGAAGATGCCTTCGCGTTCAACACGCGGTTCGAGGATGTGCGGATCGACGGGGCGGATTTCAGCAACGTGGATCTACGGGCGGATGCCCGCAAGACGCTCTGCGGCGTGGCCACTGGCCGCCATCCCCAGAGCGGGCGCCTTACCCGCGACACCCTCGACTGCCCCTGATCACCGCCGCCGCTCCCTCACCGCCGCCCGCCATGACATTTGACGCCCGCAGCAAGGAACGGTTGGAAGCCCTGGGGCGCACCTTGCCGAAGAAGTTGCCCCTGCCCGTCCCCGAGGCGCCCGCGGCGCCCAGGGTCGCCGGTGCGCGGACGGGTGGGGACGAGGCGCGGTCGGGGGGAACCCGTCTGAGCAAGCCTCAGGCGCAGCGCCATGCCCTGGAACAGGAGCAGGATCCGGCCAAACTCTTCCGCGCGCTGATCACCGCCAGCGCCGACGGCAGCGTGCCCCCCCATCTGCTCGACCGCCTGCGGGAGATCGAGGGCGCTCGCGGACCTGCCGCCGGAGGTTCAGCGGCGTCACCGACGCCAGCGGCGGGCCAGGGGCTCGCCCCGTCCCCCGGAACCCCATCACGAACGACGGCGGCCGGGCCTCGTTCCGGGGGGAAAGGGGGGAAAGGGGGGCCGTCCGCAGGCAACCGTCGGAGTGGCCGCAAAACGAGTCGCATTGCCGCCAATGAGGATCAGGATCTTTACACCGCCTTTGCGCAGTTGCTGTTGGAGGATGAGGAGGATTGAGGAGACCGAGTGATTCGGAGCGGCAGCCTTGCGAGGGCGTGAAAGGTTCGTCGCCTTCGGCGGACCATCCAAGGCTTCTGATTGAGATTAGCGACACGACGACGAAGTGCGGCATTAACTTTATCAGGCCAGAATGCAGCCCGGATGTTCACACGGTTTTATACTTACAGGCTTCTGGAAAGACCCTACCTGTCCTGGAACAGCAAGCGCGGGAGGGCAACACGGAAGCTCTCGCCAAGGGAGCCCAGAACCCTGCGGCGAATCTGATTATCCTGCCGATCCAGTGGAACTCCACACCATCCAGCCAGTGGGCACCACGGGCGGTTGATCCAGACGCTGAGGCCAACCGCACGCTGAATGTCTAGACTGTAAAGGCTGTTGTTCCCTTTCGAGTGAACAACATTTTTTCCTGATCATCCGAACGATCGTGCCCGTGATCCAGCGATCTCTGGCTGGCGAATCGGAAACCATCGGCATCGGTGACATCAACCCAACGGTGTTTCTGGTGCCCCGCACCTCCAGCCGATGGCAGTTCGGGATTTGCGGGATCCGTCCCACTGAGGTGGGTGCCTTTTATTGGACAGATTTGGCCCCCCTGTTTTTACTGCGGTGAGAGACGGCAACGCCAGCACCAATCCGAGTGAGTACCTGCTTGCCGATGACGTGCCGCCTGCCTTCCGGATCGCCCCACCCCACGGCCAGCGACCCACACCATGAGGCGATCACGTCCGTCGGCAACGATCGTCGCCTGAGCTGCGGCAGGCCTGCTCGGGGTCCTGATCGGCTCTACGGCCGCCGTGCCGCTCGCCGAGTTGTCACGATCAGCCTCGCGGGCGCCGCTGATTTTGACGGGCCTTGGCTGCGGGTCCCACCCGTGCTCGGCGTCAGCCTGGCGGTGCTGGAAGGTCAAAGGACTCCTGGCAGTTGTTCCCCTTCGGGACTTGGCCATCTTGGCCAACGCGGGGCTGGGTGGGCAGCGCGATCCAGGGACTCCGCCAGCTGGTGCGGCCCTTGGCGATCGGTGGTGGCGCCGCAAGCGTGTCTGCCCTGATGGGCATCCCGCGCATCGCCGCGCGGGCCGCCGCGATGCTGACAGGAGGCCTGATCGGCTGGGGGGTGAATGGGATGTTCCAACTCATCTGATCCGACTGGTGGTGCCCAAGGTGTCGCCCGCCGACGTCCTCACGGCGCTCACGGGCGAGGCGATCTACCTCCGGGCCAGGGGATGGCGGCGTGAAATGCTTGCTGTCTGTGGCAAGGTCATGCTGCGTCGGGTTGATGCTTCTTGGAAAGCAATTGAGAACTTCTTGATGGGGTCACGCTCATCATCACCCGCCCGAAGAAGCCAATTGGCAAGATATTGCTTTTCGCCCGGGTCGGGTGAATGATGATGTTAGCCATCATCTTTCAAACTGAGAAGCCAATTCAAGCTTGCTTACAACACTTTTAGTTGAGGCCGATTTCGAACCTGAATCTCCTTAATTATGCTCAGCAACTTAGACGCACGCTCTCTTATCTCGGTTGAGCTATCAGAATCTTCGATAATTGCAATGTACTCTCTCACTTCAGCTGGATCTTCATGATAGGAGCTTTTGGCCAGGATCAAAAATGCCTCAATAACTATCCCGAAGTGCTCACTAAGCAGATCCGATCCACCTGGCTGGCCTGAGATAAATGACAATAGGTCGCGCGTTGTCGTCGATCCAAAAGCAAAACCATGATACATCTGTGGATGTACAATCTTCATAATTGTTAGAGTCGATATCAAAATTGGATATAGATAGCGATTCTCCTCAGTCAGAAGAAGCGCGATTCTAATTCTTGAAAAACATTGCTCACGTGCTCTCAAGCTCAGATTGAATAGTTTGCTGAAAGCATTAAAAGAGTCTATAAGTTGTTGTTTTTCATATTTTAGTTCTGAATTGTTTCTCGAAGTGAAGAATTCATCAAATCCAAACCTCTCGTAAAGGCATTTTGTAAACTCAGTTGGATCTACGCTTGCCAATGAATACTCAAGATCGAAAAAGCGTCTGAGATACTCATTTGCATCTATTCCTACACCATATACTGCTCCTAGGCTAATGCCAAGTTGATGCTTGTCCAGAGCAACGACAAATATAACATTCTCAAGATCAAACAGATGCTTTATGCGTTCAAGGAGCTGAATTGCATATGTAGGCTTGCACCTATCAAGCTCATCAACAATAATTATCAGCTTGCGTTTTCGTTCATCATTCTCGATTGAAGTCAATGCAGAGGATAAATTAGTGCGAAATGAATCAATAAGCTTCTTTTCAGCAGTATATGAATCGACTGCGTCACTTAGTGACGCTCCTACGAATTCCGCCATGGTTTCTTCTGAAAGATCATCTAGATTGAGAATCCCAGCTGTTGCAATCTTTCCAGCCACAGGAATTGCACGCTTTGCAAGAACTGAGGCAATTCGCTTGGCTTTAATAAAGAACTCAGAGAATTTTGCATTATCCTTGGCTCCAATTGGCAGATTATCATTTAGTTCCCCGAGAAAAGCAAGAAGGGGGTCAGGAGAAAAGTCTGTTTTCCATGCATTAAAATAAAGGCAGTTAAATCCGGAATTCTCTAATACTACTTTAAGAAAACCCAGAAATGTCGTCTTTCCGGTCCCCCAAGGTGAATCGATGGCGATCACGAAGGGGCCCATTAGTTTCTCAATGAGTATTGTTATTGTATTTACAGACGCCTCACGCTTGAGACGATCAAACTTAAACGGTTGATCAGATGGAATCTCAAGAGGGCTGAGTTTGAATTCCATGTTCCGGACAGCTTTCGAGAAGGCTAACGCTGCCCCTGAGTGGCAGGCAGGGAGCCTGCGGGGGCGCAGCAAAGAAGTGGTGGCGGCCTGTCCACTCGAGGGGCTTGTTCGAAGGTGTCGCATCTCAACAGGCAACCCTTCCGGACCTTCCCCAGGCCAAGAGCTGCTAAGCCACCAGCTGGAGCTCAACCAAACACCAGGGTCGATTAGATATTGCTGCTGGTGTCAAAGCTCAGGCTGCGCTCCCTATGCAATGCCATGTACAGGCACTTCCGAAAGTCTTATTCAGGAGCTGGATTCAGCGACTAGTGTGGCGACCAGCAAGTGCATTACATATGCCCAGCGTCTTGGGGAGAGATGCCACCTCTTTGTACTCCCATTAAAGCAGCGATATGGCTCCAACAGAAAAGAGCCTCGGCCCAAGGATTATGAAGCAGATTTACAGGACGCCACACTAAGGGAAACCCACAAGAGTATTGAGAGTAGCATGTATTCTATACAGCTAATGATCCCAGTACGGCCTTGGCAGCCACGCCAATTTAGCGTGGTCTGAATCAAAGTCTTAGTACGTATTCAGTCTCGCTAGTCCCCGTGCCATCGCATCAGCGCCGTGAAGTCGTGACACACTGCCTACATTTCCAGAATTGATTCAAGACACAGGGCAGGTTTAGGGCCACTTCGCCAAACTGAGTATTGATACAGCTAAACTGTAAATCTTGAAATTGCAACTCCCGAATGACAATTATCAAGTCCCTCCAGCATTCACAACGCAGGAACGTGAAGGCTTGTAAATGTGTAACCAGGACTACCTCTCATTGGCTCACATCCCTTAAGTTAGCATTTGATGTCCAGTCAAGCATAGGATGTTTATGTTTAGTTTAAAAGTTCTTAATTGCAGAGTGCGCGGAGCATTCGTCGTCCTAGCGGTATTCGTATACTTGCTAAGTCTGTCTCCAGCAAAGGCAGAACCATCAGAGACCGATTGGCGGACACTCAAAGCTTATGCTAAGTGGTTGTATTACGGAGGCTGGCAACAGGAGTTCGATGCATTCTACAACAATTACATGTCAAGTACTGTCTACAAAGATAAGGCGGAGTGTTTAAGCGACTTACGTGGGGACGCAAGTAGAAAGATTGAGCCTTTTGCAGTAGCACAAGGCTCGTTGGTCGGTCTTCTTGCAAGCCCACAGGCAGGATTGGCAGTTTATAATGCTTCTAGGCAAGCAATTCCTTACTTTGCTTCACGAGCATACTGTAACCTTGTCAATTCTGAGTACGGTATTGTCCGTCGCGGCACCATGCAGACTGCCTACATATATGTTTGGGAGCAAAGGTCATGCGAGAACATTGACAAACTTGTTGAAGTGGCGAGAACTGGATTAAGCTCAGCAAACAGGAATATTGCGCTTCTTGCTGCTGCAACAAACAACTACTTACTTCAAGCTTCCTGGAAGAATACACCCCACGGCTGTTCAGCAAACCGCAACTACCCCGTAATCGCTGGAGTTGAAGGAGATTCACTATAAGCTTCGTGCATCCATGCCATCAGGTAATCGCTAATTACATCAAAAGTAATAATGAATGTTTGGCCTAGGCGATGAGTGCCTTTGGGGGGTCTTTCAGGTTTCGGAGCCATGATTTCTTTCTAATCGATTCCTGCTGCCTCAATTGCCTACTCGCTTGGCAAGCTAGCCTCGCGCTCCTTTGGAGCCATTGTGGCCGTACGATGCAGCTGCAGATGACAATGATTGCCCGCTCCGTCATCGCTGACTGCTTGAAACGCAGACTGATCTGGAAATTAAAAGCGCCCAAGTAGCGATCAGCCCTCTTATTTTACATGAATTTTGGCGGAGTCGCCAAAGATCCCTAGCCCTTTGCACCTGTTCGCGTATCACGACAGCTCTCAGTGGGCACTCGGCGAAAACCCACCTCCATGGCTGTTGTTTTTTTTAGTGAAATGCAATGTCTAAACATCTTTGGAGGTTCCTCCTCTGCAGACTTTGAAGTGTTATGTGTGCTGCGTGGCAGGAGTATTGCGCTTGTTGGCAGACCGCCGGTTTGAGGGTGGCAACGGCGGCTAGCTATCCTTCGAACGAGTATGGATAGATCGTGCGCAGCCACGATCTATCCACAGTTGGACAAGCCCGCAAGGTACCTTCAGGGACTACTGCAGAAAGGTCGACCCGGATTCAAGGTTTGCTACCGATTTG
>CAYVWU010000039.1:0-16305 GCA_964455575.1 uncultured Cyanobium sp. | reverse complement strand
TAGAGCATCAGATTCCGGTTCTGAGTGTCGGGGGTTCGAGTCCCTCCATGCTCGTTGTCACCTCCCTGCCGGAACAGGGAGAGACGCGTTGATTTCTCGATTCATCGATCTGTCTGGGCGTCGCCACCCAATCGCAATCCCATGGCCCGGATACCTCCCGGGTCGATCACGAAACCTGCCTGCGTCAGCGCCTTCAAGGCTTCCGATGGGGCCGAGATTGAGATGCTGCAGCCACTCAGCTCGCGCCGCAATCGGTCCAGCGACGCCACCACCAAGGCCTGAATCACCTGCTCGCGACTTGGATCGGTCGGGGCGCTGATCAAATCCCAGAGATTGGCGTTGAGGGCACGATCACTCGTGGCCCGAATGAAGCCCACCCACGAACCGGCGGGATCCCGAACGGCGAGATGCCAGGCGCTGTGATGGACCACCCGATGCCAAACGGCCGCGCTGCGCGGCTTGCCGCCACAGCTGCTCAGCAACTGATTGAGGGCATCGACCTCCAGGGTGGGTTGCACCAGCAAGGCATACCCCGGCCGCAGGGGACTGGGAACGGAAGGACCACGGAAAGGAAGCAGCAAAAGGAGGCTCCCGCGGCTCAGCCTGTGTTGCGCATGCCTGCGGCGATCCCATTGATCGTCAGCAGGGCGCCACGCAGCAATTCGCTGCGGCTGTACGTGTGGCCATTGCCTGCGGCAGCGGTATCGCTGGAGGCTTCACTGATGGGAGGTTGACGATTCTGATCGCGCAGACGGCGCAGCAGGGCCACCTGGAGAAAACCGAGTGGAATGATGGTGCGATTGCGCAGGTCCACCGACAATTGGAGGGCAGGATCGCCATCCAGCAAGCGACGATGATTGCTGATTCTCAGAATCAACTCATGGGTCAGGGAGAATTCCGCGGCGATGGAGGCAAATATGTGATCAAACGCCTCGCGATTTTCCTGGCGACCAAGATGGGTCACATAATGCCTGGCGAGGTCGAGATCCACTTTGGACAGGGTCATCTCCACCTTGGATATCAACATGCGGAAGAAGGGCCAGCGTTGATACAGCAGCTGCAGCAGCTCCAATTGTTCAGGATCCTGTTGTAACTCCTCCTCCAAGGCCGTGCCGACGCCGTACCAGCTGGGCAGCAGGAAGCGACTTTGCGTCCAGCCAAACACCCAGGGGATGGCTCGCAGCGCGGAGAGATCACGAGCGCCGCTCTTGCGTCGAGCCGGTCGGCTGGAGATCTGCAATTTGCTGATCTCCTCGATCGGTGTGACCTGCTGGAAGAAGGCGACCAGATCGGGATTGTCATGCACCAAGGCCCGATAGTGTTCGCGGGAACGGGCCGCCAAGCGTTCCATCAAGGAATTCCAGCTCGGGGTGTCATCGATGCGGGTGCTCACCAAGCTGCTCTGCACCACGGCCGTCGTGACCGTTTCCAGGTTGTAGAGGGCAAGCTCCGGAAGGGAATACTTGGACGCCAGAACCTCTCCCTGTTCCGTGATCTTGATGCGCCCCCCCAGGGTGCCACTCGGCTGGGCGAGGATGGCCTGATAAGCGGGGCCACCACCACGACCAACCGAGCCCCCTCGGCCGTGGAAGATGCGCAGACACACATCGTGTTGATTGGCCAGCTCCTGCAGGGCAATCTGGGCGCGGTGGATTTCCCAGTTGCTGGAGAGGAATCCTGAGTCTTTGTTGCTGTCTGAATATCCCAGCATCACCTCCTGCAGAGGGACCTGGCTTTCGGAGCGCAGCAGCTCCCGGTAAAAGGGTTCCTGAAACAGGCGCGCCATCACCGCGGGAGCCCGTTGCAGGTCCTCCACGGTTTCAAACAGCGGGATCACGAGCAGTTGGGAGCGCTTCTCCACGGGATCCACCAGGCCGGCCTCCTTGGCCAGAAGCAAAACCTCCAGCAGATCGGACACCGTGTGACTCATGGAAATCACATAGGTGCGGCAGATGCGTGGACCAAACTCCTGCTGGAGTCTGTGCAGCATCTGAAAGACCGCGAAGGTTTCGGCCGTTGGCGCGCTCCAGGCGGCGACCGATGGCAGCAGCGGGCGTCGGGTCTGCAGTTCTGTCAGCAACCACTCCACCCGCTGTTCTTCTTCCATGTCCCCATAGGAAACGGGGAGCTGCAGATAGCGGGTTATCTCATCAATCGCATCGCTGTGGCGTGTGCTTTCCTGGCGAATATCCATGCTGGCAAGGGAGAACGCAAAGATGTGCACCTGGCTCAGCAGGGAGGTCAATCCCTCGCACTGCAAGCCGGAAATCTCCAAGCTGCTGCGGATCAACTCCAGATCATTGCAGAATTCTTCTTCGGAGGCGTAGTGCAGTTCTTGGTGCGACGTTGCTTGCACCAATCCCCCGCCCAGGCGACTCGCCGGGCTGGGGGGGGCGCTGGGAGGAGATTCCCAGCCCGCCTCCGCGAGCAGGGCGTTGCGGCGCTCCGAGAGACGCAACCGTTCCAACATGTAGCTGAGTTTCAGCCGATAGGGCTCCAAGCGATAGCGCGCCGCTCGTTCCTCGTAGATCTCAGGAAAGCGCAAGCGATCCATTTCCAGGGATTCCAGCAAGGCTTGGCTCACCTGGCTCCACTGCATGGAAATGCTGAGTTGGTCGCGTAAATCTGTGACAGCTTTCACATAGCGATCAAGCATCAGCTGGCGCTGATAGCAAGCCGCGCGCCATGTGATCTCAGGTGTGACGGAGGGATTGCCATCCCGATCTGCCCCCACCCAGGAGCCAAAGGTGCAGAAGGAATCTTTGGGGGGCTGAACGTCGGGATAGCTGGATTTGAGGGCCGCTCGCATCCGCACCTGAAGGAGGGGGAGAGCATCGAACAAAACCTGCTGGAAATAATGCAAGGCAAATTCCACCTCGTCCAGCACGGAGGGCTTGAACTGGTGCAATTCATCGGTGCGCCACCACAGCCGGATTTCCTCCGTCAGTTGCTGGCGCAACAGGGAGCGATCATCCGCATTCGTCGCCTCTTCGAGTCTGTCGATCAGGGAGGCCACCCGCCGTTGTTTATGGCGAATGGTGTGGCGAACGATTTCTGTAGGGTGCGCCGTGAAGACGAGCCTGATATCCAGTTCGCTGAGGAGATTCTCCAGGCTGCTTGGCGGCACATTCAATGACCGCAGTCGCTGGAAAAGCTGTCGAAATGTTTCCGGCTCGCTTTGATTGGCTAAGGGGGGCAGAAAGGGATCCCAGGAGCCAGTGGAGCCGGAATAGCGCAAGCTTTCCACATACGTGTGCTCCTCGATGTGCTGCTCAAGAATATTGATGAGTTGGAAATAGAGAGAAAAAGCCCGCGCGGCGGCAATGCCATCAGAGAGATCCATTTCGCGGATCACTTGATCGATGGCTTCGCTGTCCACGCTCGCCTTGTGCGGGCCCGGCCGGCTGGTCTCGTCCTCGGGATCAAAGCGCCCGCTGAGCTCCTTCAGGCGGATGAGTCGATCCACCTGGACGGGCGGGCATTCGCTGTGGAGAACCGCAAGCCAGAGTTCCTCCACCAGCTCCAGGCGTTCCCCGAGGAGCCGCGTGGTTTGGGGGGGGACTTCCAAGGCCGGGCGTTGGGGCGTGGCGGGCTCCCGCATGGGGGGGCTGGCGGAGGCTGCAGCCATGATCATCCCAAAGTGTGGGCGTGGTCTGTCGTCAACTGCTCCCAAAGCGCCGCATCCCTGGCCTCCATGGCCATGGCCTCCGTCGCCAGGATGCGCGCGATGGGCTCCCCCGCGCGCTGGCGCTTCCGCCAGCGGATCGACTCGCTTCCCTCCGCCAGCACGCCGGTGAGGGGCTCCAGGACGGAGCTCAGCCCCAGCCGCTCAGCCATCGGGGCCATCGCTTCCAGCTCCTCCTCCAACCAGGTTCGGGCCAGCAGCGCATCTCCCGTGCGCCAATGGCACACCGTGGCCTCCAACCCGTCCTTGGCCACCGCTTTGTCGTTCTGGTCGGCGAGCCGGGCGAGCTCCTCCGGCGTCAGGGAGCTGGCCTGAAGGGGATCGAAGCGGGCTGGCTCCCCGAGCAGCCCCAGCAGCCGCAGCTCGGCCCAGGCCGTCACAGCGAGCAACACCCGGGGGTCGGCGATCAGGTCGCAGATCCGGATCTCCACGCGGTTCAGGGACTCCGGGCGACGGTCCCCGTTGGGCCGCACGGACGTCCAGAGATGGCGGACGTTGAGCATGCTCCCCAGAGCGAGTTGCTCGTGCATCCAGGTCACGTAGTGGGCGTGGCTGAGGAACAGGGGCACCTGCGGGGGGGTCAACGGGAACTGAAGCCACCGTTGGGATTCCGCGCCGGTGACGTCACTGTCCAAAAAGGGCGAGCTCGTGCTCAGGGCCAGCAGGAGCGCCCCCTCACAGCGGAGCAGCCGCAGGCCGGCGAAGAGCGGTTCCATCGCCCGCAGACCGAGATTGATGTGCACGCTGGCGGTGACCACCCGGGTGCCGTACAGCCGTTCAATGGCCCCGTGATAGTCGCTGGCGGGATTGGAGCGCTCAAAGCTGTGGCTGTCTCCCAGGCTCAGGGTGCTCCCGGGCAGCAGGGTGAGATCCCGTTCGGCGAGCCAGCTTCTCAACTGTTGGCGGGGCGCGAGGAGAAAGTGCAACTGCCGCTGGTAATCCGCGTCGGGCGGAGTGATGTACTCCAGGTTGCGGTTGTCCGGTTCGGTGACGAAACCCTCCAGCGTGCGCGACACCTCCGCCGCGCAGCCCACGACCGTGCCATCCCGGCGCCCGGTGAACATCTCCACCTCAAAGCCTTTGGTCAGCAACGGGCCGCTCATGGATCCAGGGAGGGATGGGGGCGCTGCAGGCAGGCCAAGGCCTTGAGCATGCCACGGGCTTTGTTGAGGGTTTCCTCGAATTCCAGGTCGGGCTGGGAATCCGCCACGATGCCCGCTCCGGCCTGCACCAACACGCGAGAGCCCCCTTCGGGACGGGGAAGCACGATCATGGTGCGAATGGTGATCGCCGTGTTCAGGGCGCCGTTGAGATCCACCGCACCATAGACGCCCGCATAGGGACCACGGGCATCGGGCTCCAGCGCGTGGATGAGCTGCATGGCGCGGATCTTGGGCGCTCCGCTCACGGTCCCGGCGGGGAAGCAGGCCATCAGCAGATCCCACACATCGTGGGTCGGCGACAGTTCGCCTTCCACTTCGCTGACGATGTGCATCACATGGCTGTAGCGCTCGATCACCATCAGTTCACTCACCTTTACCGATCCTGGGCGACAGACCCGGCCGAGATCGTTGCGACCTAGATCCACCAGCATCACGTGCTCCGCTCGTTCCTTGGGATCGGCCAGCAGCTCCGCTTCCATGGCCGCGTCTTCGGCGGCCTCCCGCCCCCGCGGCCGGGTGCCGGCGATCGGGCGCACCGAGGCGCGGATGCCGCCAGCGGCCAGAGGCTCGGCCTTCACCATCACCTCCGGGCTGGATCCAATCAGATGCCAGTCGCCGAAGTTGAAAAAGGCCATGTAGGGGGACGGATTCACCATCCGCAAGCTGCGGTAGAGATCGAACGGATCGCGCTCCACCGTGGTTTCCAGCCGTTGGCTGAGCACGAGCTGAAAGACATCGCCGGCCGCAATGTGTTCCTTCCCGCGCTCCACGACGCGTTCAAAATCGGCCTGCTGCCAGTTGCTGCGGATCGTCAGCCCCAGGCTGGGATCCTGCCCGCTCACCTCTCTCCAGTCCAGGGGCGCGACACCGGGAGGCAGGGGCTCATGCATCCGGGCTTCCAGCTGCGCGATCCGGCCGGCCGCGTGGGCCCAGGCCTGCTCGGGATCGGCCCCCTCGCTCAGATCGGCATACGCCACGGCGGTGATCTGGCGTTTCACCTGGTCAAACACCAGCAGGCTGTCGGCCAGCATCCAGCAGCCATCGGGCGGCCCTCCCGGATGGGGGGGGTGGACCGGCACCGTCGGTTCGATCCAGTGGATCAATTCGTAGCCCCAGCAGCCAAAAAGCTGACCGACCGGCGGCAGGTGGGGCACTGGAGCCGGCCGAATCGACGCCAGGCACTGACGGAGGAGCAGAAAGGGATTGCCGGCGAGGGCATCGCGTCGGCCGTCCCGCCAGTGGCGCTCCGCCTGGTCCCCCCGACAGGTGAGGGTCCACAGGGGATCGCTCACCACAAAGCTCCAGCGGCCCAGCTGCTCCCCGCCCTCGACGGATTCCAGCAGCACGCCACGATGCCCCCCGGTCCCAACCTTGAGCCAGGTGGTGAGGGGCGTCTCCAGATCAGCGGGCCAGCATTTCCAGAGCGGGATGAAGGTGCAGCCTTGCTCGGCCCGGGTGCGGTAGGTGGCGTGATCCGCTATCCGATCAAGGGCTGGCATGGGGAGGGCGGCATCTAGGGAACAAGCAAAAAAAAGGGCGGGGTCGATCCCCGCCGCAATGCGTTGATGGCCGTGGCGGTCAGGCGTCGTAGGTGGCCTTGCCGGTGAACTTCAGGCTGGAAGGGTCAGGATTTTCACCGATGCGGCGGGGATTATGGCCCACCATCGGACGCCCCTCATTGACTTTCTCGGGAAACACACCGTCTTTGGGGTGCAGAAATTCCACGTCACCACCCGGATAGATGCGATAAACTTTGTAATCTTCGATTTTGGGTTTGAACTTGGTGCGAAGTTGTGTGCCGAGGGCGAGACACTGCTCTTTGCGAGCGAAATACATGATGTTTTCGCCGGCATTCATCTCCGCTGCACCGCCGGTGGGCAGCTCAAAAACCTGAGCGCTGGGGCTGGTCCAGGTGATGGCGTATTTCTCTTCAGTTTCCGCGGCATTCAGCAGGCCACCTGTGCTGCCGATGTACTTCGGAAGTTGACCGTTGAGGGCCGTTGCGGGCATGGCTCTGCAGACCGTTTCATGCGGAAGCTAGCACCGAGCTTTTGCGTCGCTTGGGGCCTCGCCCTCAACTCTTTACACCCCGTCAACAAACCGGGCCTCCCCGCTCCGCCAGAGGGAAGAAGACGGTGAGGCTCGACCCCCCCCGCTCCGTGAAGCGTCCCCCCAGGCGGTGGAAGAGCAGCTGGGTGGCCTGACGGCTGAGGTTCAGGCTTCCTGTGGTGGGGTTCCAGCTCAGGACCGGGCCAACCCGGGCGTGGTTCTCGGGACCGTCCGCCCTGGTGCGCCCTCCGCGTTGGGCGGGGTCATCGCTGCTGATCTGCAGCTTCAGCCGCTGTCCCGCCGGCCGCAGCCGCAGTTTCACGTGACTTCCCGCCGGCAGGGAACGGCTGAAGCGATCCATCAGCCCCCCCAGCATCGTCTCCAGGCGCATGGGGTCGCTCAGCACGGGGGGGAGGTCATCGGCGATGGACAGCGTGAGCCTCAGATCCCGCCGTCGCAGCTGCCGCTCCCAGATCCCCTCCAGATGGCGCAGCAGCTCGCTCAGATCCGTGCGGGCCAGCTGGCTCTCCGCCAGCGGCTGGCCGCGGCCCGGATGACGCTGCAGCTCGGCCGCCAGGAAGATCAACCCGAAGCGGTCGATCTGCTCGCTGCATTCGCCATCGATCTGTTCCAGCCGTTGACGCACCACGGAGGGCAGGTCCGACCGTCGCAACAGCGAGCGAATCAGCGTGCGGATCGTGGCCAGCGGTGTGCGCACTTCATGGGTGAGGGCCTCCAGCAGAGCCAGTTCCGCGGCCACCTCCTCCGCGGCCACCTCCTCCGCGGCGGCCGCCGCGGAGGGGCGCACCGGTGGCTCCACCGGCTGCAGGGTGACGCTCGGAGCCATGGCGGCCAGCCGCTCGGCGAGCAGGGGCCAGAACCGCAGGCCGAGGGCGGGGTCGTTGTGGAGCGGGCCCAGGGCCTGCAGCCGCTGGCGCAGCCGGCTGGCGGCCTGGGGGTCGTCCTCCCGCAAGCGTTGGGCGAAGCCTTCCAGGGCCTGGCTCACCATGGCGGCCTCAAAGCGCACCACCAGCCGCCGTTCCGCTGGAGGGCCATCCAGAAGCATGACCACCTGCAGGCGCGGCGTGACCAGCACCAGCAGGGGGTCGTTGCCATCCTCCGGCCGCAGGGGCAGGCGTTGGAAGCCCCCATGGGGCGGCGGCACCGGCCCCCTTTCCCGGACGACGGGGAGCAAGGGCTGAATCGGAGGCAGCAGCTCCGCCAGCCCGGCCGGGGTCCAGACAAAACCGCTCAGCTCGCTCAGCAGGGCGGGCTCATAAAGCGCGGGCAGGGGGCAGGCCAGCCAGACGCCCCGCCTGGGGCCGGCCTCCCGCAACAGCAGATCTTCCTGCAGGGTGGCCAGGGAGGCCCACCAGAGGCGCCGCACACAGTCCTCGTCGCGACGGCCCGGTGGCACCCCGGCGCTGAGCTGCTCCCTCAGGAATGGGAAGTTCACCTCCCGCGGGGATGGGCGCGCGCGCGACGCCCGACCGCGGCACACAGACCGAGAGCCACGAAATTGACGAGCATGGCGGAGCGGCCGTAACTCAACCAGGGGAGTGGAATGCCGGTGACCGGGCCCAGGCCAATCGTCATGAAAATGTTCACCACCACCTGAAACATCAGCATGGCAGCGATCCCCACCACAACGAGGGATTCCCCATCGGTTCGGGCGCGCGTGGCGATGGTGAGAAGACGCCAGCAGAGCAGCAGGTAAGCCCCCACCACCAGGGTGGAGCCCACAAAGCCCATCTCCTCTCCCAGGGCGCTGAAGATGAAGTCGGTGTGCTGCTCCGGGATGAACCGCAGCTTGGTGAGCAGGCCGTGCATCAGTCCGGTGCCCCAGAGGCCTCCAGAGCCGATGCCGACCTTGCTCTGCAGCAGGTGATAGCCGCCTCCCAGGGCATCCTTGGCGGGATCGAGGAAGAGAACCAGTCGCTCCCGCTGATAGTCCTTCAGTCCATGCAGCCAGAGCTGGGGGGTGATCACCGCGAAGAGGAGCTGAATGGCCGTCACCACGGCCAGGCCCGGGCGTCGCCAGGGCAAGGACTTCCAGGCCAACCGGGCGAGGAGTGGAATCCACACGGCCAGGGCCCAGGGGGCGACCCCGGTGAGGATGGCCGTGATCAGCGGTGAGATCAGCAACAGCAGCCAGCTGCCGGGCAGGCCCGCCCAGAAGAGCATCACCAGCAGGATGGCCCCGAAGACCAGGGAGGTGCCCAGATCCGGCTGGATGAACACCAGGGCCCAGGGGAGGCTGATCAGACCCACCGGCCGGAGCAGATCCACGGGCCGCTCCACCGGATAGCGGGACAGCAGGCCCGCCAGCAGAAGAATGGCCGCCAGCTTGGCGAATTCCGAGGGCTGCACATGGAAGCCAGCGATGTTGATCCAGCGTTGGGCTCCCAGGGCGGAGGTGCCCACAAACCGAACGGCCAGAAGACTGATGATCGTGAGGCCATACAGCGGCCATTGGAGCCGTCGCAGGTGCTCCACGGGCAGGCGCGCGCTGACCAGGGCCAGGGCCAGCCCCACCGCCGCCGTGATCCAGTGCTGGTACCAGTCGGCGTAGTCGGCCTGGCGTTGGGTGCTCGCGATCAGGATCCCGGCCAGAAAGGTGATCCCCAGAGGCACGCCCCAGAGGATCCAATCCACGGTCTCCAGGCGTTGACGGAGCGCGCGCCAGGGAGCGTGGCCACGGGCCCGGCGATGGGCCGCCGCTGTCAGCTGCACCTCACACCGCCGCCCCGGTGAGGGAGAGGCGTTCGGACAGGGTTTCCGCCAGGGCGCGGAAGGCCCCGGCGGTGGCGGAGTCGGGATGGGACAGAACGACCGGATGCCCCTGGTCGCCCCCTTCGCGAACCGGCAGCTCCAGCGGCAGTTGGGCCAGCAGCGGCACACCGGCTTCCCCCGCCAGCAGGGCCCCGCCACCGCTGCCGAAAATGGCGTACCGCTGCTCGGGCCGATCCGGAGGCAGAAACCAGCTCATGTTTTCCACCACGCCCAGCACGGGCACCCCCATCTGCACGAACATCGCCAGACCCCGACGGGCGTCTTGAAGGGAGACCTGCTGCGGCGTGGTGACGACGAGGCCACCGTCGATGGGCACGGCCTGGGCGAGGCTCAGTTGGGCATCGCCGGTGCCGGGGGGAAGGTCGACGACGAGCACGTCCCTCTCGCCCCAGGCGACTTGATAGAGGAACTGGCGGATGATGCCGTTGAGCATCGGACCGCGCCAGATCACGGGTTGATCCTCCCCGATCAGCAGTCCCATGGACACCATCGCCAGGCCACAGGTTTCGAGGGGTTGCAAGACCTGTTCGGCGCCGCTCCCGCTCACCTCCGGCACCTGGCCAGCCACGCCCAGCATGGTGGGGGCGTTGGGGCCGTAGATGTCAGCGTCCAGCAGGCCCACCCGCAGGCCGCGGCTGGCGAGGGCACAGGCCAGGTTCACGGCCACGGTGCTCTTCCCCACGCCACCCTTGCCGCTGCTGACGGCGATCACGCGGCGCACGCCGGGGATGGCATGCCGGGAGGGGAGTCCCCCGCCGGCCGGGGAACCGTGGCCCGCGCCACCGATGGGACCGGAGGACGGCGGACTGGCCAACTCGATCTGCACATCCTCGATGCCCTCCAGCCGCAGCAGGGCCCCCCGGGCTTCACTGGCCAGGCGATCGCGTTGGCTGTTGGCGAAGTTGGGGAGGGCCAGGCGAAAGATCGCGCGCGTTCCCTGGCGGCGCACATCGGTGATCCAGCCCAACTCCAGCAAGGTTTTCCCGGTGCCTGAATCACAGACGGGGCGCAAGGCCTCGATCAGGCGGGTGTCTTGATCGCCCGGTCCGACGCCTGGGCCCGAATCCCTGCTGGAGGTGGACATGGGGGGAGCAATCCTCGCCGCTGGCTGGGCCGGATCCTAGAAACCATCCGGGGTGACAGAGCCTCTCGATCGCTTGTGGAGGACCCCGCCCGACTGGGAAGGTTGGGAGGATTGACGCCCCTGTCCACGGCATGGCTTCCTCCCTCCCCAGCGCGATTCCCCCGGACGGCTCCAGAAGTCGGGCCAGGGACTTGCTGATGGGCCTGCAGGAGTCGATCTGCGCCGGCCTGGAGGCCCTGGACGGCGACGGTCGTTTTCAGGAGGAAACCTGGGAGCGGCCGGAGGGAGGGGGTGGACGCTCGCGCGTGATGAAAGCCGGCCGGATCTTTGAGCAGGGGGGAGTGAATTTCTCCGAGGTGCAGGGCGAGGAGCTGCCTCCCTCGATCCTCAACCAACGGCCAGAGGCCAAAGGGCATCCCTGGTTCGCGGTGGGCACCTCCATGGTGTTGCATCCCCGCAATCCCTGGGTCCCGACCGTGCACCTCAACTATCGCTATTTCGAAGCCGGACCCGTGTGGTGGTTCGGTGGCGGAGCGGATCTGACGCCCTACTACCCCTTCCTGGAGGATGCCCGCCACTTTCATCGCATCCTGAAGGGGGCCTGTGATGCCGTGGACCCGTCGTATTACACGGTGTTCAAACCCTGGTGTGATGAATACTTTTTCCTCAAACACCGCGGCGAAACTCGAGGAGTGGGTGGCATCTTCTACGACTATCAGGATGTTGGCGGCCTTCTTTACAAGGGTTCGGATCCCCATGGCCCCGCCGCTGAAGCCTCCCGGGCGGTGAGCCCGATCGAGCAGGATTGGGAGAAATTGTTTGCCTTGGCCCGATCCTGCGGCGAGGCCTTCCTGCCCAGTTACGCCCCGATTGTGGAACGGCGCGATTGCCTCCCCTGGGGAGAAAGAGAACGGCAGTTTCAGCTCTACCGCCGTGGGCGGTATGTCGAGTTCAATCTCGTTTTTGATCGCGGCACGATCTTCGGTCTGCAGACCAACGGTCGCACCGAGTCGATCCTGATGTCGTTGCCACCTCTGGTGCGCTGGGAGTATGCCTACAGCCCCGAAGCGGGGTCGCGGGAAGCTCTGCTCACCGAGCTGTTCACTCGCCCTCAGAACTGGCTGGACGACGCATCGCTGGAGGAGCGATGCGCCCCCCAGCAGGCTGTGAGCTGACCTGCGCGGCGGGTGTGGGGCCGGTTGTGCGGCGGCCGAGGCCGATCTCCAGGGCGGTCACCACCCGGTCGGCAAGGAGGCGAACGGTGCGTTGCCGGGTGGCTGGATCCCGGAGGGAGGCTTCCAGCCGGCCTTCCAGCTTGCCCAGCTCCAGAATGGCCACGCCCCGCTTGGGTCCCCCCAGCCGATCCCGGAAATTCATCGGGTAGGCCCCGAACTCCTGGGCCAGGCTTTCGTCGATGCGGCTGAAGGGCCGATGCAGCGGTGGTATCAGCCCGGACCCCACCCCCGAGGGGCCGTAGGCGTCGAAGTGGATCTCGAAGGCGTAGCCATCAGCCTGGGCGTGGTCGCGGCCGATGCTCCAGTTGGTGCCGGGATGATCCGGATCCACAATCGTGCGCACCGGTGGCTTGTAGAAATCGATCCGCAGCCCGCGCTCCCGGCCCAGGGTGGCCACCGCGTGCGCCAGCACCAGATTCCAATAGTGCTCATCGGTGATGCCCCGCATCATCGGGGCGGCACCCAGCAGGCCCACGGCTTCCCCGCTGGTGCCCGATCCCGCGATGCCCTGTGAATCCGCGTGTCCGGCCATCACCAGGATCGGCGTGTTCGGGGAGACGGTGCGCAGGCCGATCCAGTCTTTGCGCATGGGGCTGCGCACCCCCGTCAGGGGATCGATGGCACCGGGCACCCGCGCCGCGGTGGCTTGGAGGGCGGTGCCCGTGGAGGGGGGGGCGTTCAGCACAACGGACACGGGACGTTGTTGCGCCGTCGCGCCGAAGGGAGTCAACCCCTGCATCAGGACGGCGGCCAGCAGGCCGGCGCGGGCGCACACCCCCAGCGGTGCAGGGACGGCGCGTGCGGAGGACAGGTCAGAGGGGCGCATGGGGGGTCAGATGGGAGAGCTGAGCAGTCGGCCATCACTGGCCAGGCCAAGTGCGGGCCCCAGTTCCGTCTCCATGGCGATGAGTTCATCGCGATGGGCCCGCAGGCGCAGGGTGCTGCCGCCGCTGTCCGGGGCTTGCAGCAGGCGCAGTTCCAGGATTTCGCTGCGGCTGGCACGCTGCCAGTAGAGCCAGCCGGCCAGGGGGCCCAAGAGGGGGAGCGCCCACACCACCAGGCCCAGTTGGGGCAGGAGCTGGTGCAGCACCAAGGCCAGGCTTCCGGCACCGAGACTGGCCAGGAGGGACAGGAGGACGGAGAGCGGCCCACTGGCCCGCACCTCGCCGGTGAAGCGCAACACCTGCCGCTGCGGATCCTTGTCCGTGGGCTGCCATCCCCTCGCCTGAAGCCAGGTCACCAGCCCTTCCAGAACATCCACCGCCGGTCGGGGGGAATGCACGTCCACCACCGTGGTGCGGTCCTTGCTGGCGGCCCGCAGAAAGAAGACCAGGCCAATCGCCAACAACAGGGTCAACACCAGGGTCGATCCGAAGGAAGCCATCCACATGCCACGAACCGCCCCATTGTGTCCTGAATGGCGCCATGGCTGGCGTTGTCCGTTGCGGGCCGGTCGATGGCGCAGCATGGACGGCAGATCGTCCCGCGGCCATGCCCGAGCCCAACTCCCCCGGCCCGACCACGGCCACAACCGCCCGAACCCTGCCCCCACCGGCCCGGTTTGCGGTCTTTGACGGGGATCTCGATGAGGCCTGGCTCGAGACCTACCGCCAGGCGAGGTCCCTGGCGGTGGATACCGAGGCCATGGGTCTGATCCATGGTCGGGATCGCCTCTGCCTGGTGCAGATCAGCGATGGAGAGGATCAGGTGTGCTGCGTCCGTCTGGCCAGGGGGCAGAAGGAGGCCCCCCGCCTGAAACGGCTGTTCGAAGATCCGGCGGTGGAAAAGGTGTTTCACTTCGCCCGCTTCGATGTGGCCGCCCTGGCGGAAAACCTGGGGATCACCGTTCAACCCATCTTCTGCACCAAGATCGCCAGCCGCCTGGCGCGCACCTATGCCCCACGCCACGGCTTGAAGGAGGTGGTCAACGAGCTGGTGGGCGTGGAGCTTGACAAGCAGGCCCAGAGCTCGGACTGGGGGCGTGTGGAGGATCTCACTGAGGCGCAGCTCACCTATGCCTGCGGCGATGTGCGCTGGTTGCTCCCGGCCCGAGACCGTTTGGAGGCGATGCTGCGCCGCGAAGAGCGCTGGGCGCTGGCCCAACAGTGTTTCGGCTGCATCCCGGTGTTCGCCACCTTGGACCGTCAGCGCTTCGGCTCGGTGTTTGAGCATTGAGCGCGATCGCGCCTGGCGCTGCTGCCAGGTGGCGTTCCCTCAGTCTTCGGTCATGAAGTTCTCCTCGCTGCTCAAGGCGCCCAGCTGGGCGTCAAGCAGGGCGTGCGTGTCGACGCCGGACGCTTCCGCCTCCGCCAGCATGCGCTCCGCCAGGGCGATCCGCGCCGGAGTGTCGGTCAGCCCTTCCTGGGCGGCGCGGATGTCGACACGCCGCCGTGCCGAGGCGATGCTGATCCCCAACCAGCTCGCCAGGCGGCCGCAAGCCGCGTTGTAGTGCCGATCAGGAATCGCGGACATCGCCAGGACGAGAAGAGCGATTCGCATCATCCCTCCCCACCGGCGCAGGGGAGAGCGTCGCAGGCCAGAGGCGCTCGCTGAGCAACCGCGCCAGCCTGGCGCTCCCTCCTGGGGGGCCCATGCGCAGCCGTCCGCGCTGGCCCAGGCGTTCCCGGGACTGAGGGTCGCCCAGCAGGGCCAGCAGGCGGGCCCGCGCCTCCTCCGGACCGCCACACGGGAGCACAGCCCCTCCCAACAGGCGGCACTGACGCCGCGCGAACCCCGTCGTGAACTGTGGGCCGGGCCCCGGGAGCGAGAGCGCTGGCACCCCGAGACCCACAAGCTGCTCGGTGGCCGTGCCGGCCGTGGCCAGGCCCACCTCCCCCCAAGGTGTCCAGGTGTTAAAGACCCCTGTGCCGATCCACAGCTCCAGCCCTCGCCGGGTCCAGCGGCGGGTTGTGGGGGCCACACCCGCCGGAGGCGAGGGCTGAGCCAGCAAACCCGCCTCGGCGCAGAGGGTGGCCAGTTCCGGGCAGCTGGCCAGTCCCCTGCCCACCGGCATCAGAGCGGTGATCCCGCCGAGGAGGTCGCAGGTGGCCGGATCCGGCAAGGATGCCAGCAGGCGCTCCAGGTTGCCCAGGGCTTCCGGGAGGCGGCTCCCGGGTAGGAGCAGCAGGCGTCGACCCTGCTCCAACGAGGAGGGGAGCGGATGGAGCGGAAAGCCATCCATCATCGGGTTGCCGGGAGCAACGGCGGCCACCCCGTGGGCCCTCAGGCCCCTGGCGGTGAGTCGGTCCCGCGTCGCCACCAGCCGGCAGCGCGGACCTGCCATCAGCGCCCATTCCCAGGGGTCCCACTCAGTGCCCTTCCAGCGGTGGTAAAGGTCGGCGAGCGCCGTGGACCCCCACCCTGGAGGGGCGGGGGTCTTCCAGGTGAAGTCGCTTTTCGGCGTGCCGATGAAGCCATAGGGGCCGCCCCCCAGCCAGGCCATGGCCAGGGGCAGCAGATCCCCCACCGCCAGGACGGGCTGGCCTGTGGCGCCCCAGTGCCGCACTACCTGCACTTGCCTCCAGGTGCTGCGGGGCAGCCCCGCGGCCAGATCCTGCAGGAGCCCGCGGAGACTCTGGTTGCTGAACCCGCCGCTGGGCAGGGAGCGGCAGGGTCCCAGGCAGTCCAGACCCAGGCTGTCCTGGGCGGCGCTGAAGGCGCTCCCTTCCCCCACGAGGGCCAGGGTGGCGATCGCGAGCCCGGGTTGGAGCTGGCGCAGGGCCTCGATCACACGGAGAGCGATGAGGTCCTCCCCGTGCCCGTTGCTCAAGACCAGCAAGCGGGGGGGCATGCCATGGCTGATACGATCCACACGTGGGAGTTTGCTCCCCCGTGGCGGCATGGCCAAGTGGTAAGGCAGAGGATTGCAAATCCTTTATCCCCAGTTCGAATCTGGGTGCCGCCTCTCTTCAGACATCCGGGCTGGAATTGATCCCGCCCTCTCTTTTTTGTTGTACGTGGGCTTCCCGAGTTCGGCCGAGGCTCCCCGTTGTCTTGGCTGTCTTGCGACGCAAAAAAACCGGTGATGGTTCGCGGCCAACACCGGCGATGACAAGGTCGTGTGGTGGACCCTCCAGGAATGGGGGCGGCAGGGTTGAGGGGATCAACGGGCGGCTTCGGGAAGGGCCCCGCGGTTCTGTCGTTGCCAGACAGCCTGGGCGGCGGCATGCAGGGAGCTCTGCAGATCGCCCACCAACCGCTCCAGGCGCCTGCGTCTCCCTTTCGCGGGCGACAGGTGATCCGAGATCACTCCCGCATGGCAAAGGTCCAACAGAAGAGCGGCCTCTTCAGAGGAAA
>CAYVWU010000038.1:0-16390 GCA_964455575.1 uncultured Cyanobium sp. | reverse complement strand
CAGGCCTATCTGGTCAACCACGCCCAGCAGTACACCTGGACGGACCAGTGGCAAGGAACCTTCAACCCGGGCAGTGGCACCACCGCCCAGCGCATCGCCGCCGTGGACGCGCACTTTGCCGCCGGCGCCGGCCGCAGCCTCACCCTGCGCGCGGATGGTGATCTGGTTCGCGACAGCGCCGCCTGGGTGGGCGATGACATCGGCAACTGGCAGAAGCTCTACGCCGGCAACTTGAACCAGTTGCGCCTGCTGAAGGAGTTGAACCCTGAGCTGAACATCGGCTTCGCCATCGGTGGCTGGACCCTTTCCGGTAACTTCAGCACCAATCTCGATGATGCCGCCGGCCGAGAAATCTTCACCCAATCCATCATTGATCACCTGGAGTATTACGACTTCTTCAGCACGGTGGATTTCGATTGGGAATATCCCGGTGGCGGCGGCCTCTCCACCAATGCCTCCAGTCCACAGGATGGCGGCAACCTGGCCTTGACCCTGCAGCTGCTTGATCAGAAGCTCGCCACCCTTGAGCAGCGCACCGGTCGGGACATCGAGATTTCCATCGCCACTGCCGGTGGGGCGGAGAAGCTGGCCAATCTCAACCTCAAGGGGATTGATTCCTATGTGGACTTCTACAACGTGATGGCCTACGACTTCCACGGCGGATGGGAGAGCAAGACCGGACATCAGGCCGCCATGACTGGAGATGCGGGAGGTTACGACGTGGTGACCGCCATCGATCAATTCCGCCAGGCTGGGATCGCCATGGACAAGGTGGTCCTCGGGGCTCCGGCCTACACCCGCGCCTGGGGTGGTGTGGCGGCTGGCCAAACCTATGGCTACGGACAGAATGGCGATGCCAGCTTGGCTCCTGGTTCCTATGAGAAAGGCAACTATGACCAGAAAGATCTGATCACCGGTGTTGAAAATGGCAGCTATCAACTGATCTGGGATGACAACAGCAAGGCTGCCTTTGCTTACAACGCCAGCACTGGCATCTGGAGTTCGATGGAAACCACCGCCACCATCGCCGGCAAGGCGGCCTACGTGCAGGAGGCGGGGCTGGGCGGAATGATGTTCTGGGCCCTCTCCAACGACAGCGTGGGCCCGCAGAGCCTGATCGGCGCCGCCCACGATGCCCTTTCCGGCACCGCCCTGGATGCCATCGCCGCTCGCGCCCCCGGCTTTGACCACGTGCTCGGCGGCAATGGTCAATTCAGCTTCGGCGACTTCACCAGCCTGGCGTGAACTGACCAGGACGAAGACCTCCAAGGGAGGCGAGATCAGGGGCGACAGCGGGCGCCCCTGTTTTGTGTCCGGAGTCGGGAGGAGGTCGCTGGAAGCCGCTGGCAGCGCGGAGCTGGCAGGCGGTCAATTCCCCGGGATGCCGGCCGCTTCGCGGGTGAGGCGCCGCAGGCGGCGGCTTTCCAGATCGAGAACCCGCCGGGCGAAGTCGGGATCATGTTCCAGCATGGCGTCGAAGGAATCCACGGGCACCGCCAGAACCCGCGTCCCCGCCACCTCCGCCACGATGCTGCTTTCCGAGGCGCTGTGGGTCAGCACCTCCAGCTCGTCCAACACCTCGCCAGGCCGCAGGCGCTCCGTCAGCCCGCCCTCCCCCGGGGTCGGGTGCTCCACCCGGGCGGCCCCCTCGATGAGCAGGAGCAGTTCCCGGCAGGTGTCGCCAGCCTCGGTGATCAATGCTCCCGCCACGTAAGCGCGGATCTCGGCCTGCTCCGCCAGGGCATCCAGGGTGTCGGCCCAGGTGCGATGGAAGAAGTCGCTGGTGGCCAGCACCACCCGCTTCTCCAGCGCCGGGAGGGCGGAGAGCGTCAGGGGACCCTCCAGGGAGAGAAGGCGCTCCGCCGTCTCCCGCGCCCAGGCGGGTCGGTCGTCGTGTCGGAGCGTTTCGGCCAGGGCCCGACCCTCGGCTGGATCGAGGACGGCGCTGAGGACCACGGCGGACACCGCGACCGTGGCCAGCGGGTCCCCCGACAGCCGCCGCAGGCGTTCCAGGGTCTCCCGCACGGTTGGCTCGGGCCTGGAGGCCGGGGGGGCGGCGGGGAGGAGCGCCTGCGGCAGGCCGCCCGGCAACCGTTCGCCCCAGGATTCCTTGGCCAGCAGGTCCCGCGTCACCATGGGGACACACCGGCCCAGTCGGGCCGCCAGCTCCAGCCCCTCCGGTCCGTCGCCCAGCAGGGCGAGGGCTTCGAGGATGGCCCGGGCGCTCAGCTCCTCCCGTTGCCGCAGCTGATCAGCAAGAAGGGCGCGCAGTGGCTGGTGGCTGTCCAGCTGGGGGTGCTCAAGGGCTCGGCTGGCCTCGGCGAGCGTGGCCAGGCGCTCCAACAGCACCCCGGCTCGCCGGGCGGCCCCCTCTCCCGGGGAGAGGGCTTCCAGGGCGAGGGCTTCCTCGCTCGCGGTGATCGAATAGGCGCGACGCAGGGATCCCAGCGCCGCGAAGGCCTTGGTGGGGGCCTCCCCCGCGTCTGCGCCTGAGCTCTCCAGTTGCCCCTGGAGCCGCAGCAGCCGCTCCAGGGAGCGCCGATAACCGCTCAGGCGCACCTGATCCTCCAGGCTGCGTTTCCGATCGGGATTCAACAGCTCGGGATCCTCCACCCCCAGCTCCTCCAGCAGCTGACGGTGCTCGTCGTCGGAGATCCCCAACTCCCGCCGCATCCGTCCCAACACCTCCAGGCTGCTGGAGACGTTGACGTAGCCCTCCGCCAGCGCCTCCCGCACCACCCCCTTGTAGGCCTCATGCCGCTGACTGCTGCCGAATTCCGGCAGCACTCTCGCCAACACGTACACCTCGTCGGGGTTGAGATCCCGCAGGTCGCGGCCCTGAAGCAAACGCCCCACCTCCAGCCCCATCTTCTGGAGCTGGCGTCGGAAGCGTTCCGCCAGGTTTTCCCGCTCGTAGAGCGCTGGATCCCGATGCCAACCCCTCGCCAACCACAGGGTGCTCGTCGCCACCAGGACGGCATCAAACGCATACTGCACCCAGGCAGGCGCCAGCAGCAGCAACGGCCGGCCGGCGAAGAGGAAAAAGATGTTGAACACCACGAAGGTGGCGGCGAGGAAGACGCGATGGCGAATCAGGGTGGTGTCCGGTTCGCCCCCCTGGCGCCGGGCCTGTTGGCGCATCGCCGCCTCGATTCCCCGGCCCGCCAGCCAGCCCAGCCAGGTGCAGAGCCCCAGCACCAGCGGCACCGCCACCAGCCGCGGCACGTTGATCGGCGCCCCGAAGAGATACAGCCCCGGACTGAGCAACAGGTCGAGTTGATTCGACTGCCGGGCCCAGGCGCCGGAAAAGTAGTAGTCCCAGTTGCCGGCGTAAAGGTAGTAGTAGACGAAATAGCCCACCACGAGGCCCACGTAGCCATAGCGCTCGAAGGCGAAGGCGGGTGTGTGCAGCCGTGCCCAGTACATTCGCTCGGCATCGATGTCGATGCAGGGCTGCTGGCAGGCGACGCAGGCGCTCTGCTCCTCGCCTTTCGCCGTTGTGGCGCGGCACATCGACTGGGTGATGGGCGTGGGGCTTTGGTGGGCCTTGCTGCCGAGCAGGCCGGCGGGGGTGGAGTAGATCGACTGCACCGGCGCCATGGGGCAGAAGTACTGGCACCACGCTTTGCCGCCGTAGAGCCAGCCCACCGTGATCGCCGCGGCGATGGTGAACAGCAGCCAGGCCGCCAGCACGAGGCGATCGGCGTTGAAAAAGAGCAGCCGGCCGCAGAGACCCGCGAAGAGCCAGCCGAACTGCAGGGCGGGATAGTGCTTCGCCAGCCAGGAGTCGGGCGGCACCTTGGCGAGCTGGCGGCGCACCTCCTTGGTTTTGGGGTGGCGTTTGCGGGTCTGACGTTGCCAGCCGAGGGCCCGGGGGATCTGCGAGAGAAAGGAGAGCGGGCAGATCCGCCGCCAGAGCTCATGGCCAAACACCAGCAGCAGGAAGATCGCCGCCGGCACCACCGCCCCCCAGAAGATCGTGGTGCCCAGGGGATAGGGGGTCTCGACGAGACAGCGGCCCTGCACCTCCACGCAGGTCGGCGCCACCCGCAAGGGGCTCCAGGGATGATCCGGCGCGGTGAAGCGCGCTGTGAAGGGATCGAAGAACAGGGAGACGATGATCAACAGCCAGGCGCTGGTGAGGAGCCAGCGCACGACGTGCATGCGGGCCTCGCTGACGCGCGAGCCGGCCATGGGCCTGGTTTGACAAGGGAGGCGCGGAAGCTAGCCGGAGGTGGAGGGCTTTGGGCCGGGGCCGGGAGTCTCAGCGCGAAACGAGCGGTTCGATCCGGCCGGGCTGCCGCTCGACACCGAGACGCAGCGGACGCGGTGGACCCCAACGAGGAAGGACCACCTCCGCCCAAAGCGTTTCGCCGGGCGGGCGCCGAGAGGGGTCGGCGCTGTGTTCGGGCAGGAAGAAGGCGAGCGGAGGCTGAAGCTCGACGGCAGGTGTCGCCAGTCCCTCTTGCCGCCAGGCGTTCTGCGGGTTGCCGTCATCCCGGCTCGCCGGCATGGCATAGACCCGGCCGTCGCGCACCCGCAAGGCCACCCGCACCTCCCGCGCGTCGTCGTCGCGGGTTGTCAGGGTCGGGGCCGGCACCCGCAGAACCAGGGAGACATAGCGCCCCCGGATCGGCAGCTCGGGATCCACCGGCGCCGTGGGGGCCCATCCCCGCGGTTGGGTGGCCTGTTCGACGCCCATCCAGGCGACCATGGCGCCGAGCAGCCCGACCTGAAGCGCGATCAGCACCAGGGCGCGCCGCGGCGCTCCGCTGAGGAGTGGCGGGAGAGACCGGCGGTCGTTGAAGGGGGGAGGCATGGCCTGGCTCATGGACGCTGGCCTCTGACCAGCCGCCGACGCACCCGTTCCAGGAGCCAGCCGCCCAGCAGAAACAACACCCCCAGGCCGATCAGACTGGCGGAGCGCCCCAGCTTGTCGAAGACCTCGGAGACGTAAAACCCCAGCACCGTCAGGGCCACCGCGAGGAGCCCCAGGTTGATCCGCTCCGGTCGCTCCTCCCGCGCCCCCCAGAGCGTCAGCATGACCCCTCCCAGCCCCCACCAGGCAAATCGCAGGGCGGTGATGTCGTGGAAGGGCCCCGCGAGGCCACCCAGCATCCATCCCAGGGCCACGCCCAGGGGCCAGACACCCTGTCCCCGCAACCACCACCCCAGCAGCAGCGGGCCGCCTGTCGCCACGGCCCAGCCCACCGCCGCCACGGCCGGGCTGGCTCCCGTGGCCGGGCTGGACGCCGCGGGGAGGGGGACCCCGTTCCGGGGCAGGGTGGCCAGGAGCCAGGCCCCGCTGGCGGGGACCAGACCCAGCCCTCCCAAGGCCAGCAACACGCGCCGTGGCGGGATGACCACCGCGCCGCGGGCCGCGCCCAGATAGGTCAGCGACAGCAGCAGCGCTCCCGCCGCCAGCACCCGGTCGCCGTTCCAGCCGTCAACGGTGTCGGTCGCGCTGAGGCTGATCCATTCCGCCGCCAGCCAGGCCGGCAGCAGCGCCGCCAGCAGGGCCAGCTGGGGCCATTGCCGGAGCAGGATCCAACCGGCGGCAGCGCCGAGGCTCCAGAGCAGCAGCCCCAGGGGCCAATGGGCGGCGAGGTGAAAGATTTGCGCGGTGAGATGGACCCCCGCCCCGAACGCCACCGTTCCCACCGCGTGCAACGCGGCGGACAGCGTCGGCAAGGCGACCATCCCCGCCCAGAGGCCCAGGCCATGCAATCCCGCCACCAGGGCCAGCACCAGGGCGAACCGACCCGCCGGTGCGATGGCGGCCCAGTGGGCGGAGACAAAAAGCAGCACCCCGGCCCCCAGCAGCACCGCGCCCAGGGCCAGCAGCAGCCGCAGGGCCCAGCCAGGAGCGGAGCCAACGGAGACGGGGTGGCGCGCCTCGAAAGCGGTGATCGCCGCCGCGGTGTCCGCGTCGATCAAGCCGGCCTCCCGCCAGCGACGCAGGTGTTCCGCCAGGTTCACAGGCAGGGGTGTGGCCATGGCGTGGTTGAAGCCCCTCTCAGAACCCCGTCCTAGCGACCCGGCAGATCGGGAGGCGGCGGAAGGGGGGGCTGGTACGGAGTGCCCTCCTGTCCTGAGGCGGTGTCCTGGTGCTGGGGATCCAGCCCCTGATCCCCTTCAGGGGGTGTGGAGCTGGTGCGCCATGACGCGCTCCCATGGCTGCTTGCGCCTTGTGGTGTCGACGTGCCACCCCGGGAGGCAAGTTTGCTGACAAATTTTCGCGTCTCGTTGAACGCTTCGCTGGCGATGGTGACGAATGCCTCGCCCGTTGGCCGGTCGTCAGGTTCTCCTCCCAGGGGAAGGGGTCCTGGGGATCATGGGGGAGAATTCCTTTGCGGCAACTCCAGCTGGCGAACTTGCGCAGTCCATTGAGGACGCGCTGCGCACGGCTTGGAGCATTGGCCTCCGCGCCTTCGCCGCCAGGCCGCACCGCACTCTCCGCCCCACCCTCGGACAGGACGTCATGGGCCCGGACGTCGATCTGATCCAGATGGCCATTGGCATTCTCGGCGTTCTGCAGGCGGCTGACATTGTTGGCGTCACCGCTCACATTTGCGTCAGCGGCCACATTCCCGCTGGCCGACTCCCCAGAAAGCCCATCCACAAAGTCTCCGATTCCTGATGCGATACCACCAATCACAAAGGTCACGATTGCGAGGGCAATCGTGACGGCAAGTCCGCCAGTCTCGTTGCCGAGGCCATATCCCCATTGATACGGACTGCGATGGCCCGTACGATCTGTTTTGACAGGACTCTTGCCACTGAAGATGCTGGAGGGGCTCATGGTGATGAATTCCTGCAGCACCATCGTTCCAAGCATTCCCGCCTCGACTTGGATCGTGGTTTCCACGGCGGCATCAAAACCCATCTTCAACGCGCCAACCCAGTGGTGATGCGCCAAGTCATCGTAGAAGCTCTTTGCATAGTTGTAGGGGGTCATGTAGAACGCTTTGGCGCCATGAATCAATCCCGCAAGGAAGCCATCCCAGAAGCCACCATCGCTGTGGTGATGCGCTTCCAGAGGCTTTGGACCATACCGTTTGCTCTTGACGCTTCGGTAGCGCCCGCTGGGATCCCAGAAGTTCACGGGGTCGTTGCCGGCGTAGGCATAGCCGTTCAGACCCCCCCTTGCCGAAGGGTGAGAGTCCATCCCATTGCAGGAAGCGACCCTGCACCGGGTCAAAGGCGCGATAGTCTCCCAGAATCAACAAGCCTGTGCCGACGTCGGCTCCGAGAGCGGTTCCCATCACCGATTCGGGATAGGCACCAGCATTGTCCAGCTCGCCAGGATAGCCGCTGCTGGGATCCAGAAGATTTGTGGCGATGCCATAGGGCAGGTGGCTGGTGGCGTCGAGCAGGAGGAAGCCCGCGTTGTTGTCGCCATAGCTCAGCGTGTTGATCGCCTGACGACTGAGATCGTCGATGGTCCAGAAGGCGGGTCGCTCGACGACAGGGCTCACGGTGGATGGCGCATGATTCAGACTGCCGATGCAGCAAGCTGTGCCGGCAAAAAATCGCGTCTGCCAGAGCTGGCTGTCCTCCAGGAAGCGGGCTGTGCCGAAGTCATGGACGGCTCCAGGCAGCCAGGACGCGTTGCGCTGCACGATGCGACCCAGGCCGTCCCGGACAAAGGTTTCCTTCTGTTGGTCGGCGCGTTGAATGCTCTCAATCAGGCCATGGAGGTCGTAGGTGAAGGCGCGGCCGCTGCCATCGCCGACAACATTGCCGGCTTGGTCATCGCTGAAGTTGCCGGAGCTGTTGCTGATGGTCCCATTTTGGGTGGTCGTTTCCTGAGTGGCGAGCAGGCGGAAGGGATTGGGATGGGTCCCATTGCCTGGGGGGGAAGGATAGGTGTAGCTGCGCTGCAGACGGTTGAGGGACGAACCCGCGGCCCCTTCGAGGATCACCTCCAACAGATTGCCGTAGATGTCATAGCTGTAGAGAGCAGTGCTGATAGCACCAAGGCTAGACAGGGCGCTGAAGGGGGCGGCTGTTCCGCCATTGTTGGCGTAGCCGATCAAATATCCCGTTTCCAGGTCGTAGCTGAAGCATTCGTTGAGAAGATGACCTTGGAAATCCTGTCGCTGTCGGCTGGCCACACGATTGGAGGTGTCATAGGTCTGACTGAAGTGAGCTGTGGCATCGGGTCCAGTGCTGTCCGAGCGGCGGATGGCTTTGCTGATGGTGCGCAGATTGGTGTCGTAGGTGTAGCTGGTGCACAGCGACAGAGACCCAATATCGCCACAGCCGAAGGTCGCTGGCAGATTGGCCAGGGTGTCGTTGATGAGCAGTCCCGTGACGGGATGGAAGCTGAAGTTGCGATTCACACCGTGAAAGGACATCGCCTGGAGCTGGCTGATGCGCCCGCGGTCATCTCGGTAGATGTTGTAACCATGGACGCTGCTGTTGCATTGCACCATGGAACAGCTGTTCCCCTCCTGCTGGGGATAGGGAAGGAAGGGATCCACCACATGAACGAGATCGCCAAAAATTGTCATAGCTCAAGCTTGTCTGCAGCGGGCTGCTCGGATTCACCGCGCCCAGGCTGATGGAGCGACTCCCCAGCAACCCGCTCGGGCTAAATGACCACTGCCAGGTGTTGCCCTGACCATCTTGCGCTTCGGTCAGCCGGAGATGGTTGTCATACTGTCGGTTCACGACAGCAGAGTCCCCTTCACCTGCTGAGACAATGGTGGTCTGGATGAGTTTGAAACTCACCGAATCGTAGGTGTAGGTCGTGGTGTTGCCATAGGCGTCCGTGCGGGTGCTCAGCTGGCCTGCGGGAGTGTACGTTGCAGTGCTTTGCGATCCGTTCAGGCTGTCGCTATAGGCGAGAATGCGCCCCAGACCGTCGTGGCTCAGGCTCCCCAGGGGCGTGAGGAGGCCATTGGCTGTGAGCGTCGCTGTCTGCAGGCCATTGAGCAAGTTGTAGGTGGAGGTCTTGGATTGGCCTTGGGGATAGGTGACGGTCACCGCCCGTTCCGCCGTCTGGAAGCTTCTGCCGTTGATCGTTATGGACAGGGTTGAGGTGGCCTCAAGTCCCGATCCATGGTTGACAAAGGTCGAACGTGTTCTGGAAATCTGCCGATACCATTCGTCGTATGCATAGGTGTTGAGTTCAAGCCAGTGGCAGTCGCTGTCGGGAGGGGAAGCGGTGTCTGGACGCTGGGCCATGGCCTGGTAGAGCCCAAGCAAGGGCAAGGCGGCCTGGCCACTGCTGACCCAGGAATTTCCGCTGACGCCAACCAGGGGTGTGGTCGCCGGGATGTTGACCAGATCAAGCCCAGCCAGTGCCGCATTGGCTGCATCGGCATCAATCAATCCCTCAGCGAGAAGACGCTGTGTGTTGTTATCCACCTGAGTCACATTGACGGGGCCATAGATCTGGCCAATGACAGTGGGGGCTTCCGCGGAAGCTGGTGCATAATCAAATCGGAAGGAGATCCCGTTCAGCGCATCGAGAAGGCAGGCGGATGCCAGGCCATCGTTCGGGATGCTGGCGATTAAGAGTTGGGTTCCAGGACTGTAGGAATGGGACGTCGTTCGCGCATAGTTATTGCCATATTGCTTGGCGGAAATCAAGTTGTTGGCATCGTCGTAGCTGTAGGCAGCCGTCTGAACTTGCTGACAGCCAGTTAAGGTCTGAAAGCTGGCAATATGTCGCTGGCGCGCATCAACGAGTTGGATGTGGAGATTCCCGTAGGGATCGGTCTTGCGACGGGCAAACAGGGCGCCAGCGACCAGGGCGAGATCCCCCGGCAAGTCGTAGGCCTAGCTTGTGGTTTGTAACCATTGCGTCTCGGCAAGCGTGATCACGCGAATCAGGCGACCGAGGTTGTCGTAGCTCTGCACAGTGATCTGGCCGAATGCATTGGTCAGCTGCAGGGGATAGCCCATGAACTGCAGCAGGCAGCCACCCCGGCTCATGCTGGTTGTTTCCCCTGTCTTTGTCGTGCCGGTGATGCAGGCGCTGATGCTCAAGACGGGTTGCGTCAGGCTGGGGAGGTTGCTGAACTCTGCCTTGGTCTGGTTCTGCAATGTGGTGATGTCTGAGGCACCTGTATTGTCTTGCTGGCTTCGAAGCGTCAGAATTCCATTGAGACCGACATTGACACCATCCGAGTAGTTATTGCCACCGATATAGCCACCCATGGTGTCGGTGCGGTAGGTGTAGGTTGTGTTGTTGCTCGCTTCGAAGTGACTTTCCACATTGCTGGTCGGCAACGTGGCCTGTGACAGGAAGAAGCCCCCATCCGTCGGTGCGATGCTGAAGGTGTCAAACGTCTGGGTTTCCAGCACAAATGAAGCACCGTTGTTGCCAATGCTGTAGGTCTTGACACTCTGGACGAGCCGTTCGTTATTGGGTGTTGTCTGCTCGGCGGGGAGATAGGTGTATTCCGTCACCTGGCCTAAGGGTGAGACTTCCCGGGTGGAATTACCAGCGGTGCTATAGCTGTATTGTTGGAGTTTGTTTAATAGAATAGCGTCGCTGTTGTCGTTGGATGCTTCGCCGATGAGGACACCATTGAGTGTGGCAATCTTGATGGCGCTGTTGGTGGCGACAGGGGATCCATAGAAATAGGGCAGCTTGCTGAAGGATGAGAGCCCCTGTAACTCTGTCGTCGAGTTTTGATAGCTGTAACTCGTGGTTGTCAGAACGCCAGAGGAATTGGAGATGCTCTCTTGCGTAGCGCGCCCCAGGGCATCATACAGTTTTCCCTGGGTGCGATTTTGCTGAGGATCTGGATAGGTTGTGTTGATGATCGTCGCATAGGCGAGGCTAGCGGCTTCAATCCGATCGGACGAGGAGCAGCCGTTGGAATCCTTGTTTGTATAAAAAATGTTATCGAGCCAATGATTGAGGCCAGAGTCGTAGGTTTTTTGCCTGCAGCCTGAGGCATGACGAAATTTGGTTCGCTGCTGGAAAAGCCGAAGTTGTATTGAGCACTGCTGATGGAAGCTCCCGTGTTGTCTTTGTTGGTAACGCGACTCACGGCGATCTCGCCGAGGGAAAATTGAGTGCAGCCCGCGTCATAGGCATGATTGGAGTTGAATTGCTGGTAAGTTATATCGGTCTGGTAGCCAGTGTAAGTATTTTGAATGCTGGCAAGCGATGTCTGGTTTTGCCAGCCATAAGGAACCTGTTGATTGACAATATATTGATAGTTGAGAGAGCGGTTTGTGGTGAGATCTTGGATGGAAAGGACTCTGTAATCACCAGGGCTCAGGTTGAGTTGATGCGTTGGGGCAAGCGCACCGGCTTGATTGCTGATGCTGACTGTGCCTGTGCAGCCATTGCAGTCGAGCGTGGCAATGATGTTGCCAACCGTGTCTGTGATGGTCAGCGTGTGTAGTTGCGTTCCCGTCCAGGATGGATCGGTGTAACTGAAATTGAGGGTTTGACCATTCGCATAGAAGATGTTGATAATCCTATACGCCAGCAGCTGATCGGCATCGGCATCATTTGAGCTTTTATCTCTGGGGTCATAAATATTGATGCCCTTGTAGCCGTACAGGACGGCGGCGGCAAAAAGAAAGTGTGTGCCGTATTTGTCCTGGACCAGAATCTGATAAGGTTGCTGGCCTTGACCAAAGCGCAACAAGCGCCCATCAACACTGCAAAGAGGTCCTGAATTCTGAGCGGCAGAGAGGAAGCTGGTTGTGTAATCACTGATGTATGGCGTCTGGTTTGTGCTGGGCATCTCCATCAGGCTCTGGTAGGAGGTGTCGCCGAGAGAGAGGGTGGCGGCGATCTGATCGCTTCCGTAGAACTTGGAGACCTTGCTGGTGCTGATGAAAAGATAGGGGAGATTGAGGTCCCAGATGCCACCGGCATCGTTCAGCTGAGAACCATTGCCTTCCGTGGCTTTGGGTTGTGGGGTTGGCAGATAGGCACTGACCTCGTATGGGTGGGAATGTTCATCGTCATCCGTGAAGGCGCCGAGATAGGAGCCCGCAGCATTCTGTTGGTATTGGATAGCTAGACTGAAGGGGGTTTGTCCATAGTTCACATTGCCATTAAAGAAGGTGAAACTGTTATTCAGGCTGCCTCCTCGGGGGTCTACCGCAAAGGTCTCACCGCCGACGGTGACCGTGCTGCTGGATCCGGGACCTGCGCTGTCTGCCCCAGAGGAATCTCCGAAAATCTGGGCCTTCTGCGGGATTGTCACCATGGAGGGCCGTGCAACGCTTGTGAAAGGCTACGTCCATCCTTGCCGCGCCTACATCTCACTTAATCAAGATCTGTCCCGGTTCTCCAGCCGCGGCCTTCCGGCTTCATCCTGCTCACTCTATGTCCGAGGATTGCTGCAGGTCTTGAGCGGCAATCATCCCCAACTCCGTTCGGTCTCGTTGAAAAACACTGCGATCTGTTCTCATGTCTATAACTGCAGCGCTGTTATCCATGCCATTTTGCAAGGGGCTTGCCAGCCCATGCACAACCTGGCAACCCTCCCGCAGGCGCGCTGGATCCATCCGCAGCGCGCCGTGGGCGTCAGGGGCCGAGGGCCGCGGATGGAGCCTGCCAATCCCGCGGCGAGACTGGCCAGTCTGGATGTGCGGAGCGCTTCCCGTGACGGCTCGGATGTGCCCATGATCGAGCCCGCTCGCGGAGGAGAAACAGGCCTCGGTTTAGGCTGCTCGGTCAGAAAGAAACCCCTCGCCGCCTGGCAACAGATGAACATTGTTGATGGACAGATACAGATCGCTTCCTTCCTGACCGTCACGCTGGGAATCCTGGTTCTCTTTCTGGGGAAAATGCTGAACAGGCAGGTGCGTTTTCTGCAGGACTTCACCATTCCTGAGCCTGTCAGTGGCGGGCTGTTTGTCGCACTGCTGATCGCCCTGCTTCACGCGACTTTCGGTTTGCAGATCAATTTCGGCATGCGGGCCCGCGATCTGCTGCTCGTCTATTTCTTCACCACGGTCGGCATGAATGCCAGTTTTGCTGACCTGCGCCGCGGCGGCCGCTCCCTGCTGGTGTTGCTGTCGCTCACCATTCTCCTGATGCTGGCCCAGAACACGCTGGGCATCACCCTTGCGCGCGTGCTCGGTCTGCCGCCCGCCGCTGGGCTGCTGGCGGGGACGGTGTCGCTGATCGGCGGCCATGGCACCGCCATCGCCTGGGCCCCCCGCTTCGTGGCCGAGGCTGGCGTGACCAATGCCATGGAAATCGGCATCGCCGCCGCCACCTTTGGCTTGATCCTTGCCAGTGCCACGGGAGGACCGGTCGCCCAGGTCCTGATCCGCCACCATCGTCTGGGCGCCAGCGGGGCATCCGGAGGGAGACCCTCGCCGCCAAGGCCTCCCTCCTCTCCCGACCCGGCGCCCTTGAACCGGCCCAGCGGTGTGAGGCCGATGATGATGGGCTCCGAGGATGTGCTGGGAGCGGTATTGGCCATCAACATCTGCATCATCCTCGGGTCTGTCTTGCAAAAAGTGTTGCGGGAACGTGATTTGTTTCTACCGCTTTTTGTCCCTTGTCTGATCGTTGGCATCCTGTGCAGCAATCTGCTGCCCTCGCGCCTTGGACGCGTCCCCATCCGCTGGCCTTCCCGCACACCCGCCCTCGATCTCATCGCGGAGATCTCCCTCGGCGCCTTCCTGGCGATGTCGTTGATGACCATTCAGTTCTGGACCCTGGTGGATCTGGCCGGCCCCCTGCTGGTCCTCCTCCTCGCGCAGTTTGCTCTGGCGTTGCTGTTGAACGTCTTCCTTGTGTTCCCCCTGCTCGGCGCTGGGTATGACGCCGCCGTGATGGCCGCGGGCTTCATGGGATTCACCCTGGGCTCCACTCCTACCGCCATGGCCAACATGACCGCCGTGACCCACAAGTTTGCCCCTTCCCCCAAAGCCTTCATCGTGCTGCCTTTGGTTTCGGCCTTTTTCATTGACCTTCTCAACGCCGTGATGATCCCTTTCTTCCTGCATCGTTTGTCCTGACGTTGCCTCCACCGCCACCGTCTGTCTTGCCCAGTCCGGTCATGCCTGCACGCCAGACCCCTCCCTCCCCGCCACCCGCCAGCGGCCGGCGACGGCACCGGCGGCCCTTGCTGGCCCTGATGACGGCCCTATTGTTGCTCGTCGCGGTATCGCTTGGCGCCCTTCCTTCGCGGGGGGGGCAACCTCTGGATCCGCCCTACAGCCAGGCCCAACGGGACCATCGCATCGATGGCTTTCCTGTGCTTCTGGATGGTCAAGAGCTTCTGACGATCCAGCGCGCCATCTCGGGCTTTTCAGCGGAGGAACGGGCGCAGGCCATCACGCGACGGCTGAATCGCATTGCCCAGAATGAGTCGATCGCGGTTTCAGATCTCACCATTCAGCGCAATGCGGATGACAACTCTGTCTTCCTCAGCGTTGGTCCTGAGGTGGTGCTGACGATCACCGAGCAGGACGCCAAGGCTCGACGCTCGACCCCTCAGATCCTGGCTGAACGATTGCTGCCCATGATTCAGTCCGGGATTGCCCGCTATCGAGACGACCGCAAGCCTCGGCAATTGGCCAGGAACTCTTTCTATGCGCTGTTGGCCAGCCTTGCCTTTCTGGCCGCTTGTTTTCTCGTTATCATCTCCACTGGAAAGCTCTTTCCCTGGCTGGCCCGTGGCGTGGCTGCGCGGGTCCCGGGCATCCGTGTCAAGGAGGTGGAGATTGTTTCCCCTGCAACGATCGCTGCCTTCGGCCTCCAGATTCTCAAGTTTCTGCGCCTCATCTTGCTGCTGGTGTTGTTGTTTGTTTATGCCGCTTTCAACCTTCGCCTTTTTCCCTGGACCCGGGCTGTCGGTGAGAGCATCATGGGCTATTTCAGCCTGTCGTTGGAATTCATTTTGTCAGCTTTGGCCGGCTATCTGCCAAACCTGTTCATTGTCGCCATCATCGCCTTTCTTGCCTTCTACCTGCTTCGTGTTGTCAAGCCTTTTTTCATGGCGGTGGATCGTGGCCATCTCGTGATCCCAGGCTTTTATCCTGATTGGGGACGTCCGACCTACAACCTGCTGGTCATCTTTGTCCTCGCTTTGGCGGTAATCTTAGCCTTTCCCTATCTGCCGGGCTTCAATTCACCAGCCTTCCAGGGGGTTTCTGTTTTTCTGGGTCTTCTCCTTTCATTGGGTTCTACCTCGGTGGTCACGAATGTGATCGGGGGGATGATCCTGATCTACACGCGTGCCTTCCGAATTGGCGATCACATCCGCTTTGGTGATGTCGTTGGTGATATTGTGGAAACCAATTTTCTTGCGGTGCGTATTTGTACGCCAGCCAATCAGGTCATCACGATTCCAAATTCAAGCCTGTTGAGCAATAAGGTTGTC
The DNA here is from genome assembly GCA_964455575.1 of uncultured Cyanobium sp. GTDB lineage: Bacteria > Cyanobacteriota > Cyanobacteriia > PCC-6307 > Cyanobiaceae > Cyanobium. The sequence goes on along the minus strand of CAYVWU010000038.1, from coordinate 1,064 downwards.
AATTATGATATCTCCTCCCGCGAACTCAATCGTTCTTTGATCTTGCAGACCACCATCACTCTGGGTTATGACGTGCCTTGGCGCAAGGTCCACAACACTCTGATCAAGGCGGCTCTGAGCACAGAGCATATCTTGAAAGATCCACCCCCTTTCGTTCTGCAGACGAGCTTGGACAATAACTTCATCAGTTATCAGCTGAATGCGTATACGGATGAACCCAGTACAATGGTCTTTCATTATTCGGCTCTGCACCAGAATATTCAGGACAACTGTCAGGCGAATGGGATTGAAATCTTATCGCCAAGTTATCTGGCCTTGCGCGATGGCCACCCGTGCACCATCCCCGAGGGCGAGTGCTCAGCAGGCGTTGTGGCTCCGCCCTCCCGGGAGCGTTCCAGTCCTCCGTCCGCCCCTTGAGGGGCGAGGAGGTTCTTTGCCAGGCCGAGCTGGCTGCGAACGGGATAGTGGGTGCCAACCTCGGCAGAAATCTGGATGTTGGCACGACTTTCCCAGATCATCATCAGTTCGGAGCCCCCCAAAGAGAAATGACGTGATCATGTCCCCTCTCGTGATGGGTCTGCAAAAAAAACCACGGTGTGAATTCTTGCGTTGATCAGTCTGACCTGGCGTTCGTGATGGATGTCCTCCTTCCCTTCCCGGGTCCGCAGCGCACGAATCCCGGTCGCGAAGGCATCGATCCGTAGGCAAAACTGATTGAGCCTGCCAATGCGATCCAGTTCCGGTCTGCCCTGCTGGCCGATGGTGTCGACGGCTTGTGCAAAGGCATCCTTTTGACCAAGAGCCGAGATCGGGTTTGTCGGCTTGGTGTGATCGCTTCCTTCTCCATGGGGTGTTCAGAATCGTTCGCATCTGGCGCCTCCTTGCGCTCCACGCCGCGTCTCAGCCCTGCTCCACCGGGCGCGACGCGAACAGATTCAACCCCAACCGCTCCGACAGAAAGCGCGCTGTGTGCTGGCCCCGAACGCTGTTGCCGGCGTCATCCAGGGGCGGGGAATAGGTGGCCAGGCCCCCTTTGCCGGGCGCCACGGTGATCAGCCCGCCGG